>DATGNS010000352.1:0-2087 GCA_035306625.1 Pseudomonas sp. | reverse complement strand
GGGGCTGTACAGGCGCAGGTACTGGCCGAACACCCGCCACAGGTAGATGTCCCCGAAGTGGCGGTAGCCGAGCCGGTAGCAGGACTTCAGCGAGTCGAAGTTGGTGGATTCCACGTAGGAAATGATCCCCCGTGCGCCATGCTCCAGGTAATGCTGCAGCGCGCGGTTCATGCCGATGGCATGCAGACGCTGGCCACGGTATTCCGGACGGGTCAGGCCCTTGTACATGTATACGTAGTCGGCATCGAAGCCGAGCAGCAGCTCGGGCGGATCGATGCGCGTCGGCTGGCGGGAGTACCAGCCGTAGGCGGCAAGCCTGTCGCCGTCGAGGATGGCATAGCAGCGATCACCCTTGGCCAGGGCCTCGTTGAGGAAGCTGGCATCCAGCTCGTTGGCCGGGTCGCGGGCCAGGCGTCGCAGCTGTTCCTCGTCGAGGAAGCCGGGCGTCAACCGGGCGGGGCATTCGAGAAAGTTCGGATCGACCCGCAGCAGCAGGACGCCGCGCAGGATCTTGAACAGGCTCATGCGGTTGAGCAGACGTACCAGGGCAAGGTGGAAGGTGCGGGCGGGCCCGAGCTGGTCCAGCTTGCGGCGCAGGCGATCGAGTACGTTGCGAGAATCTGAACGTTCCATGTGCGGTCTCGATGGAGGGTGTGTGTTCTGTGGACTGCACCCATGCCGTTCCGTTCAGTGCTGCGAATCCCTGAAGCGGGTGGGCAGGCTCGCTAAACGCTAGCTCGAAATGTGTAACCGGATATGATTTTTTTGCACCGGAACCCTGCGTCGCCGCGGGAGTCGGTTCAGCAAGGTTTCCTGCTCCGGAGCGCCGCCATGGACCTGATTCGCATCATTGCCGCCATCTTCCTGCCGCCGCTGGGGGTGTTCCTGCAGGTGGGCCTGGGCGGCGCCTTCTGGCTGAACATTCTGCTCACTCTGCTGGGTTGGCTGCCGGGTGTGATCCACGCCATCTGGATCATCGCCAGGCGCTAGCAGCGGTCAGCGGGGCCGGTAGGCGCAATAGCCGGGACGCGGGCCGACCTGCGGGTGATTGCGGCAGGTGTCCGGGCGGTTGGCGTAGACGGTGCAGCGGCGCGTCTTGCGATCCAGGAACAGGCAGTCGCCGTTGGCCATCTGCTGCAGGGTGAACAGCCCGCGCTTGTGGTTGAAGTGCTGCACCACGCCATCCTTCATCAGGCGCCTGGCGAGCTGTTTGGGCGGTTCCTCGGCATCGAATTCGTCCAGCACGCCGAGCCGGATCAGATCCGCCACGCGCACCTCGACCGGCAGGGTGCAGCAGGTCGCCCGACAGCCCTCGCACAGTCCCTTGTGATACCTGGCCCAGGTTTCCAGGCGCTCGGGATCCGCGGCGGCAATCAGCATCGGTTTCATGGGGAGGTGCGGGAGAGGAAAAGCGAAGGGCGCGGATTTTACTGGGCGCGATTGGCGCAAAAAAGATTTTTTTGCGGAGCGGGTGAGGGCGCTGACGAAGGGGCTGAAAAGGGAAGGGGGAAAAGAAACAGCCCCGCGGGTGCGGGGCTGTTTCGAGCGTGGGATCGTGCTCAGTTCACCTTGGCGTCCAGCTCGCCGCTGGCGTAGCGCTTGTACATGTCTTCCAGGGAGATCGGCTTGATCCTGGAGGCATGACCGGCGGTGCCGAAGGCCTCGTAGCGGGCGATGCAGATGTCGCGCATGGCCTCGATGGTCTTGGCGAAGAACTTGCGCGGGTCGAACTCGCTCGGGTTCTGGGCCAGGAAGCGACGGATGGCACCGGTGGAAGCCAGGCGCAGGTCGGTGTCGATGTTCACCTTGCGCACGCCGTGCTTGATGCCTTCGACGATTTCCTCGACCGGCACGCCGTAGGTTTCCTTGATGTCACCGCCGAACTCGTTGATGACCTTCAGCCACTCCTGCGGCACACTGGAGGAGCCGTGCATCACCAGGTGGGTGTCGGGGATGCGCTTGTGGATTTCCTTGATGCGGTCGATGGCCAGGATGTCACCGGTCGGCGGCTTGGTGAACTTGTAGGCGCCGTGGCTGGTGCCGATGGCGATGGCCAGGGCATCCACCTGGGTCTCGCGCACGAACTG
>DATGNS010000351.1:0-4019 GCA_035306625.1 Pseudomonas sp. | reverse complement strand
TTTGAATGGTGGCGCGTTCTTCAACGCTGAGTTCGGAATAGGACATAGGGGCAACACCGTACCGGAAAGGTCAGGTCTTGCACTCAGTTTTTGCGGCCGCCCCGGTTAACATCGGCATTAGATGCCAAGAGGAAGCACATGATTACCGTCCGGGCGCTACCGCTTACATTGCCAGGAAGGCATATCCGGCCAGCGGCGCGCAGTTAGTTGAGCGGCTGACTGTGGATTCTTCGGATGGTGTCGGCAGTTTCAGCAGGTGACAAGGCCGTCCATGCACAGAGACCGGGCGAGCAAGGTGGTTGGGGCAACCCTCCTCCTGAGCGGACTGGCTCTTGCCATGTTCAAGGCGGCTGAGGTGGCTGCGTTCGTGGATGGCGTGCAGGCCTGGGCGATGCCTGATGATGGGGAAGCCTGGTTGTGGGGTCTCCTGCTTTTCGAGCTGGTGCTGCTGGTCGCACGTGTTGCCCTGGGTATTCTCCTGTACCGAAGGATCCCGCTCGCTGCCGGGGTGTTCTATTCCCTGGCTGCGCTTGTTGCGCTGAGCGGACTGTCCGGCCTGGTGCTGGGGAGCCTTGCCTGCGCTGTCCGCCTCTGGCCCAGGGGCCGCGCTGGGAGCGTGGATGCCGGGGATCACCGATTATTCAAAGGCAGGAGCCGTTCATGAGACCACGTGTCACCGTCATCACCCTCGGCGTTGATGATCTGGAAGCCTCCCTGCGCTTCTATCGAGAGGGCCTGGGGTTTCCCACCGAAGGCATCGTCGGCCGCGAATTCGAGTTCGGTGCCGTCGCGTTCTTCGATCTGCAGCCCGGCCTGCGTCTGGCCCTATGGCCGCGCAGGAGCATCGCCCACGACACGGGGCTGGCCATCGGGCCTGCCAGCCCGACCGAAATGACCCTGGGCCACAACGTTTCCTCCAGGGCCGAGGTCGATGCGCTCATGGCCAAGGCCGCCGCGGCCGGCGCGATGATCGTCAAGCCTGCCCATGACACCTTCTGGGGTGGCTATTCGGGTTATTTTCAGGACCCGGACGGACATCTCTGGGAAGTCGTCTGGAACCCGCAATGGTCGGAGTGAGGCGTCATGCCCCGCACGGCCAGGACCATTCCCCATCAAACCGCGCATGGTCAGAACAATGACTGAATCCGACTGGAAGCTGTTTCGAAAGTTGCAACCGACCCTGCTCAACCGATTGTGTGAGCAGATCCTCCGGGAGAGTGCTCAGGTGATTGGCGACGATACCAGGTCCGCGCATGAGCGCTTTCTCGCACTGTTCAGGCTGATCAACGAGAGGAATGAGCACGTGGCGCTTTGTTTCAATGATCCGCGACGCTCGAATCTGATGCTCAAGCTGAATGCCCTGTTTCACCTGGACTTGCTGGAAGACCAGGAGCAGACCCGGTTCAGCGCCGAGGTGCGGGAGCTCTTCGAATTCTGGCGGAAGCGGCGCGATGAACGAGACTGACCTGCTGCAGATCTTGAAAGCCCGCTTCGATAAAAATCCCCAGCGCCATGGGGGAATCGAGTGGTCCGAGGTGGAGAGCCGCCTGGCGAAGGCGTCCGCTGCGCGGAAAGCCCTGCGTGCCATGGAGGACTCCGGCGGCGAGCCCGACGTGATCGGGCGGGACGAGCAGGGGCGCATCCTGTTCTGCGATTGCTCCGTGGAAAGCCCGAAAGGCCGCCGCAGCCTCTGCTACGACCGGGAGGCGCTGGATGCCCGCAAGGAACACAAGCCGCAGTCGAGCGTCGTGGAGGAAGCGGCGGCCATGGGCATCGAGCTCTTGGATGAGGAGCAGTACCGGGCGCTCCAGGCGCTGGGCGAGTTCGACTGCAAGACCTCCAGCTGGATTGCCACCCCCGCCGATGTGCGCGCGCTGGGTGGTGCCCTGTTCGCGGATCGCCGTTACGGCCGGGTGTTCGTCTATCACAACGGTGCCCAGTCGTACTACGCGGCGCGGGGCTTTCGCGGGCTGTTGCGGATTTGAGCCCGGGAGCAATGATGAAGACCCAGTACTACACGGCCAGCAGCCTGGATGGCTTTCTCGCCACGGAAGAGGATTCGCTGGACTGGCTGTTTCCCCTCGGAGACCTGGAGCACTCCAGCTACCCCGAGTTCATTGCCAACGTGGGCGCCCTTGCCATGGGCGCGGCGACGTACGAGTGGCTGCTGCGCAATGCCGAGACGGTCGCCGCGGAAACCGGATCGCCCTGGCCGTATACCCAGCCGGCCTGGGTCTTTACCCATCGCACCCTGCCGACCCTTGCCGAGGCCGATGTCCGCTTCGTGCAGGGTGATGTCCGTGCCGTCCACGCCGCGATGCGCGCGGTGGCGGGGGAGCGGAACATCTGGATCGTGGGCGGTGGCGATCTGGCCGGCCAGTTCCACGATGCCGGCCTGCTCGACGAGCTGATCATCCAGCTGGGCTCGGCCACCCTCGGGCGGGGCAAGCCACTGTTTCCGCGGCGCGTGCTCAGTCCGACGCTGCAGCTGGTGTCGGTGCAGCAGATGGGAACCGGCATGGTGGAGCTTCGCTACCAGGTACAGAAGGGCTGATCCGCCGCATGCCGGCGGCCATTTGCAGGGAACAAGGGGTGATTGTTCCGGGTCGTTTGAGCTGAACCTGTTTCGCTGGCATGGCGCGGGAGGGCAGCCGTGGAACCCGGGCATTCCCTTGGGGCAGCCGTTCTGGTCGGGGGCGGCGTCATGGCGGCGGTGGACGAGATCGTCTTTCACCAGCTGTTGCAGTGGCACCACTTCTTCGATCAGTCCACGCCGATGATCGGCATCTTCTCCGACGGCATGCTCCATGCCGCCGAGCTGATCATTCTGGTGGCGGGCTTCTTCTGGATTGCCCGGCTGGCGCGCCGTCAGGCGCTGATTCCGTCCTGGACCCGGGCGGGCTTGCTCCTGGGGATGGGCGGCTTCCAGTTGTTCGACGGCATCGTCGATCACAAGCTGCTGCGCCTGCATCAGGTGCGTTATGGGGTGGAACTGCTGCCCTACGATCTGGCGTGGAATCTCTGCGGGCTGGTGCTGCTTCTGATCGGCGTCTGGCTGTGGCGGCGAGCTGCCGCTGCGGCCCGATAGAACCGTGCTGGTGCTGACGCTGGTCGTTGCCGCGCAGATTGCCTATCTGGTTGGCCTGCAACGGCAGTGGCGGCGCGGTCGTCCCTGGAGTTTCTGGCGTCTGCTGGCCCTTCTGGCCGGGACGAGCATGGTGCTGTTTGCCATATCGCCGCCGGTGATGCTCCACGCCCATCAGGACCTGCGCGGGCACATGCTCCAGCACCTGCTGCTGGGCATGTTCGCGCCCCTGTTGCTGGTGCTGGCCGCCCCCGTTTCGCTGCTGTTGCGTACCTTGCCCACTGCGGGAGCACGCGCCCTGGTTGCTGTTCTGCGCAGCGGCCCGCTGCGACTGCTGGCCCATCCGCTCACCGCACTGCTGCTGAACCTCGGCGGCATGTACCTGCTTTATCTCACTCCGCTGTATGCGGCGAGCCTTGGCTCGCCGGCTCTGCACTGGCTGGTGCATTGGCATTTTCTGGCGGCCGGCTGCCTGTTCACCTGGGCGATCCTGGCCGGGCCCGATCCGGCGCCCCATGCGGCGCGCGCCTGGGTGCGGCTCGGTGTGCTGTTCGTCGCCATGGCTGCCCATGCCACGCTGGCCAAGCTGATGTACGGTTTCGGCTGGCCGCGTGGCACGCACCATGGCCTGGAGGAAATCCAGGCGGCGGCGCAGCTGATGTATTACGGCGGCGACCTGGCCGAAATGCTCCTGCTGGGGCTGCTGATTGCCCGCTGGGGCCGGCGCCGTGGCTGCGCCGGCCGGCCGACGGGCGGTCCGGTTACGCTACCATGCGTCTCGAAATGAACGCTGTCATGAGAACCGCATGTGGGATGAGCGCTACGCCGGGGAAGAATATGCCTATGGCACGGAGCCCAATCAGTTTCTGGCCGAACGCTTTCGGGCGATTCCCATGGGCAGGGTGCTCAGCCTGGCCGAAGGCGAGGGGCGCAA
>DATGNS010000350.1:0-3333 GCA_035306625.1 Pseudomonas sp. | reverse complement strand
GCATCGGTGCACACCGCAAGCGGCGGCCGGGAAAAACGCCGACCTCCCCTAAGCGAGAGGGGCGCCCTACCCGCCCGTGGCGTTCATGAAACGCACCACCTGCACCTCGTCGAGGTTGAACTCGTGCCGCAGCGGCTTGCGCAGCAGCGCGGCGCGCACGGCGTCGAGCAGGGGCTGGTCGTCGGTGGGGTGGCGGCGCAGCAGGGCGCGCAGGTCGATGGAGTTCTCGTGGCCCAGGCACAGCAGCAGCCGGCCTTCCACGGTCAGGCGCACCCGGTTGCAGGTGGCGCAGAAGTTGTGGGAGTGCGGCGAGATGAAGCCGATGCGGTTGTCCGGGTATTCACGGGTACGCACGTAGCGCGCCGGGCCACCGCTCTGCTCGGCGCTGTCGATCAGGCTGTAGCGCTCGGCGATGATCTGGCGCACCTCGTCGCTGGAACAGAAGCTCTCGCCCCGCGAGCGGCCCACGTCGCCCAGCGGCATCTCCTCGATGAAGGTGATGTCCAGCCCGCGGCTGAGGGCGTATTCCACCAGGGCGGGGATTTCCTCGTGGTTGCGGCCCTTCATGGCCACCACGTTGAGCTTGATGCGCTGGAAGCCGGCGTTGCGGGCGGCCTCGATGCCCGCCTGCACCTGCTCCAGGTTGCCGTTGCGGGTGATGGCGCGGAACTTGTCCGCGTCCAGGCTATCGAGGCTGATGTTCAGGCGCCTTACCCCGGCTTCGGCCAGGGGTTTGGCCATCTTCACCAGCCGCGAGCCGTTGGTGGTCATCACCAGTTCGCGCAGGCCGGGCAGCGCGGCGATCTTCTCGCACAGCCCGACGATGCCCTGGCGCACCAGCGGTTCGCCGCCGGTGAGGCGGATCTTGCGGGTGCCGTTGGCCACGAACAGCGCGGCGACCCGGTGCATCTCCTCCAGGGTGAGCACCTGCTGACGCGGCAGGAAGGTCATGTCCTCCGCCATGCAGTACACACAGCGGAAGTCGCAGCGATCGGTCACCGACAAGCGCAGGTATTCGATGCCGCGTCCATGGCCGTCTTGCAATGTGCTCATGATCGTTCCTCAGGCTGCTGGCACGGCGTGCTGCTACTGCATCAGCGGTGTCTCGGCACCATCCAAGTGTATGCCCTGGATCTCGGCCGCGCCCAGCAGGTGCCGCAGATACTGTCCCACCGCCACTTGCCAGACACCTTGATCCAGCTCATCCCGTATCGCATCTGCCACCGCCTCGTAGGGCAGCTGGCGACCCTCGATGCGCTGCTCGACCTCCACCAGATGGAAACCGTAGCGGCTTTCCAGCGGCCGGGTGGCGATGCCGACCGGCAGGCGCAGCAGCTGGCGCTCGAACTCCGGCACCGTCTGCCCCTTGCTGATCTGCCCCAATGCCCCGCCCTGCTCCTTCGACGGGCAGGCCGAATGGGCCAGGGCCAGCGCGGCGAAGCGTTCCGGCACGGAGCGCAGCTCGGCCAGCAGCGCCTCGGCCTGTTCGCGGACCCGGCTGCGTTCCTCGACATCGTCCGGCGGGCAGGCCAGCAGGATGTGCCGGGCCATGACCAGCGGCGCACTGGTGAAACGCTCGCGGTTGCGTTCGTAGTAGTCCCGGCAGGTCGCCTCATCGGCCCGGGGCACGACGACCTCACGGCGCAGCAGTTCCCGGGTGGCGGCCTCTTCCTCGCTCTCCCCCGCCGCCGGCCGCACCTGGATGCCCAGCTCGCCGATGCGCTGCTGCAGCAGCTCGCGGATCACCAGGGCGCGACAGGCGAGATAGAGCGCCTCGTCGCGACTGGGCGCGGGATGGTACTGGATTTCCCGGGCCATGGCCTCGGGGGCGATGGCCACACCGTTGACCCGGATGCGCGGCCATTCCTGCTCGCTGCTGGCGATCAGCTCGACCGCGGCGTTCTCGGCCAGGGGCGCCGCGGGGACTTCCACGGCCGCCGGGGCATGTCCGCCGCAGCCACCGCCGCTTTCACTTCCACCACATCCGCATGCCATGTTCGTTTCCTCGCTGGTGTGGGCCGGGCGAGCCCGGCCGTGGTGGACAGCCAAGGCGCTGTCCACCCTGGGTTTCAGTTCAGGCCACCGGCTGGCCGGCCTTCCTGGGGGCGCCGACCGGCGCGGCCTTGGCCGGAGCGCGGTAGCCGACCGGTGCCTGCACCGGCGGCACGGCGCGGCCGCTGTGCTTGACGCGCACGATCTGGTAGCGCCGTCCCAGGTACCACACCGGCGCACTGACGATGTGCACCAGACGGGTGAAGGGGAACAGCACGAACAGGGTGACGCCGAGGAACACGTGCAGCTTGTAGACCAGCGACACCGGGGCGATGGCTTCGGCGGCGGCCACCGGCTGCAGGGTGACGATGCTCTGCGCCCAGGTACCCAGCAGCACCATCACCGAGCCGTCCAGGTGGCCGGTCGAAGCAACGATGGTGCCAAGGCCCAGCAGCAGTTGCGCCAGCAGCACGAAGAGGATGGCGATATCCGAACGGCTGGAGGTGGCGCGCACCCGGGCATCGGTCAGGCGGCGCTTGATCAGCATCACCAGGCCGATCAGGCAGAGGATGCCGAAGAAGCCGCCGGAGACCATGGCCACCAGCTGCTTGTCGGCGCTGCTGATGAAGTGGTGGTACAGGGCTTCCGGCATCAGCAGGCCCACGAAGTGACCACAGAGGATGAAGATCACCCCGATGTGGAACAGGTTGCTGGCCAGGCGCATGCCCCTGGGCTGCAGCATCTGGCTGGAGCCGGTCTTCCAGGTGTACTGGGCCAGGTCGAAGCGCGCCCAGCTGCCGATCAGGCAGATGGCCAGGGCGATGTAGGGGTAAACCCCGAACAGCAGGAAATTGAAGTTAGACATTTGCCGTCTCCCGGCCCTGTGCAGCGGGCCCCGTGTTGAAATCCACCCAGTGCAGCGGCACCGCGCCTTCCTCGCGGGCCTTGCCCGGCAGGCTGACCTGCGACGGGCAGCGTTCCTGCTGCTCGGCCTGCAGGAAGTTCACCTGCTCCTCCTCCCACACCTTGTCCAGGGCCTCCAGCGAGTCGTCGCGAGCCTCGCCGGCCACCTGGTCGCGCAGCGCCTCCACGCTTTCCAGCGGCTGGCCGGCAATCTGCAGCAGGGCGCGGAAGCAGGCCGCGTAGGGACTCTGGCGCTCGACCAGACGCGCCGCCAGCAACGCCAGCAGGTGCGCCACGTCCGCCAGGCCCTCGCGGGCCTCCAGGTCCTCGCGGGTGGCGAGGAACTCCAGGTACAGGGGGATGTAGTCCGGCAGTTCGCGCACGCCGATGGCGAAGCCGGCGGCCTCGTACTGGGCCATCAGGTCGACCATGGCCTGG
>DATGNS010000349.1:0-10929 GCA_035306625.1 Pseudomonas sp. | reverse complement strand
CTTCACCGCCAACGAGCAGCGCGCGCCGGGCGGGCTGGTGGTGGAGGACGGACTGATCGTCGAACTGCTGGGGAGCGGCCAGACGCCGGCGGCGCCGGTGGACGAGGTCTTCGAGGCCCGTGAGCATGTGCTGCTGCCGGGGCTGGTCAATGCCCATCACCACTTCTATCAGAACCTGACCCGCGCCTGGGGGCCGGTGGTGAGCGTGTCGCTGCGCGACTGGCTGCTGACCCTCTATCCGGTCTGGTCCCGGCTGACGCCGGAACACCTGGCCCTGGCCAGCCGGGTGGCGCTGGCCGAGCTGCTGCTGTCCGGCTGCACCACCACGGCGGATCACCACTACCTGTTTCCGGAGGCTCTGGAGCAGGCCATCGACATCGAGGTGGAGGCGGTGCGGGAGCTGGGCATGCGCGCCACCTTGTGCCGTGGCTCGCTGACCCAGGCCAAGCCTGTTGGCGAGCGGCCCTACCGGCCGGTGGAGCAGGGCGCCGAGGTGATCCTCGCCGACAGCGAGCGGTTGATCGACCGCTACCACCAGCGCGGCGACGGCGCACAGATCCAGATCGCCCTGGCGCCCTGTTCGCCCTTCTCGGTGAGCCGCGAACTGATGCGCGACACCGCCGCGCTGGCCGAGGCGCGCGACGTGCGTCTGCACACCCACCTGGGGGAAACACCGGACGATGCGGCCTACTGCCTGCGGCGGCACAACATGCATGCCGTGGACTACCTGAAGAGCGTCGGCTGGTTGGGGCCGCGCACCTGGCTGGCCCACGGCATCCACTTCAGCCAGGTGGAGATCGATCGGCTGGGCCGGGCGGGCGTCGGCATCTGCCATTGCCCGAGCGCCAACATGCGGCTGGGCAACGGCATCTGCCGCACGCTGCAGCTGGAGGGCAAAGGGGCGACCATCGGCCTGGGCGTGGACGGTTCGGCCTCCAACGATGCCTCCAACCTGCTGCTGGAGGCGCGCCAGGCGCTCTACCTGCAACGCCTGCGCTATGGGGCGGAAGCGGTGACGCCGGAGAAGGTGCTGGGCTGGGCGACCCGGGGTTCGGCGCGCCTGCTCGGGCGTGGCGACATCGGCGAGCTGGCGGTCGGCAAGCAAGCGGATCTGGCGCTGTTCCGGCTCGACGAGCTGCGCTTTTCCGGCAGCCATGATCCGCTGGCCGCGCTGCTGCTGTGTGGCGCCGAGCGGGCCGACCGGGTGATGGTCGGCGGTCGCTGGCGCGTGGTGGACGGGCAGATCGAGGGGCTGGACCTTGCCGCGCTGATCGCGGCGCACCGCCAGGCGGCACGACAGCTGATCGCGGGATAGCGCCGTTGCGCAGTGGCGCCGCCTCGCCTCCACGGCTTTCCGTTACAATCCCCTCCCTTCACCGTCAGCCGTGCCCAGAGTCCGTCCATGTCCGCTACGTTCGTCCATCTGCGTCTGCATACCGAGTTTTCGCTGGTCGATGGTCTGGTGCGCATCAAGCCGCTGGTCAAGGCGACCGCGGCGGCGGGCATGCCGGCGGTGGCGGTCACCGAAATCAGCAACATGCACTCGCTGGTGCAGTTCTACAAGGCGGCCAACGGCGCGGGCATCAAGCCCATCTGCGGGGCCGACCTGTGGGTGGCCAGCCGGGATGAGGACGGCCCGCTGACCCGCATGACCCTGCTGGTGATGAACCCCAGGGGCTACCTGAACCTGACCGAGCTGGTCTCCCGCGGCTGGATGGAGGGGCAGCGCAACGGGCTGGTGATCATCGAGCGCGAATGGATCAAGGAGGCCGCCGAGGGGCTGATCGCCCTGTCCGGGGCGAAGGAAGGCGAGATCGGTCACGCCCTGCTCAACGGCGACGAGGCGCTGGCCGAGCAGCTGCTGCGCGAGTGGATGGCCGCCTTCCCGGACCGCTTCTATGTGGAGCTGCAGCGCACCAATCGCATCAACGACGAGGAGTACCTGCACGCCGCCGTGCCGCTGGCCGACCGCTGCGGCGCGCCGATTGTCGCCACCAATGACGTGCGCTTCCTGACCCAGGACGACTTCGCCGCCCACGAAACCCGCGTGTGCATCGGCGAGGGCCGCACCCTGGACGATCCGCGCCGGCCGCGCCTGTACAGCGACCAGCAGTACCTGAAGTCGCCGCAGGAAATGGCCGAGCTGTTCAGCGACCTGCCGGATGCCATCGAGAACACCGTGGAAATCGCCCGGCGCTGCAACCTGGAGCTGAAGCTGGGCAAGCACTTCCTGCCGGACTTCCCCACGCCCAACGGCATGAACATCGACGAGTACCTGCGCCACGCCTCCTTCGAGGGGCTGGAAGAGCGCCTGGCGGTACTCTGGCCGAAGGAGACCACGCCCAACTACGAGGAGGTGCGCCAGCGCTACGTCGATCGCCTGGAGTTCGAGCTCAACACCATCATCCAGATGGGCTTTCCCGGCTACTTCCTGATCGTGGCGGACTTCATCCAGTGGGCCAAGAACAACGGCGTGCCGGTGGGGCCGGGCCGTGGTTCGGGTGCCGGCTCGCTGGTGGCCTACGCGCTGAAGATCACCGACCTCGACCCGCTGGCCTACGACCTGCTGTTCGAACGCTTCCTGAACCCCGAACGCGTCTCCATGCCCGACTTCGACGTGGACTTCTGCATGGATGGCCGCGACCGGGTGATCGAGTACGTGGCGGACAAGTACGGCCGCAACGCGGTGAGCCAGATCGTCACCTTCGGCACCATGGCCGCCAAGGCGGTGGTGCGCGACGTGGCGCGCGCCCAGGGCAAGTCCTACGGTCTGGCCGACAAGCTGTCGAAGATGATCCCCTTCGAAGTGGGCATGACCCTGGAGAAGGCCTACGAGATGGAGGAACCGCTGCGCGAGTTCCTCAAGAACGACGAGGAAGCCCAGGAAATCTGGGAGATGTCCCTCAAGCTGGAAGGCATCACCCGTGGCACCGGCAAGCACGCCGGCGGCGTGGTGATCGCGCCGACCAAGCTGACCGATTTCTCCGCCGTGCAGTGCGACGAGGACGGCAGCGGCCTGGTGACCCAGTTCGACAAGGACGACGTGGAGCAGGCCGGCCTGGTGAAGTTCGACTTCCTCGGCCTGCGCACCCTGACCATCATCAAGTGGGCGCTGGAAACCATCCACCGCGAGCAGCGCCGCCGCGGCGAGACCCAGCTGGTGGACATCGACCGCATCCCGCTGGATGACAAGAAGACCTACGAGATGCTGCAGAAGGCCGAAACCACGGCCGTGTTCCAGCTCGAGTCCCGAGGCATGAAGGAGCTGATCAAGAAGCTCAAGCCCGACTGCCTGGAAGACATGATCGCGCTCGTGGCGCTGTTCCGCCCCGGCCCGCTGCAGTCCGGCATGGTGGACGACTTCATCAACCGCAAGCACGGCCGCGCGCCGATCTCCTACCCGCACCCGGACTACCAGTACGCCGGCCTGGAGCCGGTGCTCAAGCCCACCTACGGCATCATCCTGTACCAGGAACAGGTGATGCAGATCGCCCAGGTGATGGCCGGCTACACCCTCGGCGGCGCGGACATGCTGCGCCGCGCCATGGGCAAGAAGAAGCCCGAGAAAATGGCCAAGCAGCGCGGCGGCTTCATCGAGAGCTGCGCGAAGAACGGCATTGATGCCGAGCTGGCGGGCAACATCTTCGACCTGGTGGAAAAGTTCGCCGGCTACGGCTTCAACAAGTCCCACTCGGCCGCCTACGGTCTGGTGTCCTACCAGACCGCCTGGCTGAAGGCCCACTACCCGGCGCCCTTCATGGCCGCGGTGCTCTCGGCGGACATGCACAACACCGACAAGGTGGTGATCCTCATCGAGGAATGCCGCAGCATGAAGCTGCGCATCGACGCGCCGGACGTGAACACCTCGGAGTTCAAGTTCACCGTCAACGAGGATGGGCGCATCGTCTACGGCCTGGGCGCCATCAAGGGCGTCGGCGAAGGCCCGGTGGAGGCCATCGTCGAGTGCCGCAACGAAGGCGGCCCCTTCAAGGACCTGTTCGACTTCTGCAACCGGGTCGACCTCAAGCGCATCAACAAGCGCACCCTGGAGGCGCTGATCCGTTCCGGCGCCCTGGACCGCCTGGGGCCGCACTACCAGGACGAGCCCAAGGCCTACCAGGCCAGCGTCGACCTCAACCGCGCCGTGCTGCTGGCGGCCATGGAGGAGGCGGTGCAGGCCGCCGAGCAGACCGCGCGCAGTGAGCAGAGCGGCCACATGGACCTGTTCGGCGGACTGTTCGCCGAGCCGGAGGCGGACGTCTACGCCAACTACCGCAAGGTGCGCGAGCTGTCGATCAAGGAGCGCCTGCGCGGCGAGAAGGAAACCCTGGGCCTGTACCTCACCGGCCATCCCATCGACGAATACGAGAAGGAGGTGCGGCGCTTCGCCCGCCAGCGCATCGTCGATCTCAAGCCGTCCCGCGACCTGCAGACCGTTGCCGGCCTGATCGTCAACCTGCGGGTGATGAAGAACAAGAAGGGTGACAAGATGGGCTTCATCACCCTGGACGATCGCTCCGGGCGCATCGAGGCCTCGCTGTTCGCCGACGCCTTCGCCAGCAACCAGGCGCTGTTGCAGAATGACGCACTGGTGGTGGTGGAGGGGGAGGTCAGCCACGACGACTTCTCCGGCGGCCTGCGCCTGCGCGCCAAGCGCGTGCTGAGCCTGGAGAGCGCGCGCACCGCGCTGGCGGAAAGCCTGCGCCTGAGGGTCGATCGGCAGATGCTGCAGGGCGAGCGCCTGCGCTGGATGGCCGAACTGTTCCAGCGTCACAAGGGCGCCTGCCCGCTGACCCTGGACTATACCGGTAGCGAGGCGCGGGCCATGCTGCAGTTCGGCGACAACTGGCAGGTGGACCCCACCGACAGCCTGATTCAGGCGTTGCGTGACCAGTTCGGGCGCGACAACGTCTTCCTGCACTACCGCTAGCGGGAATGCCCGCCAGCTCGACCATGGGAGCCTCCATCCCTTAAGGTGGGCTCCTTACCCGGAACAGCCGCCCGGCCCCCTGGCCGCGAAACAAGACGGATGCCTATGAACCCGAATTTTCTGGATTTCGAACAGCCGATTGCCGACCTGCAGGCCAAGATCGAGGAGCTGCGCCTGGTAGGCAACGACAATGCGCTGAACATCGGCGAAGAGATTGCCCGTCTGCAAGAGAAGAGCCTGTCGCTGACCGCCAGCATCTTCAGCAACCTGTCCAGCTGGCAGATCGCGCAACTGGCCCGCCATCCCAAGCGCCCCTACACCCTGGATTACATCGGCCACATCTTCAGCGAGTTCGAAGAGCTGCACGGCGACCGTCACTTCGCCGATGACGCCGCCATCGTCGGCGGTGTGGCCCGTCTGGGCGAGCGTCCGGTGATGATTATCGGCCACCAGAAGGGCCGCGACGTGCGCGAGAAGGTGCGTCGCAACTTCGGCATGCCGCGCCCGGAAGGCTACCGCAAGGCCTGCCGCCTGATGGAGATGGCCGAACGCTTCAAGATGCCGATCCTCACCTTCATCGATACCCCTGGCGCCTACCCGGGCATCGACGCCGAGGAGCGCAACCAGAGCGAGGCCATCGCCTGGAACCTGCGCGTGATGTCGCGCCTGAAGACCCCGATCATCGCCACCGTCATTGGTGAAGGTGGTTCCGGTGGCGCGCTGGCCATCGGCGTGTGCGACCAGCTGAACATGCTGCAGTACGCCACCTACTCGGTGATCTCCCCGGAAGGCTGCGCCTCGATCCTGTGGCGTACCGCCGAGAAGGCGCCGGAAGCCGCCGAGGCCATGGGCATCACCGCCGAGCGCCTGCGCGAGCTGGGCATCGTCGACGAGGTGATCAAGGAGCCGCTGGGCGGCGCCCACCGCGATCCGGGCACCATGGCCGCCAGCCTGCGCGACAGCCTGAATGCCCAGCTGGACATGCTGCAGGGCATGGACATCGATACCCTGCTGCAGCGCCGCTACGACCGCCTGATGAGCTACGGCGTGGCCTGATCGATTCCTGCTGCGCAAGGAAGCCGACCCTCGGGTCGGCTTCTTGCTTTCCGGCGCCCGGCGCCGCTAGCCTGCCGCCATGACCCTCGCCGATCGCCTCCTTGCCGCCCTTGCCCCCTGGCGCGCCGCCCCCGCCTGGCGCGTGGCCTTTTCCGGCGGGCTGGATTCCACCGTCCTGCTGCATCTGCTGGCCGAGCTGCGCGCACGCGAGGCGCTGCCGCCGCTGTCCGCCATTCATGTCGCCCACGGGCTGCAGGTCGCGGCCGAGCCCTGGCCGGAGCATTGCCGGGCGGTGTGCGCGCGGCTGGGCGTCGAGCTGCGGGTCGTGCCGGTAGCGGTGGCACGCGATGTTGCCAGCCTGGAGCAGTCCGCGCGGGAGGCGCGCTATGCCGCGTTCCGGGACAACCTGGCGGCGGGGGAGGTGCTGCTCACCGGCCAGCACCGCGATGATCAGGCCGAGACCCTGCTGTTCCGGTTGCTCAGAGGTGCAGGGGTGCGCGGCCTGGCCGGCATGGCGGCCAACCGGCCGCTGGGCGCGGGGCACCTGGTGCGGCCGCTGCTGGGCGTGGCCCGGGCCGAGCTGGAAGCCCATGCCCGCAACCATGGCCTGTCGTGGGTGGAAGACCCCAGCAATGCCGATACCCGTTTTGCGCGCAATTACCTGCGCCAGCGCGTCATGCCGCTGCTGGCTGCCCAGTGGCCCGGGGCCAGTGCCAGCCTGGCCCGCGCCGCGGAACACTGCCGCGAGGCGGACCTGCTGCTGGGCGAGCTGGCGGAGCAGGACCTGGCGCCGGCCCGCGAACCTTCTCCCTGGCCCTGGCTGAACGTGCCCTCGCTGCGCCTGGAACCGCTGCTGGCGCTGTCCGAGGTCCGTCAGCGCAATGCGCTGCGCCACTGGCTGGCGCCGCTGACCCGCCTGCCGGACAGCGAGCACTGGGCCGGCTGGACGCATCTGCGCGATGCCGCCGGGGATCGGACGCCGCGCTGGCGCCTGGAAGGGGGCGAGCTGCAGCGAGGCGCCGGCCGGCTCTGGTGGCTGGCGGGTGACTGGCTGAACAGGCCGCAACTGGATGTCGCGTTTGCCGGCGGAGCGTGCGAGCTGCCCGGCAACGGTCGGGTCTGCTGGCAGGGCGATCTGCCGCCGGGCGCGCTGCGCCTGGCCTGCCGCCGAGGTGGCGAGCGGCTGGTCCTGGCCGGACGGGGCAGTCGCGATCTCAAGCGGCTGCTCAACGAAAGCGGGCTGCCGATCTTCGTGCGTGACCGTTTGCCGCTGCTGCTGCGCGGCCGGGAGCTGCTGGCCGTGGCCAACCTGCCGGCGCTGCGCGCAGCCGGGGTGGAGGGGCAGCTGCTCTGGGACTGCCCGAATGACGCAGCTCGGGTTTGAGCTGCCCTCGCGATTCGGGTAGACTGCGCTCCCGTCTTATTTCAGCTTCTGCGGCTTCCTCCGGAACCCGTGGCAGCTGGCTATTGTCGCATTGCGCAATCGCTCCTTCGCTTACCCCGCGGCGCCGGCCGCTTACTAACGCAGACTTCTAGGGTTATTCATGACGCGCTACATCTTCGTCACGGGTGGTGTTGTTTCTTCATTGGGGAAAGGCATCGCCTCGGCTTCACTGGCGGCCATCCTGGAGGCGCGGGGCCTGAAGGTCACCATGCTGAAGCTGGACCCGTACATCAACGTGGACCCGGGCACCATGAGCCCGTTCCAGCACGGCGAGGTGTTCGTCACCCATGACGGCGCCGAGACCGACCTCGACCTGGGCCACTACGAGCGCTTCATCCGTACCCGGATGACCCAGAACAACAACTTCACCACCGGCCGCGTGTACGCCGACGTGCTGCGCAAGGAGCGCCGGGGTGACTACCTGGGGGCCACCATCCAGGTGATCCCGCATATCACCGACGAGATCAAGCGCCGCATCATCAAGGGCGCCGGCGATGCCGACGTGGCCCTGGTGGAAATCGGCGGCACCGTGGGTGACATCGAATCCCAGCCGTTCCTGGAAGCCATCCGCCAGCTGCGCGTGGAAGTGGGTGCCAAGCGCGCCATGCTGATGCACCTGACCCTGGTGCCCTACATCGCCACCGCCGGCGAGACCAAGACCAAGCCGACCCAGCACTCGGTGAAGGAGCTGCGTTCCATCGGCCTGCAGCCGGACGTGCTGATCTGCCGTTCCGAACAGCCCATCGACGTCTCTTCGCGCCGCAAGATCGCCCTGTTCACCAACGTGGAAGAGCGCGCGGTGATCAGCCTGCCGGACGCCGACACCATCTACCGCATCCCCAGCATCCTGCATTCCCAGGGTCTGGACGACTACGTGCTGGAGCGCTTCGGTCTGGAATGCGACAGCGCCGACCTGTCCGAATGGGATCGCGTGGTTGACGCCAAGCTCAATCCCGAGAAGGAAGTCACCATCGCCATGGTCGGCAAGTACATGGAGCTGCTGGACGCCTACAAGTCGCTGATCGAGGCGCTGAACCACGCCGGCATCCAGAGCCGCACCAAGGTCAACCTGCGCTACATCGACTCCGAGGATATCGAGAACCAGGGCACCGGCCTGCTGGAAGGCGTCGACGCCATCCTGGTACCCGGCGGCTTCGGTCTGCGTGGCGTGGAAGGCAAGATCCAGGCCGTCCACTATGCCCGCGAGAACAGGATTCCCTACCTGGGCATCTGTCTGGGCATGCAGGTGGCGGTCATCGAATACGCCCGCAACGTGCTGGGCTGGAGTGACGCCAACTCCACCGAATTCGACAAGAGCAGCCAGCACCCGGTGGTCGGTCTGATCACCGAGTGGCAGGACGCCACCGGCGCCGTGGAAACCCGCTCCGACAATTCCGACCTGGGCGGCACCATGCGCCTGGGCGCCCAGGAATGTCGTCTGGAACCGGGCTCGAAGGTGGCCCAGGCCTACGGTGCCGAGCTGATCGAAGAGCGTCACCGCCACCGCTACGAGGTGAACAACAACCTGCTGCCGCAACTGGTCGAGGCGGGTCTGAAGGTCACCGGTCGTTCCGCGGATGGCGCGCTGGTGGAAGTGGTCGAGGCGCCGAACCATCCCTGGTTCGTGGCCTGCCAGTTCCACCCGGAATTCACCTCCACCCCGCGTGACGGCCATCCGCTGTTCAGCGGCTTCCTGAACGCGGCACTGGCTTACAAGGCAACCAAGGCATGACCCAGAAGATCATCCGCGTCGGCAACATCGAGATCGCCAACGACAAGCCCTTCGTGCTGTTCGGCGGCATCAACGTACTGGAGTCCCGTGACCTGGCCATGCAGGCCTGCGAGGAGTACGTGCGGGTGACCGAGAAACTCGGCATTCCCTACGTGTTCAAGGCCAGCTTCGACAAGGCCAACCGCTCCTCGATCACCTCTTTCCGCGGCCCGGGCCTGGAAGAGGGCATGAAAATCTTCGAGGAAGTGAAGAAGACCTTCGGCGTGCCGGTGCTCACCGATGTGCACGAGCCCTGGCAGGCCGCTCCGGTGGCCGAGGTGTGCGACATCATCCAGCTGCCGGCCTTCCTGTCCCGGCAGACCGACCTGGTGGTGGCCATGGCCAGGACCGGCGCGGTGATCAACATCAAGAAGGCCCAGTTCCTCGCCCCGCACGAGATGAAGCACATCCTGCGCAAGTGCGAGGAGGCCGGCAACGACCAGCTGATTCTCTGTGAGCGGGGCTCCTGCTTCGGCTACAACAATCTGGTGGTCGACATGCTCGGCTTCGGCATCATGAAGCAGTTCGAGTACCCGGTGTTCTTCGACGTGACCCATGCCCTGCAGATGCCGGGCGGTCGCTCCGACTCCGCCGGTGGTCGTCGCGCCCAGGTGACCGACCTGGCCAAGGCCGGTCTGTCCCAGGGCCTGGCCGGCCTGTTCCTGGAGGCGCATCCGGATCCGGATCAGGCCAAGTGCGACGGTCCCTGTGCGCTGCGCCTGGACAAGCTGGAGCCGTTCCTCGGCCAGCTCAAGCAGCTGGACGACCTGATCAAGCAATTCCCCGCTATCGAGACCGCTTGAGGCTCTGCCACAAGCCCCTTCACTGGAGTGTTAGCAAGCATGGCAAAAATCGTCGACATCAAGGGCCGCGAAGTCCTGGACTCCCGCGGTAACCCGACCGTGGAAGCCGACGTGATTCTCGACAACGGTATCGTGGGCAGCGCCTGCGCCCCGTCCGGCGCTTCCACCGGTTCGCGCGAAGCACTGGAGCTGCGCGATGGCGACAAGAGCCGTTACCTGGGCAAGGGCGTGCTGAAGGCGGTAGCCAACGTCAACGGCCCGATCCGCGAACTGCTGCTGGGCAAGGATCCGGCCGACCAGCAGGCCCTGGACCGCGCCATGATCGAGCTGGACGGTACCGAGAACAAGTCCAAGCTGGGCGCCAACGCCATCCTGGCCGTGTCCCTGGCCGCCGCCAAGGCCGCCGCCCAGGCCAAGGGCGTGCCCCTGTATGCCCACATCGCCGACCTGAACGGCACCCCCGGCGTCTACTCCATGCCGGTGCCGATGATGAACATCATCAATGGCGGCGAACATGCCGACAACAACGTCGACATCCAGGAATTCATGGTCCAGCCGGTGGGCGCCAAGACCTTCGCCGATGCCCTGCGCATGGGCGCCGAGATCTTCCACCACCTGAAGGCCGTGCTGAAGGCCCGTGGCCTGAACACCGCCGTGGGTGACGAAGGCGGCTTCGCCCCGAACCTGGCTTCCAACGAGGATGCCCTGGCCGCCATCGCCGAGGCCGTGAAGAACGCCGGCTACACCCTGGGCACCGACGTGACCCTGGCCCTGGACTGCGCTTCCTCCGAGTTCTACAAGGACGGCAAGTACGACCTGGCCGGTGAAGGCAAGGTGTTCGACGCCGCCGGTTTCGCCGACTACCTGGCCGGTCTGACCCAGCGCTATCCGATCATCTCCATCGAAGACGGCATGGACGAGTCCG
>DATGNS010000348.1:0-19598 GCA_035306625.1 Pseudomonas sp. | reverse complement strand
CGACCGTCGCTGGCAAACAGCGGGAAGCCGGCGTAGCTGTCGATGTGGATGTGTATCAGCAGATCGTCCAGCGGGTAGAGCCTGCCCAGGTCTCGGGGGATGTACAGGAAGCTCCTGCCGAACACCTCGGCGCAGGGCGTGCCCTGCAGGGGATAGTCGAAGTTGCCGACCGGCTCGCCCCGATACCAGGTGGCCAGGGTGGACAGCTCGCTGCTGTCCGGGCGCGCGGCACGGCTGACGAAGGCCAGGTCCACCTGCAGGGAGGACGCCAGGTAACGCACCGTGGCCGGGAACACCTCGTAGCCGGTAGCCCGCGAGACGCCGAGCGCCACATGACGCAGGGCCTCCTCGGTGCGCTTGCGCTCGCTGATGTCGGCAGCGATGCCGCCCACGCCCGTCACCTGTCCGCTGGCATCGCGGATGGGAAACTTGGTGGTCAGGTAGATATAGGGGCGGTCCCGCCAGAGGATCCGTTCCTCCACCTCGATGGAGCGGCCCTGGCGGATCACCTGCAGGTCGTTGCACTGCAGGGCATCGGCGATGGCAGTGGGAAACAGCTGGTGATCGTCGCGGCCGATCACCTGGTCGGCGGTGACATGGAACAGGCGTTCGAAGGTCGGGTTGATCAGGCGGTAGCGCCCTTCGAGGTCCTTGATGAAGATCACCGCGCTGCTGTTGTCGACGATCTGCCGCAGCGCATCCTCCGCTGCCGGCCAGGTGCGGTTGCTCAGGGCGCCCCCCGCTCGCGGCTGTCAGGCCTGTGGGCAGTATAGGAAGCGGCCTGGCGCAGCAGGGCCCGCTGAAACCGGCCGGAAACAATTGAAACCGTCAGGTGCGTCCGGTCACCAGCATGTAGCCGACGCCGCGCAGGGTACGGATGATCTGCGGCTTCTCCGGGTCGTCCTCGAGCTTGCGGCGCAGGCGGGCGATGCGGATGCCGATGGAGCGATCGAAGGGGTTCCAGTCGCGGTTCTGGGTCAGGTTGAGCAACTGGTCGCGGGTCAGCGGCCGGTTCGGACGCTGGGCGAAGGTCTGCAGCAGGTCGAACTCCATGGCGGTCAGCTCGATCTCCCGGCTGTGCTCGTCCAGCAGCCGGCGGCTTTGCAGATCCAGCCGGAAGCGCCCCAGGGGGATGGTCCCGTCCGCCGGCTCCCGGGGCGCCGGCGCCCTGCGATAGCGGCGCAGCACGCTGCGTACCCTGGCCAGTAGCTCGCGCAGTTCGAAGGGCTTGGCCAGGTAGTCGTCGGCGCCCACTTCCAGGCCGATGATGCGGTCCAGCGGCGTGCCGGCGCCGGAGATGATGATCACCGGCAGGTCGTGGTGCTCGCGTAGGTAACGCGCCAGGCTCAGGCCATCCTCGCCCGGCAGGCCCACGTCCAGCAGCACCAGATCGGGAGCTTCACGGGTCAGAGTCTGGCGCAGGGCCTGACTGTCACCACAGCCTTCCACCCGAAAGCCCTGGCCGCCGAGGTAGTCGCAGAGCAGCTGCCGCACCTCGGCGTCGTCGTCCACCACCAGCAGTCGTGCCTGTTCCGCCATACCCTGCCCTCGCCACACCTGAGAGCTTAGACAGGGCAAAGGGGCTATCAGCGACCGCGCAGCAGCTCCCGTGGCACGTACCGGGCCAGTTCGTGCTTGCCGATGCTGGCACGGTGCACCTCGTCCGGCCCGTCGGCCAGGCGCAGGGTGCGCTGCATGGCGTACCAGTAGGCCAGCGGGAAGTCCTGGGACACACCGGCCCCCCCGTGCATCTGGATGGCGCGATCGATCACCCGCAGCGCCACGTTGGGCGCCACCACCTTGATCTGGGCGATCTCGCTGGCGGCCACCTTGTTGCCGACGGTGTCCATCATGTAGGCGGCGTTGAGAGTCAGCAGGCGCGCCATGTTGATCTCGATGCGCGAGTCGGCGATGTGGTCCAGGTTGCCGCCCAGGCGCGCCAGCGGCTTGCCGAAGGCGGTACGACTGACCGAGCGCTTGCACATCAGCTCCAGGGCGCGCTCGGCCATGCCGATGGAACGCATGCAGTGGTGGATGCGGCCCGGGCCGAGGCGTCCCTGGGCGATCTCGAAGCCGCGCCCCTCACCGAGGATCACGTTCTCGTAGGGCACCCGCACGTTCTCGAACAGCACCTCGGCATGGCCGTGGGGTGCGTCGTCGTAGCCGAACACGTGCAGCGGGCGCAGCACGCTGACCCCGGGCGTGTCCTTGGGCACCAGGATCATGGAGTGCTGCTGGTGGCGCGGGTTTTCCGGATTGGTCAGGCCCATGAAGATCAGCACGGTGCAGCGCGGATCGCTGGCCCCGGAGGTCCACCACTTGCGGCCGTTGATGACCCACTCGTCGCCCTCGCGCCGTGCCGTGGCCTGCATGTTGGTGGCATCCGACGAGGCCACGTCCGGCTCGGTCATGGCGAAGCCGGAGCGGATCTCGCCGGCCAGCAGCGGCTCGAGCCAGCGGCGCTTCTGTTCCTCGCTGCCGTAGCGGACCAGCACCTCCATGTTTCCGGTATCCGGCGCCGAGCAGTTGAAGGCTTCCGGGCCGATCAGGGAGCGGCCCATGATCTCCGCCAGCGGGGCGTACTCCAGGTTGCTCAGACCGGCGCCGTATTCGGAGTCCGGCAGGAACAGGTTCCACAGCCCCTCCGCCCTGGCCCTGGCCTTGAGCTCCTCCATGATGGCGGTAGGCTGCCAGCGGTCGCCGGCGGCGACCTGTTGTTCGAACACCGCCTCGGCCGGATAGACATGCTCGTCCATGAAGGCAATGAGCCGCTCGCGTAACTGCTGAACCTTGGGCGAATAAGCGAAATCCATGCTGCACCTGTGGAAACGGGGTGGATGCTAGCATCCTAGAACAGGCCGGTGAATTTCCCATGCTTATTTTTTGCGTTTATCAGTATTCATAAGCTGGATAAGATAGTTCTCCTTGCCGTGCAGGAGATTCACCCAATGGGACTCACCAAGGTCGACCTGAACCTGTTCATCGTCTTCGATGCCATCTACAGCGAGGGCAACCTGACCCGGGCCGGACAGATCGTCGGCATCACCCAGCCGGCGGTGTCCAATGCCCTGGCACGTCTGCGCGAGACCTTCAACGATCCGCTGTTCCTGCGCACCGCCCAGGGCATGGTGCCCACGCCCATGGCGCAGAACATCATCGGGCCGGTGCGCCAGGCCCTGCGGCTGCTGCGCGCCTCGGTGCAGGAAAGCCGTACCTTCAACCCGGCGGAGGCGTCCAAGACCTTCCGCATCAGCATGACCGACCTCGCCGAGGCCCTGCTGCTGCCGCCACTGCTCCGCCGTCTGGAACGCCTGGCCCCGCAGATTCGCATCGAGAGCACCCTGGCGCGCCGCCGGGAAACCACCAGCGAGCTGGCCGCCGGACGCCTGGATTTCGCGGTGGATGTGCCGCTCAACAGCGATCCGCAGGTGCGCCACGTGCAACTGCTGGAGGATCGCTTCGTCTGCGCCATGCGTCCCGATCATCCGCTTGCCGACCAGACGCTGACCCTGGAGCAGTACCTGGCGGCCGGCCATATCCATATTTCCAGCCGCCGCAACGGCCTCGGCTACGTGGACCTGGCGCTGGGCAAGATGGGACGTCGACGTCGTATCACCCTGCATTCCCCCCACTACCTGATGGCCACCCGGGTGGTGCTGGACACCGACCTGCTGCTGACCGTTCCGGAGCGCTTTGCACGTCAGCAGGCGCTGCGGATCGCGGAGCTGCCGGTGGCCGACATCCCGCGTCTGGCCAGTCACCTGTATTGGCATGAAAGCACCGACCAGGACCCCGCCAACCGCTGGATGCGTGAGCAACTGATAGAGATAGCCGAGCAAGTAAATTCATCTTGCTTCTGAAAAGATCATCGTATGCCATTGATATAAAAGACCATTCAATAGTTAAAGTAAAACTTTAAGTCGTGTAGGTCGCCTCGCTTGACGTTTACGTAAGCGCAAGGTTAACGTTTACGTAAAGGTTAAACGGATCACCTGCATGTCGGCCATCACCTACAGCATCTCCGATCTGGCGCGGGAACTGGACATCACCCCCCGCGCCATCCGCTTCTACGAGGAGCAGGGCCTGCTCAATCCCGAGCGTCGCGGGCAGGAGCGCATCTACCACCCGCGGGACAAGGTGGTCCTCAAGCTCATCCTGCGCGGCAAGCGGCTGGGCTTTTCCCTGGCCGAGTGCAAGGAACTCATCGACCTCTACGAACCCAGCACCGGCAACCGCAAGCAGCTGGAAACCGTGCTGGCCAAGGTCGCCGAACGTCGCGCCCAACTGCAGCAGCAGTTGCTGGACATCCAGCAGATGCAACTGGAACTGGACACCGTCGAGGAGCGCTGCCGGGCCGCCATGGCCACGGTCGAGTCGTCCTGACGTCACCGCCGCCCCGGCGTCGGTCTCCCCTTCATCACAAGAACAACACGACAGGTGGAACCCATGACATACCCGAGCCTCGACTTCGCCCTCGGCGAAACCATCGACATGCTGCGTGAACAGGTCAGCGCGTTCGTCGCCAGCGAACTGGCCCCGCGCGCCGCGCAGATCGACCGCGACAACCAGTTCCCCATGGACATGTGGCGCAAGTTCGGCGACATGGGCCTGCTGGGCATCACCGTTCCCGAGGAGTACGGCGGCGCCGGTCTGGGCTACCTCGCCCACGTGGTGGCCATGGAAGAGATCAGCCGCGCCTCCGCCTCGGTGGCCCTCTCCTACGGCGCCCACTCCAACCTGTGCGTCAACCAGATCAACCGCAACGGCAACGCCGCCCAGAAGGCGAAATACCTGCCCAGGCTGATCAGCGGCGAGCACATCGGCGCCCTGGCCATGAGCGAGCCCAACGCCGGTTCCGATGTGGTAAGCATGAAGCTGCGCGCCGACAGGCGAGGCGACCGCTACGTGCTCAACGGCAGCAAGATGTGGATCACCAACGGGCCGGACGCCCACACCTACGTGATCTACGCCAAGACCGACATCAGCGCCGGCCCGCGCGGCATCACCGCCTTCATCGTCGAACGCGACTGGAAGGGTTTCTCCCGCAGCCCGAAGCTGGACAAGCTGGGCATGCGCGGCTCCAACACCTGCGAACTGGTGTTCGAGGACGTGGAGGTGCCGGAAGAGAACGTGCTGGGCGAAGTGAACGGCGGCGTGAAGGTGCTGATGAGCGGCCTGGACTACGAGCGCGTGGTGCTCTCCGGCGGGCCGACCGGCATCATGCAGGCCTGCATGGATGTGGTGGTGCCCTATATTCACGACCGCCAGCAGTTCGGACAGAGCATCGGCGAGTTCCAGCTGATCCAGGGCACGGTGGCAGACATGTACACCCGCCTGAACGCCAGCCGCGCCTACCTGTACGCCGTCGCTTCCGCCTGCGACCGCGGCCAGACCACCCGCAAGGACGCCGCCGGGGTGATCCTCTACACCGCCGAAACCGCCACCCAGATGGCCCTGGACGCCATCCAGATCCTCGGCGGCAACGGCTACATCAACGACTTCCCCACCGGCCGCCTGCTGCGCGACGCCAAGCTCTACGAGATCGGCGCCGGCACCAGCGAGATCCGCCGCATGCTGATCGGCCGCGAGCTGTTCAACGAAACGAAATAGGCAAGCCGCGCGCGGCCTGCCGCGCGCCGAGGGAGTCGGCCCATGGCCATTCTGCAGACACATATCAACACCCGTTCACCGGAGTTCGCCGCCAACGAGGCGGCCATGCGCGAGCTGGTCGGTGACCTGCGCGGCCTGCTGCAGCGCATCGCCGAGGGCGGCGGCGCCCAGGCCCAGGCGCGCCACACCGCGCGGGGCAAGCTGCTGCCGCGCGAGCGCATCGACCGCCTGCTGGATGCGGGCTCGCCCTTCCTGGAAATCGGCCAGCTGGCCGCCCACGAGGTGTACGGCGAGGACGTGCCGGCCGCCGGTGTGATCGCCGGCATCGGCCGGGTCGAGGGCGTCGAGTGCATGATCGTGGCCAACGACGCCACGGTGAAGGGCGGCAGCTACTACCCGCTGACCGTCAAGAAGCACCTGCGCGCCCAGGCCATCGCCCAGCAGAACCGCCTGCCGTGCATCTATCTGGTGGACTCCGGCGGCGCCAACCTGCCCCGCCAGGACGAGGTGTTCCCGGATCGCGAACACTTCGGGCGCATCTTCTTCAACCAGGCGAACATGAGCGCCATGGGCATTCCGCAGATCGCCGTGGTCATGGGCTCCTGCACCGCCGGCGGGGCCTACGTGCCGGCCATGGCCGATGAGGCCATCATGGTGCGCAACCAGGCGACCATCTTCCTGGCCGGCCCACCGCTGGTGAAGGCTGCCACCGGCGAGGTGGTGAGCGCCGAGGACCTGGGCGGCGCCGACGTGCACTGCCGCACCAGCGGCGTGGCCGACCACTACGCCGACAACGACGAGCACGCCCTGGCCCTGGCCCGGCGCAGCGTGGCCAACCTCAACTGGCACAAGCTCGGGCGCCTGCAGGTGCGCGAGCCGGTGGCGCCGCGCTACCCGGCCGAGGAGCTGTACGGGATCATTCCCGCCGACAGCAAGCAGCCCTTCGACGTGCGCGAGGTGATTGCCCGCCTGGTCGACGACTCGCAGTTCGATGAGTACAAGGCGCTGTTCGGCACCACCCTGGTGTGCGGCTTCGCCCACCTGCACGGCTACCCGGTGGCGATCCTCGCCAACAACGGCATCCTCTTCTCGGAAAGCGCGCAGAAAGGCGCCAATTTCATCGAACTGGCCTGTCAGCGCGGCATTCCGCTGCTGTTCCTGCAGAACATCACCGGTTTCATGGTGGGCCAGAAGTACGAGGCCGGCGGCATCGCCAAGCACGGCGCCAAGCTGGTCACCGCCGTGGCCTGTGCCAGCGTGCCCAAGTTCACGGTGATCATCGGCGGCAGCTTCGGCGCCGGCAACTACGGCATGTGCGGCCGCGCCTACGACCCCCGTTTCCTGTGGATGTGGCCGAACGCGCGCATCTCGGTGATGGGCGGCGAACAGGCCGCCGGCGTGCTCGCCCAGGTCAAGCGCGAACAGGCCGAACGCGTCGGCCAGCCCTTTTCCGCCGAGGAGGAACAGCGCATCCGTCAGCCGATCCTTGACCAGTACGAGCAGCAGGGTCACCCCTACTACTCCAGCGCCCGCCTGTGGGACGACGGCGTCATCGACCCGGCGCAGACCCGCGAGGTGCTGGGCCTGGCCCTGTCGGCCAGCCTCAACGCCCCCATCGAGCCGACCCGCTTCGGCGTCTTCCGCATGTGATCGAGGTGGACATGAGCGACTACCAGACCATCGAAGTGGAACGGGATGCCCGGGGCTTCGCCACCCTGTGGCTGAACCGGCCGGACAGGAACAACGCCTTCAACGCGCAGATGATCCGCGAGCTGACCGCGGCGCTGAAGGGCCTGGATGCCGAGCCGGAGCTGCGTTTCCTGCTGCTGCGCGGCCGCGGCCGGCACTTCTCCGCCGGCGCCGACCTGGCCTGGATGCAGGAAAGCGCCCATCTGGACTTCCACGCCAACCTGGATGACTCCCAGCGCCTGGCCGAACTGATGTACAGCCTGCAGCAGCTGCGCGTGCCGACCCTGGCCGTGGTGCAGGGCGCCGCCTATGGCGGTGCCGTGGGCCTGATCGCCTGCTGCGACATGGCCATCGGCGCCGAGAGCGCGCGCATCTGCCTGTCCGAGGTCCGCGTCGGCCTGGTGCCGGCGGTGATCAGTCCCTTCGTGGTGCACGCCATCGGCCGCCGCGCCGCGCGCCGCTACGCGCTGACCGCCGAGGCCTTCGACGGCCGCCGCGCCCGCGAGCTGGGCCTGTTCGCCGAATGCTACGGCGACGACGAACTGGACGCCGCCGTGCAGCAGTGGATCGACCAGTGCCTGCTCAACAGTCCCCAGGCGCTGCGTGCCTGCAAGGAACTGCTCAACGAGGTGGGCGCCGGCAACCTCAGCCCGGCCCTGCGCCGCTACACCGAAAACGCCATCGCCCGCATCCGCGTCAGCGCCGAGGGCCAGGAGGGGCTCAAGGCCTTCCTGGAGAAGCGCAAACCGAACTGGCAGCAGGGAGCCTGACCGCCATGATTACCACGCTGCTGATCGCCAACCGCGGCGAAATCGCCTGCCGCATCATGCGCACGGCCAAGGCCCTGGGCATACGGACCGTCGCGGTGCACAGCGCCATCGACCGCCACGCCCGCCACGTGCGCGAAGCGGACATGGCCATCGACCTGGGCGGCGCCAAGCCGGCCGAGAGCTACCTGCTCATCGACAAGCTGATCGCCGCCGCCAGGGCCAGCGGCGCCCAGGCCATCCACCCGGGGTACGGCTTTCTCTCCGAAAACGCCGCCTTCGCCCGCGCCTGCGCGGACCACGGCCTGATCTTCGTCGGCCCGCCGGCCTCGGCCATCGACGCCATGGGCAGCAAGTCGGCGGCCAAGGCGCTGATGGAAACCGCCGGCGTGCCGCTGGTGCCCGGCTACCACGGCGAGGCCCAGGACCTGGACACCTTCCGCGCCGCCGCCGAACGCATCGGCTACCCGGTGCTGCTCAAGGCCGCCGCCGGCGGTGGCGGCAAGGGCATGAAGGTGGTGGAGCGCGCCGCCGACCTGGCCGAAGCCCTCGCCTCCGCCCAGCGCGAGGCCCACGCCGCCTTCGGCGACGCGCGCATGCTGGTGGAAAAGTACGTGCTCAAGCCGCGCCACGTGGAGATCCAGGTGTTCGCCGACCGGCACGGCAACTGCCTGTACCTCAACGAGCGCGACTGCTCCATCCAGCGTCGCCACCAGAAGGTGGTGGAGGAAGCCCCCGCCCCCGGCCTCTCCCCCGCGCTGCGCCAGGCCATGGGCGAAGCCGCGGTCAAGGCGGCCCTGGCCATCGGCTACGTGGGCGCCGGTACCGTGGAATTCTTGCTGGATGAGCGCGGCGACTTCTTCTTCATGGAAATGAACACCCGCCTGCAGGTGGAGCACCCCGTCACCGAGGCCATCACCGGCCTGGACCTGGTGGCCTGGCAGTTGCGCGTGGCCAATGGCGAGCCGCTGCCGATCCGTCAGGAGCAGGTGCCGCTGCACGGCCATGCCATCGAGGTGCGCCTGTACGCCGAGGATGCCGAACAGGGCTTCCTGCCCGCCTCCGGCCGCCTGGACCTGTACCGCGAGCCGGCCCCCGGCCCGGGCCGCCGCGTGGACAGCGGCGTTGCCGAAGGCGACAGCGTGTCGCCCTTCTACGACCCCATGCTGGCCAAGCTGATCGTCTGGGGCGAGAACCGCGAGGAGGCCCGCCTGCGCCTGCTGGCCATGCTGGACGAGCTGGCGGTGGGCGGCCTGAAGACCAACCGTGCCTTCCTGAAACGCCTGCTGGCCCATCCGTCGTTCGCCGCCGCCGAGCTGGATACCGGCTTTATCGCCCGCCATGCCGAGACGCTGCTGCCGGCACCGGGCGAACTGCCGGAACGCTTCTGGGCCCTGGCCGCCACGGCCTTCCTGCAGAGCGAACCGCAACAGCGCCGCGCGGACGACCCCTTCTCGCCCTGGTCGGCGCGTTCCGGCTGGCGTGCCGGACTGCCCGCCCAGGGCAGCCTGAAGCTGTGCTGCAACGGCCAGTGCCGACTGGTGCAGCCCGGCGAGCAGGCACGCCTGCAGGGCAATCGCCTGCTGGTCGAGAGCGGCGCGCCGCTGACCGCCATCCGCCAGGGCGATACCCTCTATCTGGAATGGAACGGCGAGCTGCAGGCGGTGACCCGTTTCGATCCCATCGCCGAGGCCGAAGCGGCCCACGCCCAGCAGGGCGGGCTGAGCGCGCCCATGAACGGCAGCGTGGTGCGGGTGCTGGTGGCGGCGGGTCAGAACGTGGAAGCCGGCGCCACCCTGGTGGTGATGGAAGCCATGAAGATGGAACACAGCATCCGCGCGCCCCAGGCCGGCGTGGTCAAGGCGCTCTACTGCGCCGAAGGCGACATGGTCAGCGAGGGCGCGGCCTTGGTCGAACTGGAGGAAACCCCATGAGCCTGCCCACGAAGGTCCGTCTGTTCGAGGTGGGTCCGCGGGACGGTCTGCAGAACGAGAAGCAGCCGATCAGTGTGGCCGATAAGGTGCGCCTCATCGAGGACCTGGCCGACGCCGGCCTGCGCAACATCGAGGCCGGCAGCTTCGTGTCGCCCAAGTGGGTGCCGCAGATGGCCGGCAGTAGCGAGGTGTTTGCCTCCATTCAGCGGCGCGCCGGGGTCGTCTATTCCGCGCTGACTCCCAACCTGCAGGGCTTCGAGGCGGCCATGGCCGCCGGCGTCGACGAGGTGGCGGTGTTCGCCGCCGCCTCGGAAGGCTTCTCGCAGAAGAACATCAACTGCTCGATTGCCGAGAGCATGGCGCGCTTCGCGCCGCTGATGGAGGCCGCCGCCCGGCGCGGCGTGCGGGTGCGCGGTTATGTGTCCTGCGTGCTGGGCTGTCCCTACGATGGCGAGATCGCCCCCGAGCAGGTGGCCGCCGTGGCGGCGGACCTGCTGGCCATGGGCTGCTACGAGATTTCCCTGGGCGACACCATCGGCGTGGGCACGCCCGGCAGGACCCGCCGGCTGATCGAAACCGTCGGCCAGCGCGTACCCCGGGAACAGCTGGCCGGGCATTTCCACGACACCTACGGCCAGGCGCTGGCCAACATCTACGCCAGCCTGCTGGAAGGCGTGGCGGTGTTCGACAGTTCGGTGGCCGGTCTGGGCGGCTGTCCCTACGCAAAGGGCGCCAGTGGCAATGTGGCCAGCGAGGATGTGCTGTACATGCTGCAGGGTCTGGGCATCGACACCGGCGTGGACCTGCAGCGGCTGATCGAGGCCGGCAACCGCATCAGCGCCCTGCTCGGCCGGTCTTCGGGCTCACGGGTGGCGCGGGCCCGCTCAGTCTGAGGGCAACCCCTCCACCTGCTGACCGGGCTGGATGGCGCGCTGCGCGAACCAGCCCTGGTTGACCTCCACGGCGTAGCGCGCCGGGCCGTCCGAGCACTTCACCGTCAGATCATGGGGCTGCAGGTCCACCAGGTTGATGATGCGCCCCTGCTCGTCCAGAAAGGCCGCCGACAGCGGCAGCGGCGTGTTCTTCATCCACAGGCAATGGGTCTTCAGTCGCGGGAAGCGGAACAGCATCCCGGCCGACTCGCCCAGCTCGGTGCGCCCCATCAGGCCACGCTGGCGGTCTTCGTCCCGATAGACGTATTCGGCGTGCAGCTCATGGGAGCCCACGTTCAGGGTCAGGGTGTGGGGCCCAGCCAGAGCGGTGCCGGAGGCACCCAGGAGGCAGATGACCGGAAGCCTGCGCATGGTGATTTCCTTATGCAGATCGACGAAGGCGAGCTTAGCCGCAAGCGGCAAGTGGTGCATTGAGCACCGGCGCCGAAGCCGGCAGAATGCCGCCCCCCGCCCAGAGGAAATATGACGATGGCCAAAGCGATGGCACGCCACATCCTGGTGAAGACCGAGGCCGAAGCCGCCCAGCTGAAGAAGCGCCTCGCCGCCGGCGAGCCGTTCGACAAGCTGGCGAAGAAGTATTCCACCTGCCCGTCCGGCAAGCGCGGCGGCGATCTGGGCGAGGTGCGTCCGGGGCAGATGGTGCGGGCGATCGACGAGGTGATATTCAAGAAGGCCGTGGGCGAGATCCACGGCCCGGTGAAGTCCCAGTTCGGCTACCACCTGGCGCAGGTGTTCTACCGCGAGTAGGCGCCGCCAGAACGGCGCCTCGGCTCAGACCGGCACGCCCTGGCTGCGCAGGTAGTCGTCGTAGCTGCCGCTGAAATCGGTCACGCCGTTCTCGGACAGCTCGATGATGCGGGTAGCCAGCGAGGAGACGAACTCGCGGTCATGGCTGACGAAGATCAGCGTGCCCGGGTAGTTCTCCAGCGCCAGGTTGAGCGCCTCGATGGATTCCATGTCCAGGTGGTTGGTGGGTTCGTCCATCACCAGCACGTTGGGCTTCTTGAGGATCAGCTTGCCGAACAGCATGCGGCCCTGCTCGCCGCCGGAGATGACCTTCACCGACTTTTTGATCTCGTCGTTGGAGAACAGCATGCGGCCCAGGGTGCCGCGCACCAGCTGCTCGCCGCCCTGGGTCCACTGCGCCATCCAGTCGAACAGGGTGACATCGTCGGCGAAGTCGTCGGCGTGATCCTGGGCGAAGTAGCCCACCTCGGCGCTTTCCGTCCACTTCACCTCACCGCTCATGGGCGGCATCTCGCCGACCAGGGTGCGTAGCAGGGTGGTCTTGCCGATGCCGTTGGGGCCGATGATGGCCACGCGCTCGCCGGCCTCGATCTGCATGGAAAGGTTTTTGAACAGCGGCTGGCCGTCGTAGCCCTGGCTGATCTTCTCGAGGGTCACGGCCTGGCGGTGCAGTTTCTTGCCCTGCTCGAAGCGGATGAAGGGGCTGACGCGGCTGGACGGCTTGACCTCTTCCAGCTGGATCTTGTCGATCTGCCGGGCGCGGCTGGTGGCCTGCTTGGCCTTGGAGGCGTTGGCGGAGAAGCGGCTGACGAACTGCTGCAGCTCGGCGATCTGCGCCTTCTTCTTGGCGTTGTCGGCCAGCAGGCGCTCGCGGGCCTGGGTGGCCGCGATCATGTACTCGTCGTAGTTGCCCGGGAACAGGCGCAGCTCGCCGTAGTCCAGGTCGGCCATGTGGGTGCAGACGCTGTTCAAAAAGTGGCGGTCGTGGGAAATGATGATCATGGTGCTGTTGCGCGCCGTGAGCACCCCTTCCAGCCAGCGGATGGTGTTGATGTCCAGGTGGTTGGTGGGTTCGTCCAGCAGCAGCACGTCCGGATCGGAGAACAGCGCCTGGGCGAGCAGCACGCGCAGCTTCCAGCCCGGCGCCACGGCGCTCATTGGCCCGAAATGCTGGTCCAGCGGGATGCCCACGCCCAGCAGCAGTTCACCGGCGCGGGATTCGGCGGTGTAGCCGTCCATCTCGGCGAACTGCACTTCCAGCTCGGCGACGGCCATGCCCTCCTCCTCGCTCATTTCCGGCAGCGAGTACAGGCGGTCGCGCTCGGCCTTCACCTTCCACAGCTGCTCGTGGCCCATGATCACGGTGTCGATCACCGTGTGGTCCTCGTAGGCGAACTGGTCCTGACGCAGCTTGCCCAGGCGGGTGTTGGGTTCGAGCATCACCTGGCCGGCCGAAGGCTCCAGCTCGCCGCCGAGGATCTTCATGAAGGTGGACTTGCCGCAGCCGTTGGCGCCGATCAGGCCGTAGCGATTGCCGTTGCCGAACTTGACGGACACGTTCTCGAACAGCGGCTTGGGGCCGAACTGCATGGTGATGTTGGCGGTGGAGATCACGAGTAGGGATACCTGCGTTGAGCGGCCCGAAGGGCAAAAAGGGGCGGATTGTACGCCCTTCCCCGGCGCGGCGCAGCCTGAAGGTCGCGCGATCAGTGAAGGAGCTGATACTCGGCGGGCAGCAGCCAGTAGCTCCAGAACAGCTGGTGCAGCAGCACGATGCCCCAGTACGCCACCAGGAAGCGTACCTTGCGGGTCTTGTGACGCAGGCGCTGCTGGGCGACCAGGGCGCCAGGCCAGCCGCCGTAGAAGGCGGCCATGTGCAGCAGCTTCTCCGGCACCCGCCAGCGGCCCTCACGGGCCTGACGCTTGTCGTAGCGGTACAGGCCGTAGGTCAGCAGGCTGGCCAGCAGGTAGGCCGCAACGACGACGGGCAGGCCCAGGAACCAGGCGCAGCCCAGCGGAATCGCCATCAGGGCGACAAGCAGGAGAAGCAGTCGAGTCCGTTTCAACCCTGGGCGGTGCTCCAGTCGATCCATCCGAATTGCCAGGTTGCCAGGATCAGCAGGCCGAAGGCGATGCGATACCAGGCAAAGGCAGCATAGCTGTGGTTGCCGATGAACTTTAGCAGCGCCCGCACCGCCAGCATGGCGAAGATGAAGGACACCACGAAGCCGATGGCGAACACCGGCAGATCGGCCGGCTGGAACAGGTCGCGGTACTTGTAGCCGGAGTAGACCGCCGCGCCCACCATGGTGGGCATGGCCAGGAAGAAGGAAAACTCGGTGGCCGCCTTGCGCGACAGGCCGAACAACAGCCCGCCGATGATGGTCGAGGCCGAGCGCGAGGTGCCGGGAATCAGCGCCAGACATTGGGCACAACCCACCTTCAGGGCCTGGGACCAGCGCATGTCGTCCACCGTCTCGGTCTGTACCGCGTGGGAACGGGTTTCCGCCCAGAGCATGACGATCCCCCCTGCCACCAGCGCCGCGGCGACCGTGATGGGGTTGAACAGGAATTCGTGAATCAGATCCGAGAAGAGCACACCAATCACCGCTGCCGGCAGGAAGGCCAGGAGCAGGTTGAGCGTGAAGGTCTGCGAAGAGCGCTGGGTGGGCAGTCCGACCACCACCTCGGTGATCTTGCGCCGGTATTCCCAGACGACGGCCAGGATGGCGCCCAGCTGGATGATGATGTTGAAGGCCAGCGCCCGTTCGCCTCCGAAGCCGATCCGGTCGGCCACGATGATCTGGTGGCCGGTACTGGAGATGGGCAGAAACTCGGTCAGTCCCTCGACGATGCCTAGCAGTACAGCCTGAAAGGCGGTCCAAAGATCCATAACGCTCCTTAGCGGGCAGATCATCGCCCGGTCTGGCAGCCGGCAGCACCCCGCACCGGCCGTGGGGGCGCAATCCTAGCAGAGCTCCGGGGGCCATGGAAAAGCGGGTTTTATCCGTTCATCCGCTCGAAAAAATAGACAGTAGGATCATTGAATTACGCCTCGCCTAAAGGTTAATGGACATTATGTCGCACCCCCCGCAAATTAGGAGTGCCTTGCCAAAGCGTTAGACTTCAAAAAAAGTCATCCTTTTTTAAGAAAAAATTGGAAGCGAACATCATGTCACTGCGTTACCTGCCAATTCGGCATCGACTCTGGCTGATTCTCGGCCTGTTCCTTCTGGTGCTAATTATTCAGGGCGCCTTTCAACTTAAGCAGTCCTACCAGGATCTGCATCAGGGGAAGTCCGAGAAGACCCAGCATCTGGTGGAGGGCGCCCTGGGCATTCTTGCCCACTACCATCGCCTGGAAAGTCAGGGCGTGATGAGCCGCGAGCAGGCGCAGCAAGCGGCTCAGAAGCTACTGGGCGAGCTGCGCTACGGTGCCGATGATTATTTCTGGATCAACGACCTGCATCCGCGCATGGTCATGCACCCGACCAACCCGAAACTCAACGGGGAGTCGTTGCAGACTTATAAGGACCCGGACGGAACCGAGCTTTTCAACGTGATGGTCAGCGTAGTACGGGAAAAGGGAGCCGGCACTGTCGAATACCGCTGGCCCAAGCCCGGACATGAAACACCCGTACCCAAGATTTCCTACGTCCAACTGTTCGAACCCTGGGGCTGGATACTGGGTACCGGTGTATATATCGACGATATTCGCGACCAGTTTTTCAACCAGACCGTGAAAACTTCGGCAATCGGCCTGGTCATCATGATTCTGATCGGCATACTGCTGGCGTTGATCACCCGCAGCATCACCCGTCCCCTGGAAGATGCCGTCCAGGCCATGACCAACATCGCCAGCGGCGATGCCGACCTCACCCGGCGCCTGGAAACCAGGGGTCGCGATGAGATTCGTGACATGGCTGAGCAGTTCAACAGCTTCGCCGCCAAGCTGCAGCAGATGGTGGAGCGCCTGCTGAAAGATGCTTCCTCCCTGCAGACCTCCGCCGACCATCTCAACGAAGTGGCCGGCAACAGCCAGCAGTCCTGTCACCAGCAGTCCGAACAGATGGAGCAGGTGGCCACGGCCGTCGCCCAGGTCAGTCTGGCGGTGCAGGAAGTGGCGCAAAGCGCCGAGCAGGCCTCGAACGAGGTCAACGAGGCGGAAGCCCAGGCCCGCCAGGGTCGCGCGAACATCGACCAGAGCCTGGAGCAGATCGGGCAGCTGTCCGCGCGCATCGGGCAGGCCGTGGAGGTGATCGAGGGGCTGGCCGAGGAAAGCACCCAGATCGGCACCGTGGTGGAAGTCATCCGCGGCATCGCCGAGCAGACCAACCTGCTGGCTCTCAACGCCGCCATCGAAGCGGCCCGCGCCGGCGAGCAGGGCCGCGGCTTCGCCGTGGTCGCCGACGAGGTACGCCTGCTGGCGCAGCGCACCCAGCAGTCGACAGCCGAAATCCAGCAGATGATCGAACGACTCCAGGGCAACTCCACCAATGCGGTCAAGGTCATCGCCGAAAGCAACCAGGCAACGCAGCTCACGGTCGAGCAGGCGGAGCTGGCCCGCAGCACGCTGGAGCACATCACCTCCGCCTTGCGGAATCTGGCCGGCGTCAACGCCTCAATCGCCAGCGCCACCCTGGAGCAGTCCCAGGTCATCGAGGACATCAACGGCAACGTGACCCTGGCAGCCAGACTGGCGCAGGAGATCGAACAGTCCGCTGACCAGACCCTCGATGCCGGCAAGAAACTCAACCAGCTGGCAGCAGGCGTGAATCGCCTGCTGGGCCAGTTCCGCGTCTGATCCCTCCTCCCCGAGCGCGCCCTTCCTGCGATGGGCGCGCCCCCTTTTGTCTCTCAAATGAGACAGAGCCCACAGAAAAAACGCCATTCCGACCCTGGTGTTTCAAAAATGAAACGCGCGCCAGGCGGGTTCTGTTTCGCCCGCGTTACGTTCGGCGGCTTTCGAACCAGGGAGCATCCCTCTATCTGATTGTTTTCAAAGAGATTTCCTGAAACGGCACAGCTTCTGCCTTTGTCCCGGCGATTGGATGCAGCACGGATCCGATGCGCCGCCATGGTAGAGGGAGTGACGGGTGCAGAAGCATTTCATCTTTGCAATCAGCGCACTGTTCATCGCTGAGGCTCACGCCGGCGGTGACGGAACCATTGTCATCCAGCGCGAGGTACAACCCAGGGTCGCGTTTCGGGCAACCATGGTTCCCGACCCCAATCCCATTGCCGTAAATCCGAACGTTTCAGCACAGGTCAAGCAGCAACTGCGCGGGCTGGAACTCGACGACAGCGATTTCGCCCATATCACCAGCGGCCAGCGACTGGGCAACCCCGGCATGCCGGATGGTGCTGGCGGTGGGCTGGACAGCAACCTCTCCCAGGGAACGCGCCTGCCCGGCATCGCCGCCGGGCGCGCCGGCGCATCGGGGAACCGCATTTCCGGCCAGGTCAATCGCAGTGTCCAGCGTGGCCTGGCGCCCCTGCAGAACCTGAGCGGAGGTCGTTGAAAATGAACGGGTGGATCCGGCTGAGCATTCTCTTTTCGTTCTTCCTTTCCCTGTCGGCTTTCGCTCTGGAGCCTGTCGTGGTGTCACACAGCCTGGTCGAAGACGCAGCCATGGACACCCAGGGCCTGGTCTCCGTGAACGTGGGCGCCGGCGATCTCCATCAACAACTGAATGCCCGGGCGATCGCGGTGGGCGCCGAACTCGCCGTGGCTACCTTGCGCCTGCAGCAGCATCAGATGCTGAACCAGCTCGAGCTGAACCAGGATGCCCAGGTCGACCTGCTGGGTGACGCCTTCGCAAATGGTGTCGGCGTGATCGGCGTGAATCAGGCCGCTGGAACCGGCAACCAGCAGATCAATGCCTTCCGCTTCAGTCTGGGACAGAAGCGGCAGGACCTGGATGACAGCGTGCTCGCTCAACAGCTGGTGGCACCTGCGCAATCCTCCGGTGCGACTGACCAACCCAAGGGCAGCCGAATCGTCGTGACCGACGACAAGGCCTTCGCCGGAAGTCGGGGTGTGGTTCAGCTGAACCAGAGTGCTGGGGTCGGCAACCAATCGGTTAACAGCCTCAGCATGACAGTAGTGGACTGACCCCTTTCGCAACTGCGAAATGAACGTACCCGCAAGGAGAAACCCATGAAAGTTATGTGGACAATCAAGCCTCTGGCATTCGCCGTTGCAGCTGGTCTGGCTGTTTCGGCCAACGCTCAGGAGGTACCGCCGCCCTCCACCGACTCCGCAGCCCTGGCCGCGGTAGTCGATACCCAGGTCAGCAACGGAAACTATGTGCTGAATCAGGGGACGCAGAACGAATCCAGCCTGGACGGATCGCTGGGTGATGCAGCCGGTAACGTCGGGGTGAACATCGCAAGCGGCGACCACAACCAGCAGGCCAATTCCGCCGCCCTGTCCACTGCGGATGAGATGTTCGTGTTCGGCAGCGCCACGGCGACGGTCAACCTCACCCAGACCGGCACCAACATCGTGGACAACTACTCCACCAGCAATATTGCCAACGTGCTGGATTCGGGCAACAACGCTTCCGGCAACATCGGCATCAACGTGGCCAGTGGCGTGTTCAACCAGCAGAAGAACGACTTTGCAACTGCCACCTCGGGCGGCTTCGTGGCTACTGCGACCAGCAGCGCGGCCCAGAACTCCACCGGCAACGTCACCAACAACTATGCGGTGCTGAGCACCTCGGAAACGGTGAACATCGACCTGAGCAGCAACTTGACCGGCACCTATAACGGTGAGTCTGATCAGGTGGGCAACGTCTATCTGGAAGTCTGGAACAACGCCCACCCGAACGGCACCGTCATGGGCCACATCGACGTGGATGACGAAAACCCTGGTGCGCAAGTGGGTGCAGACGGCGAGGGCTCGTTCCTGTTCAACGAGACCGGCACCATCGAGCTGTCAGGTTCGGTAACCGGCTCTGTGCCGCTCGTCTCCCTCCAGCAAGCGGTCACCAACACCGCCGCCGTCGCCGGCTCGCTCAACGGTGCTTCGGGCAATGTCGGGCTGAACGTGGCGGCTGGCTCGGGCAACCAGCAGAGCAATTCGCTGGCCATTGCCGCGGGCTGCAATGCCTGCTCCGGCAACGGCAACGGTCTGTAATCGCCTCGGGCAAGGGCTCCCTCAGGGAGCCCTCTTTCTCTGAACACGTCAGGACGCAAACCCATGCGTGTGCCCATCACATTCATCGCATTGGTTCTGCTGTGCGGCGAGGCATTGGCCGCCCGCATGCCGTTCGCGGTGCTGCCGGGGGGAGCCACCGCCTTCCTGGAAGTGCAGAGCATCCGGGAGCGACGCTTCAACAACCTCGTCCAACAGGAAACGGATTTCAGCTGCGGGGCCGCTTCGCTGGCCACGGTCCTGCGCGAGGCCTATGACTTCGATGTCAACGAGCAGATGGTCATCGAAGGCATGCTGGCCGGTGCCGATCAGGCCATTGTCCGCACCCAGGGCTTCTCCATGCTGGACATGAAGCGCTATGTCGAGGCGATAGGGTTGCGTGCCCGGGGCTATCGCATCAGTCCGGCCGGCCTCCGGCATCTGCGCATTCCCGCCGTGGTCCTGCAGGAAGTGCGCGGCTACAAGCATTTCGTGGTGGTGCTGCGCAGTGACAAGCAGCATGTCTATGTGGGTGATCCCGTACTCGGTCACAAGCGCTACACCCTGGACGAGTTCGTGCAGGGGTGGAACGGCATCGTGTTTGCCGTCATCGGACCGGGCTACAACAGGCACAACGCCCTCCTCGATCCACCTGAACCCTTGACGGCGACGGACCGCCTGGGCTTCCAGCCCGTACGCGACGCCGAGCTGATGGAGTTCGGCTTCATCCAGAGCGACTTCTTCTGATGCCAGCAGG
>DATGNS010000347.1:0-4872 GCA_035306625.1 Pseudomonas sp. | reverse complement strand
GCTCGGCCAGGCGGTCGACCAGCGCCAGCAGCCGGTCCAGGGCATCCAGGAACGGCGACAGGCTGGTCAGCTGCGAGCCGATATGGCAGTCCACGCCGAGGATTTCCAGGTTCGGCAGCTCGGCGGCGCGGGCGTACACCGCCTCGGCCCTGGCGATGTCGATGCCGAACTTGTTTTCCTTCAGACCGGTGGAAATGTACGGATGGGTGCCGGCGTCGACGTCCGGGTTCACGCGCAGGGAAATCGGCGCGCGCTTGCCCAGGCTGGCGGCCACTTCCTGCAGGCGCTCCAGCTCTTCGGCCGATTCGACGTTGAAGCAGTGCACGCCGACCTCCAGGGCGCGGCGCATGTCCTCGCGGCTCTTGCCGACGCCGGAGAAGACGATCTTGCCGGGCTCGCCGCCGGCGGCCAGCACGCGCTCCAGCTCGCCGCGCGAGACGATGTCGAAGCCGGCGCCCAGGCGGGCCAGCACATTCAGCACGCCCAGGTTGGAGTTGGCCTTGACGGCGAAGCACACCAGGTGCGGCATGCCCACCAGCGCATCGGCATAGGCGCGGTACTGGGCCTCGATATGGGCACGGGAATAGACATAGGTGGGCGTGCCGAAGCGTTCGGCGATGACGGGCAGCGCCACGCCTTCCGCGAACAGCACGTTGTCGCGGTACTCGAAGGGTTGCATGCAGCCTCCTGGGCTGACCGGCCGCGAAGCGGGCCGGGATCTAGAATTCGAATCGGTCCTTGCTGTGTCCGGCGTCGGGATCGTCCGGGTGGTACAGGGGACCTTTCTGACCGCAGCCACTGAGACCCACGCTGATCACGAAGAGCACCAGGAGCGAAGTCAACAGGCGCTTCATGGCGAAAATCCTTGTAAAAGCGGTGATTGCGCCGGAGTATACCGACCCCCTTGCAGCTTGCCTATGTGCCGCTGCGGGGGCTTGCCGGCGGGTGGGGCACTCGCCATCCTTGCCGCATGTTTTGAAGGAGAGTGCCATGACGCTGAGTGAAGCCCGTTTTCATGATCTGGTCGACGCCCTGCAGCAGGAAATCGAGGATCTGTTCGATGACAGCGGCCTGGATGTCGACCTGGAGAACAGCAATGGCGTGCTGACCGTGCGCTTCGACAACGGCAGCCAGCTGATCTTCAGTCGCCAGGAGCCGTTGCGTCAGCTGTGGCTGGCGGCACGTTCCGGCGGCTTCCATTTCGACTACGATGCTGAAGGTGAGCGCTGGCTCTGCGATGCCAGTGGCGAGCCGCTGGGTGAGATGCTGGGTCGCCTGGTGCGCGAACAGACGGGCGAGGAGCTGTCGTTCGCCGACCTGTAGAGGGGGCCTTGCTTATTTGCCCGGCTATGGTAGGTTCAATCCGGTACGCAAACCCCGCCGTCCAGGCTGTGTGACCCCTGCGCATACGACGCACCGGTCGTTCGAATCCCTTGAGCGACCTGGCCTCATCTTCGCTTGCTTGCTCACACTGCCGCTTCGGCGGGGTTTTTGCTTTTCCGTGTTTCACCCGAACAACAAGGAGTCAGCAGCAGGCCATGAGCAGCGCACCCTCGATTACCGTCACCCGCCTCGATATGCAGCGTCTGGAAAAGCTGCTGGACAGTCTGGAGGAGTACACCCCGGCCGCCGAGGCGCTGGAGGCGGAGCTGTCGCGCGCCAATGTGGTCGGTCACGATGAGGTGCCGGCCGGCGTGGTGACCATGAACTCCCGGGTGCGCTGCCGCGAGGAGAGCACCGGCAAGGATTATCGCCTGACGCTGGTCTATCCCCAGGATGCCGGCAAGGAAGGCACCGTCTCGGTGCTGGCTCCGGTGGGCACCGCCCTGCTCGGCCTGACCATCGGTCAGAAGATCGACTGGCCGGCGCCGGGCGGCAAGAAGCTGCAGCTGACCCTGCTGGAAGTGGAATACCAGCCGGAAGCCTCGGGCGACTATCAGCTGTAAATCCGCCCTCAACGGCGGCTCCGGGCGGCCGGAACGGCGCCGACCGCCCCGTCAGCCGCGAGTGGTGCCGCCCTGCAGATCCCGCATCAACAGGGCGTACTGCAGATCGACGGTCTCCGGTACCGGCAGGTACAGGGTATGGCCGTCCCCCGGGGCCACCTCGCGGCGCTGGCCCTGGACATCCTCCAGCGCCTCGAGGGTGAAGTTCAGGTTGCCCTGCGGGGTCATCAGCTCCAGGCGGTCGCCGAGGGCGAAACGGTTCTTCACCTTGACCTCGGCCAGGCCGTTCTTGCGCTCGCCGGTCATTTCCCCCACGAACTGCTGGCGCTCGGACAGCGAGAAGCCGCGCTCGTAGTTCTGGTACTCGTCGTGCACGTGACGGCGCAGGAAGCCTTCGGTGTAGCCGCGGTGGGCCAGGGATTCGAGGGTGTCCATCAGTGACCTGTCGAAGGGCCGGCCGGCGACCGCGTCGTCGATGGCCTTGCGGTACACCTGGGCGGTGCGCGCCACGTAGTAGTGGCTCTTGGTGCGGCCCTCGATCTTCAGCGAATGCACGCCCATCTGCACCAGGCGCTCCACGTGCTGCACGGCGCGCAGGTCCTTGGAGTTCATGATGTAGGTGCCGTGCTCGTCCTCGGTGGCCTCCATGAACTCGCCGGGACGGGTGACATCCTCCAGCAGGAACACCTGGTCGGTCGGCGCGCCGATGCCCAGGGTCGGTTCGGCCGGCTGCACGGCGATCGGCTCGTACTGGTGCACCACCTCGCCCAGCTCGTTCTCCTTCGCCTCGTGGGTCTTGTACTCCCAGCGGCAGGCATTGGTGCAGGTGCCCTGATTGGGGTCGCGCTTGTTGATGTAGCCCGACAGCAGGCAGCGGCCGGAATACGCCATGCACAGGGCGCCATGCACGAAGACTTCCAGCTCCATGTCCGGCACCTGCCCGCGGATCTCGCCGATTTCCTCCAGCGACAGCTCGCGGGAGAGGATGGCCCGGGTCAGCCCCTGGCGACGCCAGAACTCCACGCTGGCCCAGTTCACCGCGTTGGCCTGCACCGACAGGTGCACGTTCATCCGCGGGAAGTGCTCGCGCACCAGCATGATCAGCCCCGGGTCGGACATGATCAGCGCATCCGGGCCCATGGCCACCACCGGCTCCAGATCCTTGATGAAGGTCTTCAGCTTGGCGTTGTGCGGCGCGATGTTGACCACCACGTAGAACTGCTTGCCCTGGGCGTGGGCCTCGGCGATGCCCAGCGCCAGGTTGGCGTGGTCGAACTCGTTGTTGCGCACCCGCAGGCTGTAGCGCGGCTGGCCCGCGTACACGGCATCAGCGCCGTAGGCGAAGGCGTAGCGCATGGACTTGAGCGTCCCGGCGGGGGACAGCAGCTCGGGGCGGAAGGGCTGGGACATCGACGGCGGCTCGGGTGAACGTGGAGGGCGGGCATTTTACCCGCTTTTCCGAGTGGCGTGCCGGGGTATTCGGTGGATGGCGACCGTGCCATTCCGACCGGCGGCGTTTGCCGGTATGTTCGGCGCCCTTCCTTCCCTGATGCCGGGCGCCATGCATCCGCTTCGTTATCCGCTGCCTTCCACCCTGACCCTGCTGGCCGCGTTGTATGTGGCTCAGGGCCTGCCGTCCGGGCTGATGGCTCATGCCCTGCCGGTCCTGCTGCGCCAGCATGGCGTGGATCTGGTGCAGATCGGCCTGCTCAAGCTGCTGGCCCTGCCCTGGCTGCTCAAGGTGCTGTGGGCGCCCTGGGTCGATCGGCTCGGCGGCTCGCCGCGTGGCCATCGGCGCGGCTGGATCCTGCCCCTGCAGGCGCTGGTGGCCGGGTTGCTGATGCTGCTGGCCTGGCTGCCCCAGGAACGGCTGTTCGGCTCCTGGCTGCCGCTGTTGCTGGGCCTGCTGCTGCTGATCAACCTGGCGGCGGCCACCCAGGACGTGGCCACCGACGGGCTCACCGTGCGCCTGCTGCCGGAGCGCTGGCGCGGGCTGGGCAACAGCCTGCAGGTGGGCGGCTACAAGGTGGGCATGCTGGCGGGCGGCAGCGGCCTGCTGTTGCTGGCGGACCGCCTCGACTGGTCCTGGCTGATGGCCGCGCTGGCATTACTCGTGGTGCTGCTGCTGATTCCTGCGCTGCGCTTTCCCGAGCACCGCGTGCTGCCGTTTCAGCCCGCCCTGGCCGAGCCCGTGGGATGGGGACTGCCCTGGCGGCATTATCGCGGTCTGCTGGCCCAGCCGGGTTTCGCCCTCTGGCTGGGTGTGCTGCTGACCTTCAAGCTGGGCGACGCGCTGGGCTCGCCGATGATCCGGCCGATGCTGGTCGATCAGGGCTGGGGCGCCGGCGCGCTGGGGCAGTTGACGCTGGTCAGCAGTCTGGCGGGTATTGGCGGGGCGCTGGTCGGCGGCTGGCTGTACGGCCGCCTGGGCACGCTGCGGGCGCTGCTGCTGGGTGGCCTGTTGCAGGCCCTGGGCATCGCCGCCATGGCCTGGCTGGTGGGCGCCGCTCCGTCGGACCGGGTGTACATGGTGGCGCTGTTCGAACAGTTCGCCGATGGCCTGTCCACGGTGGCGCTGTTCGCCGCGATGATGCGTCAGTGTCGCGCGGAGCACGAAGGCGCCGACTTCACCCTGCAGGCCTCGGTGCAATTGCTGCTCGGCGGCGTGGTGGGGGCATGCAGCGGCGTGCTGGCCAAGGCGCTGGGCTATCCGGGCCTGTTCCTGCTGGCTGGCGGGCTGGGGCTGGCGGCCTTGGGGCTGGTGCTGGCGGCGCTGCGCCCCCGGTCTCTGTAGGTCGTTGCAGGAGGTGGCGGAAAGCTGATCAGGCCTTGCGCCAGACACTGGCCAGCCAGGGCTGCTGTTCCCGGGGCAGGCCGGCGGGACGGTAGTAGTGCTCCAGTTCCGCGAAGCCGGCTGCCGTCATCA
>DATGNS010000346.1:0-2543 GCA_035306625.1 Pseudomonas sp. | reverse complement strand
TGGAAGCTGGTGGCGCCTGCCGGCACTTTCTCCACTACCCGCAATTCGCCGTTGTCATAGGTCTGTTGCCAGAACTCTTCACCGTGGCGGCCCTTGATGAAGAGTCCCACCCGCCCGAGCCGTGCCTGGCAGACACCCACGTGATAGCGCACCGGAATGGCAAAGCGATAACCATGCGGCTCGGCCTTGAACTCGGTTTCATAGGTTCTGGTGAGTTGCCGGCGCGATATCAGCTGTGCGCAGTGCCCTTCGCTGACGTGGTAATGGGCCTGGGCGCGCAGCGCGAAATCGGCCGGCAGGTCGCCCTCGAAGGTGAAATGCTCGGCGAACAGGCCGCCCAGGGTGCCGCAGGCGCTAAGAGGAAGGGTCAGTAATGCCACCCAAAGTGGGCGAAGAAGTCTGTTGTAAAGCATCCGTGCCTACGCCCTATTCCGTGCAATTGGGGTACACCGTGCATTCACGGCCATTCCTCTTGAATGTTTGAAATAGCGGTGGATTTTGGCAGCGCTGCGCTCCCGGTTTTGGCAGACAAGGCTTCCAGCCCTGCGGGAAGAGAATCCAGGTATCGTAACGGGCAGGTTCTTCGACAGGGTTTACGGTGAAGTCCAAGCGCACAATCTTCCCACCAAGCTCGTGGTTAACCAGGTAGGCGCCAGCGCCCCTGCAATTAAGAAGCTTGGAGATCTCACCTCTTCGTGCCCTGGCCTGGCTCATCTGGAAAAGCCAGCTGCATTCCGCTCGCCTGGTCAGGGTGCCGTCAGCCAGGAAACTGGTGAACCCTTCGGGTACTTCATCCACTACACGCAATTCGCCGTTGTCATAGGTTTGCTGCCAGTCCTTCTGGCCGTAGCGGGCATTGATAAAGAGTCCTACCCGTCCGAGCCTTGCCTCGCAAACACCCACGCGATAGCTCACCGGAATGGCAAAGCGATAACCATGGGGTTCGGCCTTGAACTCGGTTTCATAGGTTTTGGTGAGTTGCCGGCGCGATATCAGCTGTGCGCAGTGCCCTTCGCTGACGTGGTAATGGGCCTGGGCGCGCAGCGCGAAATCGGCGGGCAGGTCACCCTCGAAGGTGAAGCGCTCGGCGAACAGGCCGCCCAGGGTGCCGCAGGCGCTAAGAGGAAGGGTCAGCAGGGCCAGGTACAGGGCGCGCCGGATCATGCGACGACCTCCGGATGGATGAAGAAGTCGCGGCAGCGGGCCAGGTGCTCGGCCGGGGTTTCGCCGTCGCGGGGCAGCCAGGCGGGGTGTTCGGCCAGGCCGGGTTGCAGCTGGTGGGCCAGGAGAAACTGCTGGCTGTCCTGGTCGAGCCAGCCCCACTCCCGGGCGCGGGCCAGCTGGCGGTCCAGCCAGGTGGCGAAATCCTGCTCGTGCAGCAGGCGACAGAGCGCCGCGCAATGCTCTTGCCACAGCCATTGTTCGAGGTTGTGGCGGCGGATGGCGGTCTGGATGGCTTCCGGCTCCGGCACGCTCAGCCAGGGGGCGTTTCCCGGCGCATGGGAGCCCGGGTTCGGGTTGTCGAACACGCGCCACTGCTGTCCGTCCCAGGCCAGGCAGCTGCAGATGGGGCCGAGCAGCAGGGGGCGCTGCGTCGTGGGCTCCAGCGCGGCGAGATGGCGGGCGATCACGCGGTTGTCCTGGAAGCGATACAGCGTCCGGCGACCCTGCTCCCGGATCAGGATGCGCTCGCGCCAGTGACGCAGCAGAGGCACCGGGTCGGCCCGTCCGGCGCTGGCCAGCCAACCCCAGTGATGCTCCGCTTGCTCCAGCCAGGCGAGCAACCAGTCGGCGTGCGGGTCCGGCACGCCGATCAGCCAGGGCCCCAGTTCGGCCAGGCTGGCGGCTTCGCTGTCCCGGTAGAGGTTGATGCGGGACGCCAACAGGGTGGTGGGCAGGCTGACCGGAAGCTGGCTTTCCGCCTGGCGGTCGAGGATCAGGAACAGGGCGCGCTGGCGGCGCTCCTGCTCGGCCAGCCAGGACCCGATGATGTCGTTCATGGGCTGCAACTCCCTTCCGAGCAGGCTTCACACACCGGGCAGCGGCTGGCGCCCAGCTCCCGGGCCGTTGCGGCCACGACGCTCTGGCTGGGGGACAGCGCGGCCGGCGCTGCGAAAGCGGCCGGCGCGCTGTCGGGAGCCCTGTCCGTCAGGCCAGGCAGCCGCGGTCGGGCGCCCTGGCCGCTGCCGGGGCTGCCTCCGGCATTGAGCCGCACCTGCGGCCCCACCACCGTCACCCCGCCGGCATCCAGCCTGATGAAGCTGCCACCGGCCTGCAGGGTCAGTTCGGAGGTGGCCTCGATCACCAGCCGCTGGCCGGCCCTGAGGTGGATCTCGGTGCCCGCCTCGATGAACTGCCCGGCCCCCAGCCGCAGGTGCTGGCTGCCGCCGATGGTCAGGTGATCGTCGGCCTTGAGTTCGGTCAGGCGGTCGCCGTGGGTGATGCGGTGTTCCTCGCCGCCGATCTCGCGGTGGCGGTTGCCCGCGATGCGGGTGTGGCTCTGGTGGCCGATGTGCAGCCGGTGGTCGTGCCGGATGTGCTGT
>DATGNS010000345.1:0-3515 GCA_035306625.1 Pseudomonas sp. | reverse complement strand
ACCCTGTCGCTGGCCCCCGATGAGCGCGTAAAATTGCTCGGCCCTTCGCCGCTCGCCCTCGAGCGCCAGATGCTTGCATCCCAATGAGAACCGAACGATGCCGACCGCCGCCATCAAGCGCCCGCTGCAGTTGAACGACCTCGGTCAGCTGCGCCACTTCCTGTCCCTCGACGGCCTGCCCGGCGAGCTGCTCACCGAAATCCTCGACACCGCCGACTCCTTCCTCGAAGTCGGCTCGCGCGCCGTGAAGAAGGTGCCGCTGTTGCGCGGCCGCACCGTGTGCAACGTGTTCTTCGAGAACTCCACGCGCACGCGCACCACCTTCGAACTGGCCGCCCAGCGCCTGTCGGCGGACGTCATCACCCTGAACGTCTCCACCTCGTCCACTAACAAGGGCGAGACCCTGTTCGACACCCTGCGCAACCTGGAGGCCATGGCCGCCGACATGTTCGTGGTGCGCCACGCCGACTCCGGCGCCGCGCACTTCATCGCCGAGCACGTCTGCCCCGAAGTGGCCATCATCAACGGTGGCGACGGGCGCCACGCGCATCCGACCCAGGGCATGCTCGACATGCTCACCATCCGCCGCCACAAGGGTGACTTCGCCAACCTGTCGGTAGCCATCGTCGGCGACATCCTGCATTCGCGCGTGGCCCGCTCGGACATGCTGGCCCTGCACGCCCTGGGCTGCCGCGACATCCGCGTGATCGGCCCGCATACCCTGCTGCCGGTGGGCCTGGAGGAAAACTACGGCGCGCGGGTGTTCACCAGCCTGAGCGAAGGCCTCAAGGATGTGGACGTGATCATCATGCTGCGCCTGCAGCGCGAACGCATGCAGGGCGGCCTGCTGCCCAGCGAGGGCGAGTATTACCGCCAGTACGGCCTGACCACCCAGCGCCTGGCGCTGGCCAAACCGGACGCCATCGTCATGCATCCGGGGCCCATCAACCGCGGCGTGGAGATCGAATCCGCGGTGGCCGACTGCGCCCAGTCGGTGATCCTCAACCAGGTCACCTACGGCATCGCCATTCGCATGGCGGTCATGTCCATGGCCATGAGCGGCCAGGCCGCGCAACGCCAGCTCGAATCCGAAACCGCCGCCCAGGAGCAGAACTGATGGCCACCATGCGCATTCTCGGTGCCCGCGTCATTGATCCCGCCAGCGGCCTGGACGAAGTCACCGACCTCTATCTGGACGCCACCAAGATCGTCGCCATCGGCAAGGCGCCGCTCGATTTCACGGCCGACGAGACCCTCGACGCCCAGGGGCTGGTCGCCGCACCCGGCCTGGTGGACCTGTCCGTGTCCCTGCGCGAGCCGGGTTACGGGCGCAAGGGCAACATCGCCAGCGAGACCCTGGCCGCCGCCGCCGGCGGCGTAACCAGCCTGTGCTGCCCACCGCTGACCCGCCCGGTGATGGACACCGCGGCGGTGGTCGATCTGGTGCTGGAGCGCGCCCAGGAGGCCGGTCACACCCGGGTGTTCCCGGTCGGCGCCCTGACCCGCGAGCTGGGCGGCGAGCAGCTGGCCGAGCTGGTCACCCTGCGCGACGCCGGCTGCGTGGCCTTCGCCAACGGCCTCAACGAGATTCCCAACACCCGCAACCTGCGGCGGGCGATGGAGTACGCCGCCACCTTCGACCTGACCCTGGTGCTGCACAGCCAGGACGCCGCGCTGGCCGAGGGCGGCCTGGCCCACGAGGGCCCCACCGCCAGCTTCCTGGGCCTGCCGGGCATTCCGGAAAGCGCCGAGACCGTGGCCCTGGCCCGGCAGCTGCTGCTGGTCGAGCAGTCTGGCGTGCGCGCCCACTTCACCCAGCTGACCAGCGCCCGCGGCGTGGAGATGATCGCCGAGGCCCAGGCCCGCGGCCTGCGGGTCAGCGCCGACGTGGCCCTGTATCAGCTGATCCTCACCGACGAGGCGCTGGCCGGCTTCTCCAGCCTCTACCACGTGCAGCCCCCGCTGCGTTCCCTCGCCGACCGCGAGGCCCTGCGCCAGGCGGTGAAGAGCGGCGTGGTACAGGCCATCGCCAGTCACCACCAGCCCCATGAGCAGGACGCCAAGCTGGCGCCCTTCGCGGAGACCGAGCCGGGCATCAGCTCGGTGGAGCTGCTGCTGCCGCTGGCCATGACCCTGGTGGAGGACGGCCTGCTGGACCTGCCCACCCTGCTGGAGCGCCTGACCTGGGGCCCGGCCCGCGTTCTGCAGCTGCCCGCCGGCCGCCTGGCCGTGGGCGCCCCCGCCGACCTGGTGCTGTTCGACCCGCAGACGAGCACCCTGGCCGGCGAGAGCTGGTATTCCAGGGGCCAGAACTGCCCCTTCATCGGCCACTGCCTGCCGGGCAAGGTGCGCTACACCCTGCTGGACGGGCGCATCAGCTACCGCGCCTGAGCCCGGGCGGGCGCCGACGCCGTCGGCCGCCCGCCTCGTGCCGTGCTAGACTGCCCGCCGAATTTCCTCAGGAGCCGCCCATGCTGCCGCCAAAAGCCCTGTTCGATGCCCTCAGCAGCCAGGCCGCCCGCCTGATCGGCGGCGACATGCCGCTGCCCCCTGCGGAACTGGAAGCGCGCCTCAAGGCACTGCTGCAGAGCGCCTTCAGCAAGCTGGATCTGGTCAGCCGGGAAGAATTCGACAGCCAGATGCTGGTGCTGGCGCGCACCCGCGCCCGCCTCGAAGCGCTGGAAGCCAGGGTCGCCGAACTGGAGGCGCGCCAGGCCCAGCCCGAGGAGTGATTTCCCCGGCCGCGCACGGATGCGCGCCGCCGTCATCAAGGAGTGATGCATGTCCCTGGCCCTGGTTCACAGCCGCGCCCTGATGGGCGTCGAGGCACCAGCCGTCAGCGTCGAAACCCACCTGGCCAACGGCCTGCCCTCGCTGACCCTGGTCGGCCTGCCGGAAACCAGCGTGCGCGAAAGCAAGGACCGCGTGCGCAGTGCCCTGCTGTGCAGCGGCTTCGAATACCCGCAGCGCCGCATCACCCTGTCCCTGGCCCCGGCCGACCTGCCCAAGGACGGCGGCCGCTTCGACCTGGCCATTGCCCTGGGCATCCTCGCCGCCAGCGGCCAGGTGCCCGCCGCATCCCTCGATCAGTACGAATGCCTGGGCGAGCTGGCGCTGTCCGGCGAACTGCGTCCGGTGCGCGGCGTGCTGCCGGCCGCCCTGGCCGCCCGGGCGGCGGGGCGCAAGCTGGTCGTCGCGGCGGACAATGCCGAGGAGGCCAGCCTGGCCTCGGGGTTGGAAGTCTATGCGGTCGGGCACCTGCTGCAGCTGGTGGCGCACCTGTCCGGCCAGGAGCCGCTGGCGCCCTACCAGGCCCGCGGCCTGCTGCGCCAGACCCGGCCCTATCCGGATCTCGCCGACGTGCACGGCCAGCTGGCCGCCAAGCGCGCCCTGCTGGTGGCCGCCGCCGGCGCCCACAACCTGCTGTTCAGCGGCCCGCCCGGCACCGGCAAGACCCTGCTGGCCAGCCGCCTGCCCGGCCTGCTGCCGCCCCTGGAGGAAGCCGAGGCCCTGGA
>DATGNS010000344.1:0-2061 GCA_035306625.1 Pseudomonas sp. | reverse complement strand
GTGATAATCTGCCCGGCCTGCGCGTACTGGTGAATGCCGGCGCCGGCAGCTTCAAGAGCCAGTTCAAGAAGGCCGACAAGAGCGGTGCCCGCTACGCCCTGATCCTGGGCGAGAACGAACTGGCGCAGCGCGTGGTGGGTCTCAAGCCGCTGCGTGATGACAGTGAACAACAGAACATTGGCTGGGATGCGCTGGCCGGCCACCTGGCCGCTGCGCTGCAACCGGGCGCCTGACACGCATAAGGAGAATCAGGGTGAGCATGACTGAAGAAGAACAGATTGCCCGTCTCAAGGAATGGTGGAGCCGCAACGGCATGCCGCTGGTCACCGGCGGGCTGCTGGCCCTGGCCGTGGTGTTCGGCTGGCAGGCGTGGCAGAACCACCAGACCAACAAGGCGCAGGGCGCCTCGATGGTCTACCAGCAGCTGGCCGAGAGCGCCCTGGGCGGCAAGCCGGATACCGCTCGCATCGCCGAGCTGGCCGCGCAGCTGAAGAACGAGTTCGGCGGCACCCATTACGCCCAGTTCGGCAGCCTGCTGGTTGCCAAGGTGGCGGTCGAGGCCGGACGCCTGGATGAGGCCGCGGCCGAGCTGCGCGCCGTGCTGGACAAGCCGGCCAGCAAGGACCTGGAAGAGCTGGCCCGTCAGCGCCTGGCCCGCGTGCTGGGCGCCCAGGACAAGGCCGAGGAAGGCCTGGCCCTGCTGGAGGGCGAGGCGGACGCCGCCTACCTGGCCGGCCGCGAGGAAGTGCGCGGCGACCTGCTGCTGCAGCTGGGTCGCAAGCAGGAGGCGTTCGCCGCCTACAGCAAGGCCAAGGAAGCGCTGCCGCTCAACGGCGCCGCCGGCACCCTGCAGATCAAGCTGGACGACCTGGCCAACGGAGACGCCTGACGTGAGAACCCCCTGGACCTGGGCGCTGCTGTTGAGCGCGGCCGTGCTGGCCGGCTGCGGCAGTTCGAGCAAAAAGGAACTGCCGCCGGCCGACCTGCCGGACTTCACCGCGGAACTCAAGCTGCGCAAGGAGTGGAGCCGCTCGATCGGCGACGGCCAGGGGGATCTGTTCAATCGCCTGGTGCCGGCCGTGGACGGCGAGCGCATCTTCGCCGCCGACGCCGACGGCCTGGTGCAGGCCATGGACCGCATCACCGGCAAGGTGCTGTGGAGGCAGAAGCTCAAGCGCCCGGTATCGGGCGGCGTGGGTGCCGGTTTCGGCCTGGTGCTGGTCGGCACCCTGAAGGGCGAGGTGATCGCCCTGGATGCGGAAACCGGCGAGCAGCGCTGGCAGGCCAGGGCCACCAGCGAGGTGCTGTCCGCGCCGGCCACCAACGGTGACGTGGTGGTGGTACAGACCCAGGACGACCGTCTGATCGGTCTGGATGCCGCCACCGGCGCGCAGCGCTGGATCTTCGACAGCTCGCCGGCGGTGCTCACCCTGCGGGGTACCGGCGCGCCGCTGGTGACCCGCGAGCTGGCCATCGCCGGCCTGTCCACCGGCAAGGTGATCGCCGTCGACGCGCGCCGCGGCCTGCCGGTGTGGGAGCAGCGGGTCGCCGTGCCCCAGGGCCGTTCGGAACTGGAGCGCATCGTCGATATCGACGGCGGGCTGCTGCTGTCCGGCAACACCCTGTACGCGGTGAGCTACCAGGGCCGCCTGGCGGCACTGGACCTGAACAGCGGCCGCGTGCTCTGGCAGCGCGAGGCCTCCAGCGCGGTGGGCGTGGCCCAGGGCTTCGGCAGCGTCTATGTCAGTCAGGCCAACGGCACGGTGGAGGGCATCGACGAGCGCTCGGTCACCGCGCTGTGGAGCAACGATCAGCTGGCCCGTCGTCAGCTTTCGGCTCCGGAAGTGTTCTCCAGCTACGTGGCACTGGGGGATTACGAGGGATACCTGCACCTGATCAGCCAGGTGGATGGTCGGTTCGTCGCCCGCACCCGCGTGGACAGTGACGGTCTGCGCGCCCGGCCGATCGCCGTGGGCGGCTGGCTGTACGTCTACGGCAACGGCGGCAAGCTCGTGGCCCTGACCATCAGATAGGCGATACGGCGCCGATCCGCGCGCCGTT
>DATGNS010000343.1:0-2527 GCA_035306625.1 Pseudomonas sp. | reverse complement strand
TCGGCGGCGATCAGGGTGCGCTCGGCGTTCAGGCCGTCGAGGATGTAGCGGAAGCCCTTGCCTTCTTCGCCGATCAGGCTGCTGGCGGGGATTTCCAGGTTGTCGAAGAACAGCTCGTTGGTCTCGTGGTTGACCATGTTGGCGATCGGCTGCACGGTCAGGCCGTTGCCGATGGCTTCGCGCAGGTCGACCAGGAAGATGGACATGCCGTCAGCCTTCTTCTTCACCTCGGCCAGCGGGGTGGTGCGGGCCAGCAGGATCATCAGGTCGGAGTGCTGGATGCGGGAGATCCACACCTTCTGGCCGTTGATGACGTACTTGTCGCCCTTCCTGACCGCGGTGGTCTTGATCTTGGTGGTGTCGGTGCCGGTGGTCGGCTCGGTCACGCCCATGGACTGCAGGCGCAGTTCGCCGCTGGCCAGCTTGGGCAGGTAATAGCGCTTCTGTTCCTCGCTGCCGTTACGCAGCAGGGTGAACATGTTGTACATCTGGCCGTGGATGGTGCCGGAGTTGCCGCCACAACGGTTCACTTCCTCGAGGATGATGGAGGCTTCGGCCAGGCCCAGGCCCGAGCCGCCGTACTCTTCCGGGATCATGGCCGACAGCCAGCCGGCTTCGGTCATGGCCTTGACGAACGCTTCCGGGAAGCCCTTTTCCTCGTCGATCTTGCGCCAGTATTCGGCCGGGAACTCGGCACACAGGGCGCGCACGCCTTCGCGGATGGCGTTGTATTCGTCGTTCAGGTACGGGTTCATTGCAATTCCTCGATGTACTTCTTGTTGCGGCCGGGGATCGACCGTGCCGCCACTCGGTGGCCAAGGCTGCGCCTTGACCACCCTACGGGTAGTGCGGTGTTGGCCGCAGTTATTCGAATTCCACTTCCGCCTTCTGGGCGATGCCGCCGGCGTTGCCGGCCCACAGCTCGGCCTTGCCGGGGGCGACGATGCGCCCGCCCACCTCGAACGGCTCCGGCGCGATCAGCGGGCGCACGCCGCGATAGCTGAAGCGGCGCAGGCGCGCCTGCGGGTTGGCGCGGCAGAAGGCGCGCAGGTTGAGGGTGGCGATCAGCGGCCCGTGCACCACCAGGCCCGGATAGCCCTCGGCCTCGGTGACATAGGGGAAGTCGTAGTGGATGCGGTGACCGTTGAAGGTCACGGCGGAGTAGCGGAACAGCAGGGTCGAGCTGGGCGTGATGGACTCGTGCCAGTCGCCGGTGGGCAGCTCCTCGCCGCCGCCCAGCTTCGGCGGGGTCGGCTCGCGGTAGACGATGTCCTGTTCCTCGCGGATGGCCAGGCTGCCGTCCTGCAGGTAGTCGTGCTGCACGGTGACGAACAGCAGCGAGCCGGTGCGGCCGTGCTTTTCCTCGATGTGCTTGATGGTGGACACCTTCTCGGCTTCGGCGCCGGCCCTCAGCGGCTCGAAGAATTCCACGCGTCCGCCAGCCCACATGCGGTTGCGGTTGTCCGCCGGCGGCAGGAAGCCACCGCGGGCCGGATGGCCATCGACGCCCAGGCCGGTCTCGAACACCGGCTCCTGGAAGAAGCACCACTGCCACAGGGGCGGCAGGGGCTGGCCAGCGGCGGGGGTCGGCTCGCCGAGGGTGGCGGCGATGCGCTTGAGCAGGTTGTGGCTCAGGTGGTCCTGGGCTTCTTCGGTTCGCCCGATCCAGGCGGTGAGTGCGGCGTCGGTCATGGCTGGCATCCCGGTGATTCTTTTCTTGTGCCTGCAGCATGCAATGCCGCCAGGCGTTTCGAGAATCCGGATTTACAACCACCGGCATTCGGCTATGCTGAACGCCTTTTCCAAGTGACGGTTCCTACCGCTGGAGTCTGGAGCAACCATGCATTTCGATCTGGCCGACCTGCGCCTGTTCATCCATATCGCCGAATCCCCCAGCCTGACCCAGGGCGCACGCCGGGCGCACCTGTCGCCCGCCGCCGCCAGCGCGCGCATCAAGGCGCTGGAAGGCCAGCTGGACAGCCGTCTGCTGTACCGCGACAGCCGCGGCGTGGAGCTGACCCCGGCCGGCCACAAGCTGCTGCAGCACGCCCGGCTGATCATGCGCCAGGTGGATTACCTGAAGAGCGAATTCACCACCTACGGTGCGGACAGCGCCGGTCACATCCGCATCTTCGCCAATACCACGGCGGTCACCGAGTTCCTGCCGGAGGTGCTGTCGGGCTTCCTCGCCGAGCGCCCCGGCGTCACGGTGGACCTGCAGGAGCGCCTGAGCCGCGACATCGTGCGTGGCGTGCTGGACGGCACCACCGACCTGGGCATCATCGCCGGGCCACTGGAGGTCAGCGGCCTGCAGGCCATCCATTTCAACACCGACCGCCTGGTGCTGGCGCTGCCCGAAGGCCACCCGCTGGCCAGCGAGCAGGCGGTGACCCTGGCCCAGACCCTGGCCTACCCGCACATCAGCCTGCACGAGGGCAGCACCCTGCTGACCTTCCTGCGCGACGAGGTGGAGAAGCTCGGCCAGAAACTCCTGTTGCGCATCCAGGTCTCCAGTTTCGAGGCCAGT
>DATGNS010000342.1:0-9595 GCA_035306625.1 Pseudomonas sp. | reverse complement strand
CTCGAGAACGTCGATATCGACGTCGCCGACTATTCGGCGCTGACCACTCCTCACTGGCTGGATCGCTATCGCGAGGTTTTGCACGACGCCCTGGCGCTGATGGTGCGCCTGCAGGTGGAGCAGGAGCGGCTGCGGCGCCTGGAACGAGCGGTCAAGCGGGTCACCCAGCGGGTCAACCTGTTCGACAAGGTATTGATTCCGCGCACCCGGGAGAACATTCGCCGCATCCATATTCATCTCGCCGACGGCGAGCGCTCCGCGGTGGTACGCGCCAAGCTCGCCAAGCGCAAGCAGGCCCTGGGAGGGAGCCCATGAGTATCGTGGCACTGCGCCGGGTGACGCTGCTGGGCAGCCGCGGCGGCAAGCAGGACACGCTGCGCGACCTGCAGCGCCTCGGCGTCATGCACCTGATCGACCTGGGGTCGGAAAAGCGGGACGCCCCCGCCGGAGGGACGGCCAGCGACACCCGCAAGGCGCTGGCCTATCTGCTCGACTGCCCAATCAAGCGCCATCAGGTGCCCAGCGACCCCGACTTCGACCATCAGGCCATCGTCACGCGCGCCCTGGAGAACCAGCGCCGGACCCGGGACCTGGAGGACAGCATCGACTTCACCCGGCGGCGCCTCAAGGATCTCGAGCCCTGGGGCGACTTCGACTTCCCGCCTCTGGAGAGCCTCGCCAACCATCGGCTCTGGTTCTACGAGGTGCCCCACTACAAGGCGCGCCAGCTTGCGGAGGTCACCCTGCCCTGGCAGGAGGTGCATCGCGACAACCGCAACCGCTACATCGCGGTGATTGCCCAGGAGGAGCCCGCGGAGGACGCCCTGCCGGTGCCGCGCACCCATACCGGCAGCGTGCCCCGCCGACGTCTGCAGGAGGAGCTGCAGCGCCTGGTGGTGCGCCTCGACGAGCGGGTCGCCGAGCGCGAGGCGCTGACCCGCTGGATCCATCTGCTGCATCGCCATCAGGCCCGGGCGGAGGACGCGGCAAGTCTGGGTGAGGCGCAGCGCCTCACCCGCGACAGCGAGGCGCTCTTCGCCGTGCAGGGCTGGGTGCCCGAGCGGGCGATTGAGGACGTTCGAACCCTCGCCGCGCGGCGCGGGCTCGCCCTGCTCGACGAGCCGGTGGCTCCCGAGGACCAGCCGCCGACCCTGCTCGACAACGACGAGCGCATTGCCGGCGGCGCAGAGGTCGTGCACTTCTACCAGATGCCCGGTTATCGCAACTGGGACCCCTCCCGGGTGGTCTTCTTCTCCTTTGCGCTGTTCTTCGCCATGATCCTCGCCGACGCCGGCTACGCGCTGCTGCTGCTCGGCGCGGTGCTGTTCTTCTCACAGCGCCTCACCGGCAGCCGCGCCGGCACCCGCGTGCGCAACCTGGGCTTCGCCCTGGCGGGCTGCGCCTTCGCCTACGGCGTGCTCGCCGGCAGCTACTTCGGCTGGAGCCCGCCACCGGATGGCTGGCTCGCGCGGCTCACGCTGCTCGATATTAACGACTTCGATCAGATGATGCGGCTGGCGATCGGCATCGGCCTGGCGCACCTGGTCGTTGCCAACGCCACCGTCGCCTGGCAGCGGCGCGGGCGGAGCGCGATGCTGGCACCGCTGGGCTGGATTGTCGCTCTGCTGGCCGGGGTGATGCTCTACTACGGTATCACCGGCGGCGGCGTCGCCCTCGCCCTGGGGCTGGCGGGCGTCGCCCTCTTCTCCGATACCCGTCCGGTCCACGGGCCGCTGGAGCTGCTCAAGCGCGCCGGCGGCGGCCTCTACGCCCTGACCGATGTGACCCGAGCCTTCGGCGACGTGCTGAGCTACCTGCGCCTGTTCGCCCTGGGGCTCGCCAGCGCGTCGCTTGCGGTCACCTTCAACCAGCTCGCCGCAGACGCGGCGGCGGCCTTTCCGGGCCTGGGCATCCTGCTCTACGCGCTGATCCTGATCGCCGGCCACGCGCTGAACTTCGTGCTGGCGGTGGTCAGCGGCGTGGTGCACAGGCTGCGGCTCAATCTTATCGAGTTCTATCACTGGGGCATCTCGGACGAGGGATACCCCTTCACGGCATTCGCGACAACGGAGACCACGCCATGGAGCAACTGATCATCGCCCTGGGCTGGGCAGGCCTGTACGGGCCGATGGCCCTGGGCGCCATCGGCAGCATCATCGGCTGCGCCATCGCCGGCCAGGCGGCCATCGGCGCCCTGCTCGAGACCGAGAGCGGCCACGGGCGCTTTATCGGGCTCTCGGCGATGCCCTCCTCCCAGAGCATCTACGGCATCGTGGTGATGTTCAGCCTGCAGCGCCCGGTCACCGAGGCCACCTCGGCGGGGCTCTTCTCCGTGGGCCTCCTCGCCGGGGTGGCACTGCTGTTAAGTGCGGTCTATCAGGGCAGCTGCTGCGCCTCGGCGATCAACAGCGCGAAGAGCAAGCCGGAGATCTTCGGGCTCTCCATCGCGCCGGCGGCCATCGTCGAGGGCTTCGGGGTGTTCGCCTTTATCTTCGCCCTGGTGATCGGTGGCGATATCCCCCTGCAGTAACACGGAGAGAAGGTGATGAGCGATCGGGAAACACCCCTTCAGGGCGCCTCCTTCGGCGTCGAGGCGCTGATCGAACGACTGCGCGGCGAGGGCGTGGAGCAGGGGCGAGAGGAGGCGCGGCGCATCGTCGCCGATGCGGAGAAGCGCGCCACCTGGATGGTCGAGCAGGCCGAGCGGGACGCCCAGGCGCTGCGCGAGCAGGCCCGGGAGGAGGCCGCACGCCTGGAGAGCTCCGCCAAGGAGGCTCTGCGGGTCGCCGCCCGGGACAGCGTGCTGGAGATGCAGAGCACCCTGACCCACCGCTTTCGCGATCATCTGCGCCGGCTGGTGGGGCAGGCCCTGTCACAGGAGGATCTGCTGCAGCGCCTGATCCTCGAGCTCGCCGCCCGCACCCGCAGCGACACGCCGCTGGAGGCGGAAAACGACGTGGAGGTGATGCTACCCCGGGACGTACTGGGGCTGGAGGAGCTGCGGCGCCGCCCCGAGGAGCTCAAGGAGGGCACGCTCTCCTGGTTCGTGGTCGCCCAGGCGCGTGAGGTGCTGCGCGAGGGGGTGCGCTTCTCCATCGGCGAGCAGGAGAGCGGCCTGCGCATCCGCCTGCACGAGCATGAGATGGAGCTCGACATCAGCGACGAGGCGGTGGCGGAGCTTCTACTACAACATCTGCAGCCGCGCTTTCGCGCCATGCTCGAAGGCATCGTCAAGTAGCCATGTCATTCACTGCCATCTCCAGGCGCCATCAGTATGTCGACCTGCTCGCCAGCCTGCCGGCCCTGCCCGCCACGCCTTTCGGGCGCGAGCCCCTGCCGATCTCGGCGATCCGCCTGGCGCATCGTCTCGAGACCCTGAGCGACGCCCATCGCGATAGCCTGCAGGCGCTGGACACCCTGCTCGACTGGCGGCATCTGGGCCTGGACGTCTCCCCCGATACCCTTATCCGGCGCTATCGGCAGGCGGCGCCGCAATTGGCGGAGCACGGCGTGCTCGATCTCATCGAGGCCCCGCTCGAGCGTCATACCCTGGTGACGGCCCTGCGCCGGCGCCGGCGGGGCGACCCCGCCCCTCCCCTGAGCGAATCCTGGGGAGCCGGCCCGCGCCTGGCGCATATCGGTGCCAATTGGCAGGCGCCGCTGTTCGGCGTGGGGCCGGTCTTCCCCTGGCTCGCCGAGGCCCGGGAGCATCTGCAGCACGACCGCCCCCGAGAGCTGGAGCGGCTGCTGCTCGAGGAGAGCTGGCGCCGGCTCGATCGGGCCCGCCGCCACGATCGCTTCGACTTTCGCCAGGTCGTCATCTACTGGCTGCGCTGGCGCCTGAGCGCTGCCTGGCAACGCTACAACGCCGAGGCGGCGGAGCGCCGCCTACGAGCCGATATTCAACGTGGACTCGGTGATTACGGGACGCTTTTTTCAGGAGAGTGACGCTATATGGCTACCATGACCGGGAAGGACGCCGCCATGTCGCAGGACGAGGCTGGTTCACAGGGCCCCGGGGGGGAGTGCCGAGTGGTCAATGTCCAGGACGATATCGTCGTTATCGAGGCCACTGAGCGCTCCCGGGGGCTGATGAAGAACGAGGTGGTCTATATCCGCCCCGCCCAGGCGGAGGAGGCACGCGATATCCGCCTCAAGGGCGAGGTGCTGCGGGTGCAGGGCCAGCGGGCAGACGTCCAGGTCTTCGAGGATACCGGTGGCATCAAGGTGGGTGACGCCGTGGAGCAGACCGGCGAGATGCTCTCGGTCACCCTCGGCCCCGGCCTGCTCGGGCAGATCTACGACGGCCTGCAGAACCCCCTGGAGCAGATCGCCCTGCACTCCGGCTTCTTCCTGCCCCGGGGGCTGCATCTGCCGGCGCTCGACACGACCATCAAGTGGTCCTTCTCGCCCCGGGTGCGCATGGGCACCAAGCTGCGTGCCGGCGATATCCTGGGCACCGTGCAGGAGGGGCGTTTCACCCATCGCATCATGGTGCCCTTCGACGCCCGAGGCGAACAGGAGGTCAGCTGGATTCAGGAGGGCAGCTTCGCCGTGGACGTGCCGGTGGCGCGCCTCATCGACGCGGCGGGCGTCGAGCGCCGGGTCACCCTGGCCCAGCGCTGGCCGGTGCGCACACCGCTGCCGCAGCGCCTGCTCGCCAGCCACGCCAGCGAGCGGCTCTATCCCGACCGCCCCCTGGACACCACCATACGGGTGATCGACACCTTCTTCCCCATCGCCACCGGCGGCACCGCCTGCATTCCCGGCCCCTTTGGCGCCGGCAAGACGGTGCTGCAGAACCTTATCGCCCGCTACTCCACCGTGGATATCGTGATCATCGTCGCCTGCGGCGAGCGGGCCGGTGAGGTGGTGGAGACCATCACCGAGTTCCCGCGACTCAGCGACCCGACCACCGGCGGCTCGCTGATGGACCGCACCGTGATCGTCTGCAACACCTCCTCGATGCCGGTGGCCGCCCGGGAGGCCTCCATCTACACCGGCATCACCCTCGGCGAATACTATCGTCAGATGGGGCTCGACGTGCTGCTGATCGCCGACTCCACCTCGCGCTGGGCCCAGGCGATGCGCGAGACCTCCGGACGCATGGAGGAGATTCCCGGCGAGGAGGCCTACCCCGCCTACCTGGACTCGGCGGTGCGCAGCGTCTACGAACGCGCCGGCGTGATTCGGAACAACGCCGGCGACAGTGGCAGCCTGACCCTGATCGGCACCGTCTCCCCCTCCGGCGGCAACTTCGAGGAGCCGGTGACCCAGGCGACCCTGAGTACGGTCAAGGCGTTTCTCGGTCTCTCTTCCGAGCGCGCCTACAAGCGCTTCTATCCGGCGGTGGATCCCCTGCTCTCCTGGTCACGCTATCGAGCCGAGCTCGAACCCGCCATCGCCGAGCGTCTCGGCAAGGAGTGGCCGGAGCGCATCGACGAACTTCTGCAGCTTCTGCACGATGGGGAGGACGTCAACCAGATGATGCAGGTCACCGGCGATGAAGGCATCACCATCGAGGACTTCCTCACCTACCACAAGGCCGCCTTCCTCGATCTGGTCTATCTGCAGCAGGATGCCTTCGATGCGGTGGATGGCAGCACCTCGCCGGAGCGTCAGCGGCGCAGCCTTTCGCTGATCCACCCGCTGGTGAGTGCGGAGTACGCCTTCGACGACAAGGACGCCATCCGCGAGTACTTCACCGCGCTGTCCAGCACAATGAAGAACCTCAACTATGCGCCTATCGACTCGAGCGAGTATCGGCGCCACTACGCCGAGATCGAGAAACTGGCTCAGGAAGCGGGGCTCGACATCGGCACGCCGTCCCGGGAGTCGCTCTAGTGGCGATTATCTGGCAGCATAACGAGCATATCCGCTTGCGCAAGCGCGCAAGTGCGGCCTTGCTCCTGAGGCCAACCGACAAGGAGTATGGATCGCCATGAACCAACCGATTCGATCAGCCTCACGGCCATCCAGCCACTACGCCGCGGGCATGCTGGACCGCACCTTCAAGGCCAATATGGCCGCCTTGACCCAGGGCATCACGCCCGCCGGCGTGGCCACGGTGATCTACGAGTGGCTCGCCCATCTCGCCATGTCGCCCGGCAAGCAGCTGGAGCTGGCCGAGGAGGCGGGGTTCAAGCTTGAGTACCTGTTGGGGTATATCCGTCAAGCCAACATGACGTCGGGGACACCGCCCTGCATCGAGCCGGCCCTGCAGGACACTCGTTTTGCCGGTGACGCCTGGTCGCGCTGGCCGTATAACGTGATCCACCAATCCTTTCTCCTGCAGCAGGAGTGGTGGGAGAGCGCCACGACCAATATCGACGGCCTGTCGCGCAGCACCGAGAACGTGGTCTCCTTTATCGGCCGACAGATGCTCGACCGCTGGTCGCCCTCCAACTTCCCCTGGCTCAACCCCGAGGTGATCGATGCGACCCTGAAGCAGGGCGGCATGAATTTTGTGCGCGGCTGGGAAAACTTCCAGGAGGATTGGCAGCGCCAGAAGACCGGCTGCCCCCCGGTGGGCAGCGAGGCGTTCACGGTCGGCGAGAACCTGGCCACCACCCCGGGCAAGGTGGTCTACCGCAACCATCTGATCGAGCTGATCCAGTATACCCCGACCACCGAGAAGGTCTCCGCGGAGCCGGTGCTTATCGTGCCGGCCTGGATCATGAAGTACTACATCCTCGACCTGACGCCGGAGAAATCCCTGGTGCGCTACCTGCTGGATCAGGGCCATACGGTATTCATGATCTCCTGGCGCAACGTCGATTCGGAGGATCGCGAACTGGGCATGGGCAGCTACCGCCGCCTGGGGCCCGAAGCGGCGATAGACGTGGTCTCCTCGATCCTGCCGGAGCGCAAGATCCATGCGGTGGGCTACTGTCTGGGCGGCACGCTGCTGACGATTCAGGCCGCCACCATGGCTCGGGATGACGACAACCGCCTGGCCTCGCTCACCCTGCTGGCCGCCCAGGTCGACTTCACCGAGGCCGGTGAGCTATCGCTGTTTATCACCGAAAGCGAGGTCGACTACCTCGAGAGCATGATGCAGGAGCGCGGCTACCTGGACGGCTATCAGATGGCCGGCGCCTTCCAGCTGCTGCGCTCCAACGACCTGATCTGGTCGCGTATGGTACGCGAATACATGCTCGGTGAGCGTCACTCCATGCACCCTCTGATGGCCTGGAACGCGGATGTGACGCGCATGCCCTATCTGATGCACTCGCAGTATCTGCGTCGGCTCTATCTCAACAACGACCTGGCATCCGGGCGCTATATCGTCGGCGATCGCCCCATCGCCATCACCGATATCACGGTGCCGATCTTCTCCGTGGCCACCAGCAGCGACCACGTCGCGCCCTGGCGCTCGGCCTACAAGATCCATCTGCTCACCGACACCGACGAGGTCACCTTCCTGCTCACCAGCGGCGGCCACAACGCCGGCATCGTCAGCGAGATCGGACACCCCAGGCGCACCTATCAGGTCGAAACCCGCTACGAGAAACAGGGCTATCTCGATCCGGACACCTGGCGGCAGATGACGCCGACCCATCAGGGCTCCTGGTGGCCGGTCTGGCAGACCTGGCTGGAGGAGCGTTCGTCCAGGGAGCGGATCGCCCCCCCGGCGATGGGGGGCGAGAAGTACGCACCCATCAGCGATGCACCAGGCACCTATGTCCTGCAGCGATAGCCTTCCCATGTTATCCGCCGTCTCCACCACCGACCTACCCCTGCAAGTAGCCACGCAGGAGTAGGTCGGCCGGCAGCCTGCCGGCATCAGCCATCACTGGCCGTGCTGCGCCCCCCGGGTCCACCCCCAGTCGTCGAACAGCACATAGAGTGCCGGGATCACCAGCAGCACCAGCAGGGTCGCGCTGAGCAGACCGAACACCACGGCGATCACCAGCGGCTTGATGGCATCCGCCTGGGTGCTGGTCTCGGCCAGCAGCGGCGCCAGGCCGGCGATGGTGGTCGTGGAGGAGATCAGGATGGCACGCAGCCGATCGCGGCTGGCCTGGCCGGCGGCCGCCACCGCGTCCAGGCCGCGCTCGCGGTGCGTCTTGATAAAGTGGATCAGCAGGATGGCATTGTTGACCACGATACCGGCCAGCGAGGCGGCACCGATCAGCGAGGGCATCGAGAGGTAGTAGCCCATGATCACGTGCCCCCAGAGGGCGCCAATGAAGGCCAGCGGGATCGAGAGCATGACGATCAGCGGCTCCACATAGCTGCGGAACTGGAAGGAGAGGATCACGAAGATCCCCACCAGGCCGATCAGCAGCCCGCGGGCGATGGAACCGCCGGTCTCGGCGGATCTGGCCACCTGCCCCTCGAAGGTGACTGCCACTTCGGGGTGGCGTGCCTCGAAGTCGGCCACCCAGCCGCTGCCGACGAGGTCATCGACGATCGCCTGACCGCTGGCCTGGCGGGCGTCCACGTTGGCCTCCACGGTGACGGTGCGCCGCCCGTCGATGCGGGTGATGCGCGCCCACTCGCGGCGCTCGGCCACCTCGGTCACCACCGAGAGTGGCACCCGGCTACCGTCGGGGAGCACCAGGGTCTGGTCGGCCAGGTCATCGAGACCGTCGCGGTCGGCCTCGGCCTGGCGCACCAGCACCTCGATCTCTTGCTCGCCGATGCGCTGGGTATCGGCGATCTCGCCGAGCAGGCCGGCACGCAGCTGGCTCGCCACCTCCTCGGCGGTGAGCCCCAGGCCGTGGGCACCCGATGCCAGGGAGTAGGCGCGCTGGGGTTTGCCCAGGCGCTGGTCGTCCATGACGTTGTAGACTGCCGAATAGCCCTCGAGGCGCGTGGCAAGCTCCCGTGCCGCCGCCTTCATGGCCGCGAGGTCCTCGCCGGCCAGGCGCACCTCCACGGGCACCCCGGCGGGACCGAAGCCCGGTTCCTGGATGATCAGGCGCTGCACCCCTGGGATGTCGCCGATCGCCTCCCGCCACTCGGTGGTCAGCGCATCCAGGGTCATGGTGCGCCGTTCGGCGGTGAGCAGGTCGACGCTGACCGTGGCCACGTGGGGACCTGCTTCTCCTGCGCTGGCATTGTGGTTGAAGCGCACCTGAATCGCTTCGACCAGCGCCTCACCATCAGGTTGCTTGGGCACATGGTGGGCACCGAGCTCGCGCATCGCCGTCTCGACCCGCGCGGCCACCGCCTCTGTGCGCTCGAGCGGCGTGCCCTGGGGCATCAGGATGCGCGCCTCCAGCACGTCGCCGTCGATGTCGGGCATCGCCTCGCTGCCGACATGGCCACCGGCCATGAAACCGACAGACGCTAGTATCACGGTAAATACAAGCCCCAATACCACATGACGGAAGCGGATCGACCGATCGGCCAGCTGCCCCACGCCTTCACGGAAGCGCTCGAAGCCGCGGTCGAAGGCGCTGCGAAAACGGGAGTCATGGCCCTCCTGCAGGTGCGTCACGCTGCCCTTGAGGTGGTGGGGCAGGATCCAGAACGCCTCGATGAGGCTCGCCGCCAGGGCGGCGATCAGCACCACCGGCAGTACCTCCAGCACCGCGCCCAGCTCGCCGGCCAGGAAGGAGAGCGGCACGAACACCGCGGCGGTGGT
>DATGNS010000341.1:0-2640 GCA_035306625.1 Pseudomonas sp. | reverse complement strand
TCCACCGCCGGCATGGAAGCCTCCGGCACCAGCAACATGAAGTTCGCCCTCAACGGGGCCCTCACCATCGGCACCCTGGACGGCGCCAACGTGGAAATGAGCGAACAGATCGGCCACGACCACATGTTCATCTTCGGGCTGACCGCCGAGGAAGTGAACCTGCGCCGCAACGCCGGCGAACTGGACATGTCCGGGCTGATCGCGGGTTCGGAACGCCTGCGCGAGGCCCTGGACGCCATCCGCAGCGGCGTGTTCAGCCCGGACGAACCTCATCGCTACGCCAGCCTGATCCAGGGGTTGCAGCACCAGGACAGATTCATGGTCTGCGCCGACTTCGACGCCTACTGGGAGGCGCAGCTGGCGGTGGAGGACTACTGGCGTCGGTCGAACCAGTGGTGGCGCTCGGCGATTCTCAACTGCGCCCGAGCCGGGTGGTTCTCTTCCGACCGCAGCATCCGCGAATACGCCGCGGACATCTGGCAGGTCAAGGTCGGTCTGGAACAAGGCACAGCGCCCAAATAACCGACCGTCTTGTTACTTACCACCCCTTCGCCTCGTTTTTTCAGAAGAATTCGCTATGTAAAAGCCGCGAACTTACGCGAAATCGCGCTTTCACAAGCTGTGAGCACCCCAGGTGCTCGCATTACATCCTGAACACGAGGACATCGAAAATGGCTCAGCATCAAGGTGGGAAAGGCAACTTCGCCGAGGATCCCCAACGGGCCTCCGAAGCTGGAAAGAAGGGCGGCCAAGCGAGTGGCGGCAACTTCAAGAACGACCCGCAACGTGCCTCGGAAGCAGGGAAGAAAGGCGGACAGGCCAGCCATGGCGGCGGCCGTAGCAGCGGCAGCAAATAGCTGAACCGCTGACTGATCACCCAGGCGGGAGCGGGATGCTTCCGCCGCAACCGACAAAATTCCTTCCTTCCGCCATAAACCTCTCGCCGGCTCGACAGTCATAACACCAAGCGACTTCGCAACAGCGGCCACCGGAGGTTCCCATGTGCTTTCGCTGTCTACTCGTCGGCTGTCAATGGATGCAGCCCATCCGCGTATACCTGGGAAGCGAAGTCTTTCTGTGTCAGGCCTGTAGCCGCTGTGCCAGCAAACGATACCGACCCTGGGACGGGCAAGGATGATGAATGGGGGCATGGGCCAGCGTCGTAGAAACCCTGTCCGATGAACTTGGCAGCATCCTCGACCCGGAACAGATCACCCGCATAGTTCTCCGTCTGGGCATGGCCGCCATCTTCGGAGCAGTGCTCGGCTATGAGCGGGAACACCACGGCAAGGCGGCCGGCATCCGCACCCACATGATGGTGGCGGTGGGCAGTGCGCTGTTCGTGCTGGCTCCGGAATTTTCCGGCTCCCATGAGGATGCCCTGAGCCGGGTGATCCAGGGCGTCGTCGCCGGTGTGGGGTTTCTCTGTGCCGGGACCATACTCAAAGGTGAAACCGCCCGCGGCGTGATCGGACTGACCACCGCCGCCGGCGTCTGGCTGACCGCCGCCATCGGCATTGCCTGCGGTCTGGGCAGCGCCATGCTGGCCCTGCTGGGTACGTTGCTCGGCCTGTTCATCCTCAATATCGTGCCGCGCCTGGTCGATCGCAGCGAACGCAACACGGACTAGCGACAGCGCGGAGCCAGGGCGGGGGAGGTAACCACCATGCCACGCTCCATCTGGAAAGGCGCGATCAGCTTCGGCCTGGTGCACATACCGGTCGGCCTGGTGTCCGCCACCTCGAAGCAGGGCGTCGACTTCGATTGGCTGGACAAGCGCAGCATGGACCCGGTCGGCTACAAGCGCATCAACAAGGTCACCGGCAAGGAAATCACCAGCGAGAACATCGTCAAGGGCGTGCAGTACGAGAAGGGCCGCTACGTGGTGCTTTCCGACGAGGAAATCCGCGCCGCCCACCCGGAAGCCACCCAGACCATCGACATTTTCTCCTTCGTCGAGCGCAGCGCCATTCCGCTGCAGCACATCGACCAGCCCTATTACCTGGCACCCGAACGGCGCGGCGAGAAAGTCTACGCCCTGCTACGCGAGGCCCTGCGCCAGAGCGACAAGGTGGCCCTGGCCAGGGTGGTGCTGCACACCAGGCAGTACCTGACGGCGCTGATGCCGCTGGAGGATGCCCTGGTGCTGGTCAAGCTGCGCTGGCCCGCCGAGGTGCGCGGCCTGGCCACCCTTGAACTCGACCCCTCGGTGACCAAGCCCAACCTGGCCAAGGCCGAGCTGGAAATGGCCAAGCGCCTGATCGAAGACATGGCCGGGGAATGGGAGCCCGACGAGTACCGCGACCAGTTCCAGGACCAGATCATGGATCTGGTGGAGGAGAAGGCCAGCAAGGGCAAGATCCACGAAGTGGAAGCCGTGCCCGGCGAAGCGGAGACCCGCCGCAGCGCCGATGTCATCGACCTCACCGAGCTGCTCAAGCGCAGCCTGAAGGGCGGCGGCGACAGTGGCGCCAAGGGCAAGGCAAAGACCAGGGCGTCTTCCGGCGACGATGACGAACAGGAAAAACCCGCACCGCGCCGCCGGCGCAAGGCCCAGTAACGCATGGCCAGGCAGCTCGACGAGTACCGTCGCAAGCGCGACTTCAGCATCACCGCCGAGCCGGACGAAACGCCGCTGCG
>DATGNS010000340.1:0-2394 GCA_035306625.1 Pseudomonas sp. | reverse complement strand
ATCGGCCTGCCCGAGGCCCAATGCATTCCCAGCGTGCAGATCGCCTGACCGCATACGACCCGAGCGGCCGTCAGAGCCGTCGATAGAGATAAGGAGTCCGCATGGACCAGCTCACCCTCCCCCCTGCACTGCACGCCAACTTCCTGCCCGGCGAAGTGGCTCTGGTCGGCGCCGGCCCCGGCGACCCCGGCCTGCTCACCCTGCGCGCCTGGAGCCTGCTGCAGCAGGCCGACGCGGTGGTCTACGACCGCCTGGTGAGCGACGAACTGCTGGCCCTGCTGCCGGCGCGCTGCTCCCGCCACTACGTGGGCAAGGCCAGCGGCTACCACAGCCTGCCCCAGGAGCAGATCAACCGGCTGCTGCTGGACCTGGCCCGCGACCGCCTGCGCGTGGTGCGCCTGAAGGGCGGCGACCCCTTCATCTTCGGCCGTGGCGCCGAGGAACTGGAGTTCCTGCTGGAACAGGGCGTGGACTGCCAGGTGGTGCCCGGCATCACCGCCGCCTCGGGTTGCACCACCTACGCGGGCATTCCGCTGACCCACCACGACCTGGCGCATTCCTGCCAGTTCATCACCGGCCACCTGCAGAAGGACGGCGAGCTGCGGCTGCCCTGGGAATCCCTGGCCAGCGGTGGCCAGACCCTGGTGTTCTACATGGGCCTGGCCAGCCTGGGGACGATCACCCGCAAGCTGATCGCCGCCGGCCTGCCGGCCGACACCCCGGCCGCGCTGATCAGCCGCGGCACCCAGCCGGATCAGCGCGTGGTGCGCGGCACCCTGGAGGCGCTGGACGAGATGGCCTGCGCCAACCAGTTGAGCGCACCCACCCTGACGGTGATCGGCAAGGTGGTGGGCCTGTTCGCCGAACGCAGCCCGCAGTTCCCCGCCCGCCTGAGCGCCCTGGAGGAAAACCCATGCGACTGATCATGGCCCTGCTGGCCGCCGCCGCGCTGCCGGCCGCCACCTTCGTGGCGCTGGACCTGTGCATCCCCAGCGCGAAGGCCGCCGAACCGGATGCCGATGCCCTGTATCGCCAGCACTGCCTGGCCTGCCACGGCGAGAACCGCCTGGGCGGCGCCGGCCCGGCCCTGCTGCCGGAAAGCCTCGGCCGCCTGAAGCCCGCCGAGGCGAAGCAGGTGATCCGCAACGGCCGTCCGGCCAGCCAGATGGCCGCCTTCGGTCAGGTGCTGGATGACGGCCAGATCCAGGCGCTGACCGACTACCTCTACACCCCGCCCGCCGTGGCGCCGCAGTGGACCGATGACGATCTGCGCGCCAGCCATCGCCTGCTCGCCGACCTGACCAGCCTGCCGGACAGCCCGCAGCACGGCGCCGATCCGCTCAACCTGTTCGTGGTGGTGGAGGCCGGCAATCATCAGGTGCGCATCCTCGACGGCGACCGCTTCGAGGAGCTGGCGAAATTCCCGTCGCACTTCGCCCTGCACGGCGGGCCGAAGTTCTCGCCGGACGGCCGCTTCGTCTACTTCGCCTCCCGCGACGGCTGGATCAGCCTCTACGACCTGCACAACCTGACCATGGTGGCCGAGGTGCGCGCCGGCCTGAACACCCGCAACATGGCGATCAGCAACGACGGCCGCTGGGCACTGGTGGGCAACTACCTGCCGGGCGAGCTGGTGGTGCTGGACGCGCGCGACCTGTCGCTGGTCAAGCGCATCCCGGCCGAGGGCCTGGACGGCAGGATCTCGCGGGTCAGCGCCGTGTACACCGCCCCGCCGCGCGACAGCTTCGTGGTGGCGCTCAAGGACGTGCGGGAAGTGTGGGAGCTGTCCTACGCCGGCACGCCGGACTTCGTGCCGCGCCGGATCGTCGCCGAGGACTTCCTCGACGATTTCTCCTTCACCCCGGACTACCGCCAGCTGCTGGCCACTTCGCGCAAGGCCAAAGGCGGCCAGGTGATCGACCTGGACAGCGGCGAGACGCTCACCGACATCCCGCTGCCGGGCATGCCGCACCTGGGCTCGGGCATCTACTGGCAGCGCGACGGCAAGTGGGTGTTCGCCACGCCCAACGTCAGCCAGGGGCTGATCTCGGTGCTGGACATGGAAACCTGGGAGCTGATCGAGGAGATCCCCACCGAAGGGCCGGGCTTCTTCATGCGCAGCCATGCCGATTCGAAGTACGCCTGGACCGACGTGTTCTTCGGCCCCAACAACGACGCCATCCACCTGATCGACAAGCAGACCCTCAAGGTGGCCCACACCCTGCGCCCCATGCCCGGCAAGAACGCCGCCCACGTGGAGTTCACCCGTGATGGCAAGCACCTGTTGCTGAGCGTGTGGGATACGGACGGGGCGCTGCTGGTGATCGAGGCCGACACCCTCAAGGAGATCAAGCGCATCCCCATGAACAAGCCCTCGGGCAAGTACAACGTGGG
>DATGNS010000339.1:0-3009 GCA_035306625.1 Pseudomonas sp. | reverse complement strand
AGGGCGAGGATCTCTTCCACGCCGTTGTCCCGCATGATGTCCATCAACGTCAGCGACGCCTGGGCCGGCAGCGTCAGCAGCTCACCGGCGCGGTTTTCCACAATCAGAGTACTCATCTTGTTGTTCTCTCTCTTGACCATTGGATGATGAGGGCAGCCTGACGCCGGTTCAGGCGTGCAGGCCCTGCCCTTCCTCTAGACGACGCAGCAGCCCCGCCGGCAGGGCGAAGCGCGCGCCGTGATCCTGTTCGAAGCGCTGGGCCTGGGCAATGAAATTGGCCAGCCCTTCGATCTCGATATAGCCCAGCGGCCCGCCAGTCCAGGCCGGGAAGCCTGCTTCCACCGCGCCCAAGTCTGCTTCCAGCGGGTCCTGGACGATGCCCGCGTCCAGACAGCGGGCCGCGGCCAGTGCCTGAGCATACAGCAGCCGACGCTTGAGTTGTTCTACCACAGGCAGGTCTGCCGGGCTGGCTTCGGCGTCAGTTACCGGCTGCGGACAGCCGGTGGGCAGCGACGCCACCCGGCCCAGGCTGGCGACCAGGGTGTCGGAGTAGCCTTCATTCAGCAGGGCCTGCTGCTCCTGCTCGGACACCTCTTGCAGCACGCCCAGGTAGCTTTCCAGGTCCTCTCGCACGGGACGCCGGGCCAGGGTCTGGCGGGCGATGAAGAAGGTCCGCGCCATGGCTCTGGCCTGGGGTTTTCTCAGGGTATTGAAGAAATACCGCGCCTCGATACGCAGCCCGGCATCCATGGGCACCTGGCTGCCCTCGTACAGGCACTTGAGGATATTGCCCAGGGACGGATGCTCGCTGCCAAAGCCGTTATGCCGCGCCGCGATCAGCGGAGCGAAGTGACGATAGCCCTCCGGCGAATGGGGGCCGCCATGGGGCAGCCGGTAATCCGGCTCGTCCCAGGGAGCCTTCGCCTCGGGATGCTCCAGCACCCAGCGGCGGGCGTCTTCCAACGCCGAGTCCGCGGCCATCACCGCATGGATCAGATCCCCGGCCAGCGCGTCTTCCAGCGAGATCACCTCGCCTTCCAGCAGCCAGGGCGCGGCCCGGCGCAGGCCGACCAGTCGCGGCAGGCGCTGAGTGGCGCCGCCGCCGGGCAGCAGACCGACGCCCACCTCCGGCAGTGCCATGCGCAGCTTGGAGTCGGCTACCGCGACCCGGTAATGGCAGGCCAGCGCGAGCTCCAGACCACCGCCGACCGTCACCCCATGGATGACCACCGCCACTGGCTTGCCGCAGGTTTCCAGCTCCCGCAGGCGTCGCGACCAGCTGCCGCTTTCCGCCACGCCGCGGGCCAGCTCTTCGTCGCCCTGCATGGCGCACCAGCGCGTCATGTTGCTCAGCAGTTCGGGCAGGTCGGCGCCGGCGCAGAAGCCGCCGGCCTTGCCGGAGCGGATCACCGCCCCGCGCACCCGCGGTTCGCGCAGGGTCGCCAGCAGCCCGTCGAACTCGGTCTGCACCTCGTCGCTGATGACGTTCATGCTCTTGCCGGGCACATCGAAGGTGATCAGCGCCACGCCATCCTGATCGATATTGATCGAGAAGTTCTTCATTGTCCGTTCCTCATACCCGCTCGATGACCGTGGCCGTGCCCATGCCGGCACCCACGCACAGGTTGATCAATGCGGTCTGCCTGTCGCTGCGCTCCAGTTCATCCAGCGCGGTGCCCAGGATCATCGCCCCGGTGGCACCCAGCGGGTGGCCCATGGCGATGGCGCCGCCGTTGACGTTCAGCTGCGCCGGATCCAGTTCCAGTTCGCGCTGATAGCGCAGCACCACCGAGGCAAAGGCCTCGTTCAGCTCGAACAGGTCGATATCGCTGAGGGTCATGCCGAGCTTCTTCAGCACCTTGCGGGTAACCAGCGCCGGGCCGGTAAGCATGATGGTCGGCTCGGAACCGATCGACGCCATGCCGATGATCTTCGCCCGGGGCTTCAGGCCCAGGGCCTCGCCCGCCTCGCGGGAGCCGATCAGCACCGCTGCGGCGCCATCCACCACCCCCGAGGAGTTGCCGCCGTGATGCACATGGTTGATCGGGCCGGCCTGCGGGTAGCGGGCCTGGGCCAGACGGTCATAGCCGAGCTCGCCCAGGCCGACGAAGGCCGGCTTGAGCGCTGCCAGTGAATCCACAGTGGTCTGCGGGCGCATGTGCTCATCATGGTCCAGCAGCACCAGCCCGGCCTGATCGCGCACCGGCACCACGGAGCGGGCAAAGCGACCTTCGCTCCAGGCCATGGCCGCACGCTGCTGGCTCTGCACGGCGTAGCTGTCCACGTCTTCGCGGGTGAAACCGTCGAGGGTAGCGATCAGGTCGGCACCGATGCCCTGTGGGGCGTAGTAGTGATCGAAGGCGAAGCTCGGGTCGACCAGCATGGCGCCGCCATCGGCCCCCAGCGCGACCCGGGACATGGACTCCACGCCGCCGGCGATGACAAAGCGCGCCTCGCCGCTGGCCACCTTGCCGGCCGCCATGTTGCAGGCTTCCAGACCCGAGGCGCAGAAGCGGTTGATCTGAACTCCCGGTACCTGCTGATCGTAACCGGCCACCAGCGCGGCAATGCGCGCGATGTCGCTGCCCTGCTCACCCACCGGCATCACGCAGCCGAGAATGACATCATCCACCAGGGCGGTATCCAGCTGGTTGCGGTCGCGCAGCGCCTGCAGCACCTGGCTGGCCAGACTCAGGGCGGTGACCTCATGCAGCGCACCGTTGGGGCGGCCGCGGCCCCGGGGCGTACGAACGGCATCGAAGATATAGGCTGTAGTCACGGTCGTCTCCTCAGCGCGGGGCCATGCGCAGGGCGCCGTCCAGCCGGATCGACTCGCCGTTCATATAGTTGTTGGTGATCAGGAAACGTGCCAGGTCGGCGTACTCCTGCGGACTGCCCAGCCGCTGCGGGAAGGGCACGGTGCCGGCCAGCGACTGGCGCACGTTCTCCGGCAGCCCGGCCATCATCGGGGTTTCGAACAGGCCCGGCAGAATGGTGTTGATGCGGATG
>DATGNS010000338.1:0-7390 GCA_035306625.1 Pseudomonas sp. | reverse complement strand
GACCATCAACGTGGGGGTCTTCGTCAACAACGTGATCAGCTTTTTGATCGTGGCGTTTGCGGTGTTCCTGCTGGTGAAGGGCATCAACCGGCTGCGCCGCCAGCAGGCCGAGGCGCCCACGGAGCCCGCCGCCCCGCCGGAGGACATCCTGCTGCTGCGCGAGATCCGCGACAGCCTGGCGCGGCGAGACGAGGCGCCCTGAGCGTCGACGCCGCAGGGGTCTACCGACTGTTCGTCTCGCCCATCGAGCAGGCCGAGGACCATGCCCCCCACCACCCGTTCAACGTCGACTCCTTCGACGAGCTGAAGGACAAGATCGCCCGCGTGGTGATCCTGGCCGTGATCATCGAGTTCTTCCGCGCGGTGGTGGACATCCGCTTCCAGACCCCGCTGGAGGCCATCTGCCTGGCCCTCTCGGTGCTGGCCCTGGCCGGGGCGCTCTACCTGATGAGCAAGACCCACCGGGGATGATACAGCCAATCGGGGAGAGGCCCCATTTTTCGCTTGGCCTTCCCCTCGTCGGCTATGCCAGTGCGATCAATCGGGACGCGTAATCGAGCAGTTCCTCGGTGTGTTTCTCGATGATGGCGATCACGATGGGGATCTGCACCGCCTGATAATCATGGACGGCCACATTGCGAAAGCCTGTCATCTGCTTCATGGACGTGGAGAGTGAGGCCCTTGCCACGCAGCGCTCGATGCTCGCGGCCTTGTTGAGCAGGACGTCATCGGCCATGAACGCTGCCTCGCTCCTTGATGTCGGCGATCAATGCCCGGCGCTGTATGGCCAGGTCCCAGTATTCACTCTGCACCGTGAGCTCGAACTCGTCGCTGTCGCTGCCGAGATGCCATAGCCGCTCCCCGGTCGTCACGACCTGATGCTGAAGCACGGTAGAGGCCTGGCGCAGGTCGATCAGGTCGACCTCCTTGCCGAGCCTGTCGGCCAGTTCACCGCTCAGCTGCCAGCGCTGCTCGGGCGGCAGCGGTGCGGCCAGCAAGAGAGCCAGGTCCACGTCGCTCTCCACTGTCGACTCCCCCGTGGCCTGGCTGCCGAACAGATAGACCGCCTGCAGCGAGGGCAGGGAGGCTGCCAGGTAGGCCGTCACTGAGGCGAGGTCGCGTCGACTGAGTGTGCGTTGGGAGTCAGGCATGTCATGGACCGCAAAAGGTTCGAGAATAACAGGGTACAACAGCGCCGCGGCATTTGCCGCGGCGCTGTTGTTCTGTCTTAGGAGTACCCGATAGTCGATCAGGCGCCGGCCTTGGGCAGCCTGGCGAGCGGGCGGCTCCAGATGGTCAGGAAGCGCTCGGTGTTGGCGGTGCGCTGCTTGGGCTCGCGCTTGGCGCGGGGGAGGGGCTGGTCCCAGATGGTGGGAATGCGCTCTGTGGTCATGGGGAAACCTCCTGGGGGTCTCAATTTTCGGAAAGTATTTTCACATATCCTATCTTCGACCAAGGTCGCAGGCAAGTATTTGTGAAAAATATTTCTGAAAATATCACTTCCCCTGAATCGCCCCGCGGAGCGTGGCTCCTACCAGTAGCAACAGCCTCTGTGGCAGCGGGATGACTCCTGGAGCTTGGATCAGCTGGTAGGAGATCGGCTCCGCCGAGCGAATGGCGGCGAAGCCGCCCGGTGGTGTTGCTTAACGCTGCAGTGGCCTCCGCCCCTTCGCCCCGCAAAGCGTGGCTCCTACCAGTAGCAACAGCCTCTGTGGCAGCGGGATGACTCCTAGAGCTTGGGTCCACTGGTGGGAGATCGGCTCCGCCGAGCGAATGGCGGTGAAGCCGCCCAGCGAGGTTGCCGAACGCCACAGCGGCTATAGTGATACGACCACCCTCGGCAGGGAGGCCGTACGCCATGTCCACCTATCCCGTGATCCTGCACCACGGCGGCGCCAGCGGCGTCACCGGCAGCTGTCACCGCCTGCAGATCAGCGAGGAGCGCGCCCTACTCATCGACTGCGGGCTCTTCCAGGGCCAGGACGCCGACCGCGTCGACGCCTTCGAGCAGCTCCAGGTGCGCTTCTCCGTGGAGGACGTGCTGGCCCTGGTGGTCACCCACGTGCATATCGACCATATCGGCCGGCTGCCCTACCTGCTGGCGGCGGGGTGGCGGGGGCCGATCCTTTGCTCGGTGCCCTCGGCCCGGCTGCTGCCCCTGGTGGTGGAGGATGCCCTCAGGGTCGGCTTCACCCGGGACCGGGCGCTGATCGAGCGCTTTCTCGCCGAGGTGGAGGGGCGCCTGACTCCGCTGCCTTACCGCACCTGGCACACCCTGGTGGACGATGCCCGCCACCGGGTGCGGGTGCGCCTTCAACGGGCGGGGCATATCCTCGGCTCGGCCTATGTGGAGGTGGACCTGCTCGAGCGCGAGAGCGGCCGGGCCGTGCCGGCTGCCATCTCAGCGGCTAAGGAGCCTCGAGGTCGCGGCACAGGGTGTCCACTTCCCAGCTGGCGCCAACTCCCAGCCCACCAGGAATATCGCCGCTCAGGCTGATGGTGTGCGGCCGGAAGCGATAGCCGGCCTCGCAGTAAGTGCGTGCCCGGGTCAGGGCCATGTCGAGCAGGTCATCATAGAGCGACTGCAGGATGCCCTTGCGCCCCTCGTCGTCAAATTCGCGGGCGTTGAGCGGGCCGCCCACGTAGGTCGGGTCGCGCAGCGGGTCACCGATGCCGGCGAAGGTGACCAGGTCGCCTTCGTACTCCCAGATGCCGATCGCCGTGGCTCCTTCCGGGCCGCGCCAGGGCACGCCCTCCTCGCCGCGCCCGGCAGCGGACTCCTCCTCTTCAGCCGTGATGTCTAGGGCGCTCACCTCGTAGAGCCTGATGGCGCCGGTGCGATCGATGAAGGCGCGGACCTCGCTGTGCAGTGCCGGTTCACTCTCCTCGGGTTCCTGAGCGCCGGCCGTGCCGGTCGCCAGCAGAAACACGAGGCAGAGGGTGTGATGCATCCTGGGGAATCGAACTCGCATTGTCGGTCTCCTTAACGGCATTTTGGCCAGGGGGACGGGGCGCGTGGCGCGTTTGGTTGAATGACTCTCCCCGGCGGGTTTCAAGGGCGCCGGCGAAGCGGCAGGCGGCGGAAGGCGCGGAACCGGCTGCGTCGGCGGAAGGGCGCCCGGGACGCCTCCGGCCCGGCGGGTTGCCAGCCGCGAAACCGCCGGTGTGCCCAGCCCCGCAGCCTCGGGTAGGCGCCATCCAGCAGCCGCTGAATCAGCGCGAAGAGCGCCGTGAAGGCCAGCGGCATGACGGCCTGCAGGCTGGGCTCGTTGATCAGCACGTCCCAGGGGCGAGGCTGCAGCGAGCCGCTGCGTTCGCCGAAGCGGCTGATCTGCAGCGAGCGTCCGCTGGCGTGGCAGGCGAGGTCGATGCCGCTCCCGCCGCTGGCGGGCGGCGCCACGGAGAAGATGCAGGCGAACTCGGCGGCCTCACCCGGCCCGTGGGCGTCATCGACCTCACCCGGCGGTCGCCGCTGCTGCATCACGCGCATTTCGTCGCCCAGGCGCAGGGGAACATGCATCACGGTGTAGAGGAGTTCGGAGCCCAGGCGCCGGCCCACCACCGTGACCTCTCCGCTGCGCAGCAGCGGTGGCGAGGCGGGATGCGTCGGGCGATGGGGTTCGCCGCCGATGGCGCCCATGCCCTGCAGGGTGCCGTTGAGCGGCTGGGTGTCCAGGGTGACCTGCAGGGCGACGCTGTGGGTGGAACGGGCCTCGCCATCGTCGAGGGGCTCCAGCACGGCGGCGGGCAGGGCGGCGATATCGGCCGGCGGGCTGGGGGGGGAGGCAACCTGCATCGTCAGGGGGCCGCTGCCCTGGCGGGTCAAGGTCACGTTGGCATTGGGGCCGACCTCGACGTAGCCCTGGAATGGCTCCCAGGGGGTGGGCGCGAAGGCCGGAGGAAGCTCGATAAAGGGGCCCTCAGCCGCGGCGGGGGTGCGAGCCTGCCACGGCGCCTCGAGCCGCGCCTGGGCCCTGTCCAGATACCAGCGTGTGCCGCTCAGCTCGGTGGTCGTCAGGGTCAGCACATCGGTGTTGGCAGTGACATAGAAGGTGTAGGGGCGATCCATCAGGCGGGTCATCGCTTCCATGAGCAGCGGGACCGCGCCGGCGGTGAGGACCAGTGCCAGCAGGGTCTGCCCGAAGGGGCGGCCCTCCCAGACGCTCGAGAGCAGTGCGGCATGGGCGCCGCGGGTACGCTTGTGGCCGGCCGGCCTGGTCATGGCGCCAGCGGGACAGGGACCGGACGGGCGGGGCTGGGGCCACGCATGCGTACCAGCTGGGCCTGGCTCATGTCCGGGGTGCCTTCATGGGCCAGCTCGGCCAGGTCCAGGCGGCAGACCGTGTCGAAGGCGATGCGCTGGGCGGCATCGATCTCGTCACACTCCACGCCGAGCTGGCGGGGACGGCCCGGCTCGCCCGCGCGCTGCACGGGCACCGCCAGCAGGGTGCGCATTCGGCTGCTGTTGACCATCACGTGCAGGACGCCCGGGGCCTGGGCGGGGGTCCAGGAGGCCGGCAGTATCCGGTGCGCCTGCAGTGCCGGATCGCAGCTGGCCTTGAGCTCCATGAGCACGGCCAGCCGATGGGGCGGCGGGGTATCCCGGTACTGGGTGTAGTACTCCGGGCGGCGCGTTTCGAAGGAGACGCTCAGCGGACGGGCATCACGGCCCGCGGCCACTGGCGCGTCCAGCGGTGCGGTGAGCAGGCCGGCATACCGGCCATCCCGGGAGGTCAGCGATATGCAGAGCCGCAGGCCCTCGGTCTCGACCCCCGCGGGTAGCCAGGTGTACAGGCGTTGCCGGCGCTCGCCGGCGTTCGGGTGTCCTTCGGGATCGAGCATGACGCCGGCGAGGGCCCTCCCCGAGACGCTCACCGCCGGGGAGTAGCCCTCGGTCAGGATCGTGGCCTCCAGGGCGACGGCCGCCGTCGTCGGGGCGGCGTCCTGCCCCAGCGCCGAGGCGGCCACCATCAGCCCCAGGGCCAGCGCGGAGAGCCGCCCGGCCTTCACGACAGCCGAATCCTGAAGGGCAGGGTGGCGCTGCGCCCCCCCGCGTTGTTTTCCTTGCGGTGATTGCCCTTGATGGCGCAGTCGAGCGCGCCGGAGAGATCGACGCCACCCACCTGAGTGAGCGCGAGGGTGCACTCGTAGTAGTTTCCAGCAAGGCCGATGCGCCAGCCGCTGCGCGTCAGTTGGCCGACGAAGCGGCCATTGACGTTGGCGCCTCTGAAGCGGCCGCTGAGCTCGTCGGTGGCCCGGTCGATGCGCAGTTCACTGAGCATCAGTTCGCGCCAGATGCGATAGGTATAGGCCTGGGGCTGGCTGGGCTCGCGGGGCTCGATGATCTCCACCGAAAGATACTCGCGATCCTGGAACAGCTGCCGGAGGGCCGCCGTCTGCAGGCGCTCGTCGTCGCTGTTCAGGGCGGACTCCATGGCCATGCTGCGTAGCACCGGGTCGTCGGACTTCATGACCTCCTCGAAGACGGCGAGGCGCACCGAGGCGCTGTCGTCCGCCAGCAGGGTGCGCACCTGGTCGAGCACGCCGGCGCGCTCCTGGGCCGCTTCCAGCCGGCTGATGTCCAGTGCCAGGGCCGGAGCGGCAGCCACGGTCAGCAGCAGGGCGATGATCACGTTGCGTGGGTGGAGCATGGGGAGTTCCTTCTGGTGGGGAAATCAGCGCACGGTGGTGTCTGCCGTGCGCACGTAGCCGTCGGAGATCCGGTACCAGGGTCGGCCGACGACCTTGCCGGTGAGTTCGACACGTTGGCCGACCTCCAGCCAGCGGTGGGCCCGTGACATGGGGTCGGGGCTTTCGCGGATCGCGGTGCGCGCGGTGGCCACGGCACTGCCCTGGCGGGGCTCGATGGGTAGGTCCACGGCGCGCATCTGCTGGCTGCCCGTGCCGGGAAAGAAGCGGCCGATGCGCTCGTTCAGCGCATCCTGGCGGTAGGCGCGGATGCGTCCGGCCTCGGTGGCTAGCACCATGCCGACCGGCTGGCCCTGGAGCATCAGCTGGGAACCGCTCATTCCCTTGAAGGCCTCGCTGCTGTCGGAAAGGGGCATGACCTCGATATGGCGATGGTCGACGGCAACGAACCGAACGCCGTAGGCTTCGACGCCCCCGGTGTCGCGGACACGCAGAATGACCCCCTGGCGACCCTGGGTGACGGCGTCTCGCAGGGTCGCGTCGAGTGACTCCTCGCGAGGCCAGCCCATGCCACAGTCAATGCGCCCGCGCGCGTCGACGCGTATCACCGCGATGTCGTCGCCAAAGTCGGTGATCAGCTCCGCCGGGGCTCTCACGCGCTCCGCCGTGACGACTTCAAGCCCCAGGCCCATGCCCACGACATGGGTGGGCGTCACGGCAAAGCACTCGCCGCTACGGGCTCTGAGCACGCCCTGGCCAGATTCGAGCCCCTCCACCAGCACGGGATGGGAGTGGGCGGGTAGCGCGGGAAGCCCGCAGGCCAGCATCAGTGCGCCGATCACGGCCTGTCGCAGCGCGTTTCGCATCCCGTCTCCCCTCGGTGGCGCCCATGTCACAAGCGTAGACGAAAGGCAGGCGCAGCTGGCGGTGGCCCGGCCTTGAGCGGTGATTTCGGCGAAAATCACGACAAATCTCATGCTCGCGGGGTGAGATGGTTAATCGGGGACAGACCCCCATTTCCAGTTCAAGAGGCTAGCCGTCGTACCTCGGGCTGTTCGCTGTGCTCTGCTTGCCAGCGGTCATAGACGGTCTGCATCGCGAGCCAGTGTCGCGCAAGGATGATGCCCGCCATTCGTCAGCCCACCTACACTGTGGGTATCCACCGGCAGGGAGGCCAGCGCGATGCCCGACGTACCCCGTACCACGCCCCATCCCGTCCCCGAGATTCGCCACCACGGCGGCGCCAGCGGCGTCACCGGCAGCTGCCACCGCTTCCAGCTGGCGCCGGACCGGGCCGTGCTGGTCGACTGCGGGCTCTTCCAGGGCCAGGACGCCGACCGCGTCGACGCCTTCGAGCAGCTTCAGGTGCGCTTCCCGGTGGAGGACGTGTTGGCCTTGGTGGTGACCCACGTGCATATCGATCATATCGGCCGGCTGCCTTACCTGCTGGCGGCGGGGTGGCGGGGGCCGATCCTTTGCTCGGTGCCCTCGGCCCGGCTGCTGCCGCTGGTGATCGAGGACGCCCTGAAGGTAGGCTTCACCCGCGACCGGGCGCTGATCGAGCGCTTTCTCGCCGAGGTGGAGGGGCGCCTGACTCCGCTGCCTTACCGCACCTGGCACACCCTGGTGGACGATGCCCGCCACCGGGTGCGCCTGCGCCTGAAGCGCGCCGGGCATATCCTCGGCTCGGCCTATGTGGAGGTGGACCTGCTCGAGCGCGAGAGCGGCCGGGCCGAGCGGG
>DATGNS010000337.1:0-20209 GCA_035306625.1 Pseudomonas sp. | reverse complement strand
TTCAAGGCCGAGCCGCATGGTTATCGCTTTGCCATTCCGGTGCGCTATCGCGTGGGTGTCTGCCAGGCAATGCTCGGACGGGTGGGACTCTTCATCAAGGGCCGGCACGGGGAGCAAATGTGGCAGCAGACCTATGACAACGGCGAACTGCGCGTAGTGGATGAAGTACCCGAAGGGTTCACCAGTTTCCTGGCTGACGGCACCCTGACCAGGCGAGCGGAATGCAGCTGGCTTTTCCAGATGAGCCATGCCAGGGCACGAAGAGGGGAAATCTCCAAACTTCTTAATTGCAGGGGCGCTGGCGCCTACCTGGTTAACCACGAGCTTGGTGGGAAGGTTGTGCGCCTGGACTTCACCGTAAACCCTGTCGAAGAACCTGCTATGGACGATACCTGGATTCTCTTCCCGCAGGGCTGGAAGCCCTGCCTGCCCAAGCCGGGATGGCCCAACTGCCAAACGCCACCAGTATTCCAGACGTTCAAGATGAACGGCCGTGAATGCACGGTGTACCCCAATTGCACGGAGTAGGCACGGATGCCTGAAATTCAAACAGAAGTTCTCGACTGCCCGTTAAATAACCATTGGGTCAGCTTTCGCCTGGTTGACGAACATGGCCGTGGGGCAACCTACGCAGACCTGTCCTACACCCTGCATGACGGAGCTGGGGTAGTTCACACAGGCAGACTCGACGGTGATGGTTACGCCAAAATAGCCAACCTGACGGCCGGGGTTACGTTACTCGATCTGTCGATTCTGGATTCCGGAAAACCAGGCTCGTATTACGAAGACCTGACGCTCCGCCCCGCATTCAGCCTCCCACTGACCGCACTACAGATCGCCGCCGAACAATCACCCTTCGGCCCTCGCAACGCCGCAGGGCAAACCTATCTGGCCCAGGAACGCGCCGCAGCCGAAGGTGCCAGGTTCTACCGTGTGGAGGTCCGCGACTTTGTCGAGGCCACAGCCCATCTTCCCGATCAAGACAGGGACTGGGGCCCCCGCCCTTCGCCCGGGTTGAAGGAAAACACTGCCCGGCCGCAAGCACCGGGCATCCCCCTGGGGCCCAACCAGCACCATGTGCTGGAGGTGAAGGCCCTGCGAGCGTACAGCCCGCTGATTTCCCGCGACCCGGCCTTCTGCGCGCTCAACGCCTATCAATTGGCGGTCCTCAGCGCCTGCTCCTATGCGCCGTTCAGCGAGCCCAGGCCATCCGGCCAACCATATCAGTCTCTGCCACCACCCTATGAGTTACCCGGCAGCATCGGCCATGTGCTGCGGGAAACCCTGGCCAGGGGCATCCGGGCCACGCAGTTCGAGCCGGACCCACCCGCTCCGGAAGAGCCCAGGCACCACCATCTCCTATATGAGGAGGTTCCCTATTCGAAGCGTCTGGAGGTAATGCCCCACGACCCGGTGCGCTACCAGGCGGAAGCGGAGCGAGGCTGGCGCAATCCCGAGGATGTGCATTTCCTGTATGACGAGAAAACCCATACCCAGGGATTCATTACCCACAATGACAAACTTGTGCTGATTTCCCTGCGTGGGACCGAAGCAACCCTCAAGGACTATCTTCTGGATCTGGATGCCCGACAAGTGTCGTACAAGGGTTACGAGGGCGAGGAAGACCGGAAGGCGCAAGTGCATCGAGGGTTTCATGACGCCTTCCTCAGCGCCCGAAAGCTTATCGACCGCTATCTGGAGGCTTTCCATCGTTCCGAGCAGAGCATCATCGTCTGCGGTCACAGTCTCGGCGGCGCCATCGCACTGTTGCTGGGCGAATGGCTGCGGCGCAACTGGTCGGAAAAGGTTCAGGTGTACACCTTCGGCGCCCCCCGGGCCGCCAACCGGGCCTTTGTGCAACGGGCCGCGAACCTCGTCCATCACCGCCTGGTCAACCGGGATGATTTCATCCCTTCCGTTCCCGCGGCCTGGCTGGATGTGGAGTGGAAGTTGGCCCTGCCCGCCGCGATTTTGGCCATTACCAATGCAACCACCACTTCCGTTGCACTGCTGATCGCCGGACTGATCAACCTGCGTGGCGATCCATACGAGCATCACGGAGAACAATGGCATTTCATACCCCGTCAGCAGGGGGCGTCACTGCTGTGGCAACCCGGTTGCGAGGTGATCAGCGAAGCCGAGTGCGCCCTGTATGCCCGGGAGCTTGAACTCCAGAGCGACATGCCCAGGCGTGCGGCGATCCTCACTCAGATTCTCAACCTCAGACAGCATTCCGTCGTCGATGGCTATATTCCCGCAGCCCTGACCAACCTGCTGCGCTGGAATGCCAGCCTGGCCCGCCGGGGCGCGCTGTTTACCGAGGAAGAGACAACGCAACTCCAGCAGGAAATCGCCGAGCTGGAACAGCGCATGGCTGACTGGCGGCCGCCCACCTTCCAGCAGTTCCGCCGAGCTGCGCGCTTCCGATCGGATCGACGCTTCTACAACAAGTCGGTAATCGAGCTGCGGAAGATGTATGAAGAAGGCGAAACCCTGTCCCGCACCATCAGTGCCGAGCAGCGCGCCCGCCTGCGTGACCTGCGGCGCAAGCTGGCCCAGGCGCAACGCCCCCTTACCGCCCAGCAGGTCTTCGGCGACCTTGCCAATCGCGAGGATCTGATCGCTCTGGTGGAGGAGTGGCGCATGCAGGCGGACATCCAGAAAGCCGAGCGAATCGCCGCGGTGAACGCGCCAGGCTTGCCCCTGGCAACCGCTTGACCAGGCGATACACAGGGCGCGGCGACACCGCCGCGCCCGTGGCCGTTACAATGGCCCACGCCAGCCGCTCTTTCCCTCTTGCCGCTGCGCTTCTACGCTGAAATTCGACTTCCGACGATCCTTGCCCATGTCCAGTTTCCGTCCCGCCTGGTGGCTACCCGGGCCGCATCTGCAGACACTCTGGTCGCCGTTCTTCCGCCGACCTCCGCAGCTGGCACGCCAGCGCGAGCGGCTGTGGCTGGCCGACGGGGACTTCCTGGATCTCGACTGGCACGGCCCGCACGATGTCCGCACGCCACTGGTGCTGGTGGCGCACGGCCTGACCGGCTCCTCGTCCTCCCTCTACGTCCTTGGCCTGCAGCAGCGGCTGGCCGAGCGCGGCTGGGCCAGTGTGGCGCTGAACTGGCGGGGCTGTTCCGGCGAGCCCAATCGGCTGCCGCGCGCCTATCACTCCGGCGCCAGCGACGACCTGGGCGAGGTGATCGCTCACCTGCGCGCGCAACGGCCGCTGGCGCCGCTGTATGCGGTCGGCTACTCGCTGGGTGGCAACGTGCTGCTCAAGTACCTGGGGGAAAGTGGCGCGGACTGTCCGTTGCAGGGGGCGGTGGCGGTGTCCGTCCCGTACCGCCTGGACCAGTGCGCCGATCGCATCGCCCTGGGCTTCTCCCGCGTCTATCAGCGCCATTTCATGCAGGCCATGTGCGCCTACGTGCAGGCCAAGCAGCGGCATTTCCGCGAGCAGGGCCTGCAGGAGCACCTGCAGCGCCTGGAAGCCCTCGGCCCGCTCACCCAGCTGCGCACCTTCTGGGATTTCGACGGCCACGTGACCGCGCCGCTGCATGGCTTCGCCGACGCCGCCGACTACTATCGCCGCGCCTCCAGTCGCTACTACCTGGGTGGCATCCGCGTACCCACGCTGCTGATCCAGGCCGAGGACGATCCCTTCGTGTTCCGCCACAGCCTGCCGGAGCCGGGCGAGCTGGCGGCCGACACCGTCTTCGAGCTGCATCGCGGCGGCGGGCATGTGGGCTTTGTGGAAGGCACGCCGCGCAACCCGGTCTACTACCTGGAGCGACGCATACCGGCCTGGCTGGCCCAGGTGCACGGTGACGCGACCGGCGAGCCGATCGGCCGGCCCGCACAGGCTCAGCCGGCCGAGTAGCGGTCCAGCCAGGGTTGCAGCGCCTCGCGGGCGCTCTCGCTCAGATAGCCCTCCTCCAGCGCCAGCACCTGATACAGCCCGCGCTGCAGCTGGGCCTCGTCGAAGGTGGTGGTCGGCGAGGTGGTGCACAGGTAGCGCACCCAGGAGGTGGCCAGGATCCAGGCATTGAGACTCAGCATCTCCACCTGACGGGGGGTCATGCGCAGGATCCCGGCATCCACGAAGCCCTGGTAGATGCGCCGGGCGTTGGCCAGGGTCTCCGCGGAGAAGACCCGGTAGCGCTCGGCCAGCTGCGCATCGCTGTCCAGCAGATGCTCCAGGTCCCGGTGCAGGAAGCGGTAGCGCCACATCACATCCAGCAGCGACTTCAGATAGCTGGCCTTGTCATCCAGGGTCAGGGGACGGTCGGTGGGCACCTGCAGAAAGCTGCGCACCTCGCGCTCGTAGGCGCCGAACAGCTCGGCGATGATCGCCTGCTTGTTGCGGTAGTGGTAGTAGAGGTTGCCCGGGGAGATGCCGAGGTGCGCGGCAATGTGGTTGGTGGTGACGCTGCGTTCGCCCTGGGCATTGAACAGCTCCAGACTGGCCTGAACGATGCGTTCGCGGGTACTGAGTGACTGGGTCATGACGAACTCGGGAAGCATGAATGGGGGTTACGTTACACCGCCGCTCCCTGCCGCACCGCGAACGACGGTCACAAAGTCGACGTCCACCCTTTCGTTGGGCTGTACGCCGTCACGGCACTTGCCATGCTATTTGACAGCCTAGAGCATTTACTCTAAACCAAGGCACACACAGCGCTGTCTGCTGACACGCCGAACAACAACAAGGAGATGTGCCATGCCTGCCGATCTGGCCTTTGCCCAGGACGCCGCCGCGTCGATCCAAGCCTCCCTGGAAGGCCTGCTGGCCCGTCAGCGCAGCGCCTTTCTCGCCGACCCCAACCCCAGCGCCGAACAGCGCCGCGCCTGGCTCAAGGCCCTGCGCCGCCTGCTTATCGAAGAGCAGGAGTCGATCATCCAGGCCATCAGCCAGGACTTCGGCAACCGCAGCGCCGACGAGACCCGCATGGCGGAGATCATGCCCAGCGTGCTGGGCATCCACTACGCCAGCAAGCACCTCAAGCGCTGGATGCAGCCCTCCCGCCGCGCCGTCGGCCTGCCGTTCCAGCCGGCCGCCACCCGCGTGCTCTACCAGCCGCTGGGCGTGGTGGGCGTCATCGTGCCCTGGAACTACCCGCTGTTCCTGGCCATCGGCCCGCTGACCGGCGCCCTGGCCGCCGGCAACCGGGTGATGATCAAGATGAGCGAATCCACCCCGGCGTTCTCGCAGCTGCTCAAGGAACTGCTGGCGCGTATCTTCCCGGAGGACCTGGTGGCCGTGGTGACCGGCGAGGTGGACGTGGGTGTGGCCTTCTCCAGGCTGCCCTTCGACCACCTGCTGTTCACCGGCGCCACCAGTGTCGGCAAGCACGTGATGCGCGCCGCCGCCGAGAACCTCACCCCGGTGACCCTGGAGCTGGGCGGCAAGTCGCCGGCCATCATCTCCGCCGACGTGCCCATGCAGCATGCCGCCGAGCGCATCGCCTGGGGCAAGACCCTCAACGCCGGGCAGACCTGCATCGCCCCGGACTATGTGCTGGTGCCGGAGAACCGCCGCGACGAGTTCGTCGAACAGTACCGCGCCGCCGTGCAGCGCTTCTTCCCGACCCTCAGGGACAACCCGGACTACACGGCCATCATCAACGCCCGCCAGCTGCAGCGCCTGGAAGGCTACCTGCGCGACGCCGAGGCCCAGGGCGCGCGCATCGTGCCGCTGTTCCCGGAAGGCCAGGACCGCCGCCTGCCCCACAGTCTGCTGCTGGACACCCGCGACGACATGAAGGTCATGCAGGAGGAGATCTTCGGCCCGCTGCTGCCGGTACTCACCTACCGCACCCTGGGCGAGGCCCTGGACTACATCAACCAGCGCCCGCGCCCGCTGGCCCTGTACTACTTCGGCTACGACCGCGCCGAACAGGAGGAGGTGCTGGAGAACACCCGCTCCGGCGGCGTGTGCCTGAACGACACCCTGCTGCACGTGGCCCAGGACGACGCACCCTTCGGCGGCATCGGCGCCTCGGGCATGGGCCACTACCATGGCCACGAGGGCTTCAAGACCTTCAGCACCGCCCGCACCGTGTTCATCAAGCGCCGCTTCAACGCCGCCCGGCTGATCTACCCGCCCTATGGCAGGCTGCTGCAGAAGCTGGTCTACCGGCTGTTCATCCGCTGAGCAGGTGCCGACATGACGACCATGACCGCACCCGCTCTCAGCCGCCGCAGCCTGCTCAAGGTCGGCCTGCTCGGCGGCGCCATGCTGGCCACCGCGGGCGTCACGGTGGCCCTGGTGGACCGCTTTTCCGCCGCCCCCGCCGAAGGCTACCTGGCGCTGCGTCCTGCCGACCTGCCGATCCTCTCGGCCCTGGCTCCGGTGATGCTCGAAGGCTCTGTGGCGCCCGAGCGGCTGCCCGAGGCCGGCCGCCTCACCGTGCAGGCCCTGGATCGGCAGCTGGCCCACCTGTCGCCGGAAATGCTCAAGCTCACCCGGCAGATGCTGGATGTGCTGGCCCTGCCGGTCACCCGCGGGCCGCTGACCGGCATCTGGGGCAGCTGGGAAAGCGCTACGCCCGCGGCGCTGCGCAACATCCTGACGCGCTGGGAAAACAGCTCGCTGGCCCTGCTGCGCATGGGTCACGCCTCCCTGCTGCAACTGGTGATGATGGCCTGGTACGCGCTGCCCGAATCCTGGGCCCACTGCGGTTACCCCGGCCCACCGACCGTCTAGCGCAGCCCCCCTACAACAAGAATCCGAGAGCGCCTTGCCATGCCTGTTCCCGATCTCTTCGCCGAAGGCCTTGCCCGCGGCTGGAAGACCTATGACGGCTCCCGTCTGGAAAACGACCTGACCCTCGAGGCCGACGTGGTGATCGTCGGCAGCGGTGCCGGCGGCGGCACCAGCGCGGAAATCCTCAGCGCCGCCGGTTTCAGGGTACTGATCGTCGAGGAAGGCCCGCTGAAGACCAGCCGCGACTTCCGCATGCAGGAACACGAGGCCTACCCGACCCTGTACCAGGAAGGCATCGGCCGCCTGAGCAAGGACGGCGCGGTGACCATCCTGCAGGGCCGCGCGGTGGGCGGCACCACCCTGATCAACTGGACCTCCAGCTTCCGCACTCCCGAGCCGACCCTGGAACACTGGGCCCGCGAACACGGCGTGCGCGGCATGAGCGCGGAGCAGATGGCCCCCTGGTTCGAGCGCATGGAACAGCGCCTGGGCGTGCAGCCCTGGCACATGGCGCCGAACGCCAACAACGAGGTGATTCGCACCGGCTGCGAGAAGCTGGGCTATCACTGGGCGGTGATCCCCCGCAACGTGAAGGGCTGCTGGAACCTGGGCTACTGCGGCATGGGCTGCCCGACCAACGCCAAGCAGTCGATGCTGGTCACCACCCTGCCGGCCACCCTGGAGCAGGGCGGCGAGCTGCTCTACATGGCCCGTGCCCAGCGCCTGCTGATCGAAGGGGACAGGGTGGTGGGCCTGGAATGCCGGGGCATGGACGAGCGCTGCGTGGAACCCAGCGGCCGGCGCATCCTGGTCAGGGCTCGCCACTACCTGCTGGCCGGCGGCGGCATCAACACCCCCGGCCTGCTGATGCGCTCCAACGCGCCCGACCCCTACAAGCGCACCGGCAAACGCACCTTCCTGCACCTGGTGAACTTCTCGGCGGCGCAGTTCGAGCAGGTCATCAATCCCTTCTACGGCGCACCCCAGTCGGTGTATTCCGACCACTTCCAGTGGGACGACGGGGTGACCGGTCGCATGTCCTTCAAGCTGGAGGTGCCGCCCCTGCACCCGGCGCTGGCCAGCACGCTGCTCGGCCGCTTCGGCGTCGACAACGCCCTGCGCATGGAGCAGCTGCCGCATACCAACATGATGCTGGCGCTGATGCGCGACGGCTTCCACCCGGACAGCGCGGAAGGCACCGTGGAACTGCGCGGCGACGACACCCCGGTGCTCGACTACCGCATCACCGACTACACCTGGGACGGTCTGCGCCGCGCCTTCCTGCACATGGCCGAGATCCAGTTCGCCGCCGGCGCCAGGGCGGTGCTGCCGCTCCACGCCGACGCGCAGTACGTCACCAGCATGGCCAAGGCTCGCGAGATGATCGACAGCCTGCGCCTGGAGATCTACCGCACCCGCCTGGGCTGCGCCCACGTGATGGGCGGCTGCGCCATGGGCGAGGATCCGCGCCAGGCGGTGGTGGACAGCCTCGGCCGTCATCACCAGCTGGAGAACCTGTCGATCCACGACGGCTCGCTGTTCCCGACCAGCATCGGCGCCAACCCGCAGCTGTCCATCTACGCCCTCAGCGCCAAGCTGAGCGCCGCCCTGGTGGAACGCCTGGGCGCCTGAGGATCCGGCTTCGCCAGCCGGTCTCCCCCGGCCGGCGAAGGTCGGTGTACGACCATGACGTACCGCCCGAACCGGCCTTTTCTCACCGCCCTGCGCGACGACACGGCAGAATCGCGGCTTTGCGGGACCCATCCCCTGCGTTACCATCCGCGCTTTATCAACCCAGCAGGACGTCGCGATGAACCGTGTGCTTTACCCGGGCACCTTCGATCCCATTACCCGAGGCCATGGCGACCTCATCGAACGCGCTTCGCGCCTGTTCGAGCACGTCATCGTGGCGGTGGCCGCCAGCCCGAAGAAGAACCCGCTGTTCTCCCTCGAAGAGCGTGTGGCGCTGGCCAGGGAGGTCACCCAGCATCTGCCGAACGTGGAAGTCGTGGGCTTCAAGACCCTGCTGGCGCATTTCGTGCGTGAACAGAACGCCAACGTGCTGCTGCGCGGCCTGCGCGCGGTGTCGGACTTCGAGTACGAGTTCCAGCTGGCCAACATGAACCGTCAGCTGGTGCCGGACGTGGAGAGCATGTTCCTCACCCCGTCGGAAAAATATTCCTACATTTCCTCCACCCTGGTGCGCGAGATCGCCTCCCTGGGTGGGGACATCAGCAACTTCGTCCACCCCGCCGTGGCCGAGGCGCTGTCTCGTCGCTTCCAGACCGGCAAGTGACAAAAATCCGGCATAATCCGCACCACGAGTCACACAGCCGCGGCGGGCAGCCGTGGCGGGAGCTGTAACATGTCCCTGAAGATCACCGACGACTGCATCAACTGCGACGTCTGCGAACCCGAATGCCCCAACGGCGCCATCTCCCAGGGCGAGGAGATCTACGTCATCGACCCCAACCTGTGCACCGAATGCGTCGGCCACTACGACGAACCCCAGTGCCAGCAGGTCTGCCCGGTGGACTGCATCCCCCTCGATGAAAACAACGTCGAGAGCAAGGAAGAACTGATGCAGAAGTACCTGATCATCACCGGCAAGGCCTGATTCGCCAGCGCCCGCCGGATATTCGCAAGCCCGCCGCCTCGGCGGGCTTTTGCATTCTGGCCCACCGCCCCTTGGCTCGCCGCCGCTGCCGAGGCAGGCTTGGCCACAGGCCAACGAGGGGAGAAGCAATGGAACGGGTCGATTGCGTGGTGGTGGGCGCCGGAGTGGTCGGGCTGGCGGTGGCACGCGCGCTGGCGCTGGCCGGGCGCGAGGTGCTGATCCTCGAGGCCGAGGCGGCCATCGGCACGGGCACCAGCGCCCGCAACAGCGAAGTCATCCATGCCGGCATCTACTATCCGCCCGGCTCGCTCAAGGGCCGGCTGTGCCTGGCGGGCCGCCAGACCCTCTACGGTTTCTGCGACAGCCACGGCGTGCCCTATCGGCGCTGCGGCAAGCTGATCGTCGCCAGCGACGAAGCGCAGCTCCCCGCCCTCGAACAGCTGCATTGCCAGGCACTGGCCAACGGGGTCGACGACCTGCGGCGCCTCGACGCTTCCGAGGTGCTGGCCCTGGAGCCCCGGCTGCGCGCCGTCGCCGGGCTGCTCTCGCCGAGCACCGGCATCATCGACAGCCATGCCCTGATGCTGGCGCTGCTGGGTGACGCCGAGCGACACGGCGCGGTGCTGGCACTCAGGACAGCGGTGGAAGCTATCCGCGCCACTGGCGATGGCCTGCAGGTGCAGGTCGGCGGGCTATGGCTGCTGGCGCGCGCCCTGGTCAACTGCGCCGGGCATGGCGCACCGCTGCTGGCCAGGCGCACCGAAGGCCTGGGAGCCGAGCACCTGCCGCGCCAGTATTACGCCAAGGGCAGCTATTTCAGCCTCGCCGGGCGGGCGCCGTTCAGCCATCTGATCTACCCGCTGCCGGAACCGGGCGGACTCGGCGTGCACCTGACCCTGGACCTGGCCGGCCAGGCGCGCTTCGGCCCGGATGTGCAATGGGTCGACGGGCTGGAGTATGGAGTCGAAGCGCAGCGGGCCGACGGCTTCTACGCGGCCATCCGCCGCTACTGGCCCGACCTGCCGGACGGCGCGCTGCTGCCGGCCTATGCCGGGGTGCGTCCGAAGATCAGCGGACCGGGCGAGGCGGCGGCGGATTTTCGCATCGACGGCCCCGCCGCGCATGGCGTTCGCGGCCTGGTGAACCTGTTCGGCATCGAGTCGCCCGGCCTGACGGCCAGCCTGGCCATCGGCGAGCATGTCGCCACGCTGCTGCGAGGCGCCTGAAGCGCCGGACGCGCCTCAGCCGAGGGCGGCCTGCAACCGCCTGCGGCGCAGGGCGATCCACAGGGTCAGCAGCAGCAGACCCGCCGCCGCGCCCAGGCTGGCGGCGTTGAAGCCGGTCTCGAAGGCCCGCCGTGCGAAGGCCAGCAGGGCCACCCCGTCCTCCAGGCCCGCCGCGGCCACCCGCGCCTCGTCCAGGCTGCTGCCGGCGGCGGCCGCGAACTCGCTGCCGCGCAGCACCGCCAGGTACAGGGCCGTCATCAGCGAACCGAACAGGGTGACGCCCAGCGCGCCGCCGAACTCGAAGGCCACGCCTTCCAGCGAACCGGCCATGCCGGCCCGCTCCTCGCTGGCCTGGCCGATCACCAGCGAGCCCGAGGCGGTCAGGCTGCAGCCCACGCCGACGCCACAGGCCACCAGCGCCAGAATCTGCAGGAGGCTGGCGCCGTCCCGCAGGAACACGTAGCCCACCAGCCCCGCCACGATCATCAGCAGACCGGTCAGCAGCACACGCATCACCCCGATACGTCCGATCACCACGCCGGCCAGCGGCCCGGACACGAAGGAGCCCAGGTACATGGGCAGCACGAAGGCGCCCGCGGCCAGCGGGCGCATGTCCAGCACCAGCTGCAGGCGCTGGACCAGCGCCAGCTCGAAGCCGATCAGGGTCAGGGACACCACCAGGGCCACCAGGATGCCGGTGGCGATCGGCGGCGAGGCCAGGATGCGCAGATCGACCAGCGGGAAGGGCAGCCGCAGCTGACGGCGCACGAACAGCATCAGACCCAGCATGCCGATGGACAGCGCCACCACCGCCAGCGTCAGGCTGGGTTCGGGCTGGGCGAACTCCTTGATGCCGAGCGCCAGCGCTACCATGCCGACCATGCTCTGCACACAGCTGAGCAGGTCGATGCGCTGGCCGGGTTGCCCGGGATAGGCCGGCACCAGCCACAGCGTGGCGAGCAGCGCCACGGCGATGATCGGCACGTTGATGAGGAATACCGATCCCCACCAGAAGTGCTCCAGCAGGAAGCCGCCGAGCAGCGGACCGACCGCCGCGCCACCCGAGGCGATCGAACCCCAGATGCCGATGGCCAGTGCCTGCTCCTTCGGATCATGGAAGGTCAGGCGGACCAGTGCCGCCGTGGCGGGCAGCATCGCCGCGCCGCCGATGGACAGCAATGCCCGCGCCAGGATCAGCACCTGCGCCGAGGGCGCGAAGGCCGCCAGCAGCGACGCCGCGCCGAACGCCAGCATGCCGAAGGCGAATACCTGCCGCTGCCCCAGACGATCGCCCAGCGCGCCGAACACCGGCATCAGCCCGGCCATGCCCAGCGAATAGGCGTTGAGGATCCACAGCTTCTCCGAGGCGCTGGTGTGCAGCGCCTGCGCCAGGCTGGGCAGGGCGGTGTAGAGCACCGTCATGTCGATCACCACCAGGAACAGGGCGGCGGAGACGATGATCAGGGTGAGCCAGCGGCGGGATCCGCCCATGGGAGTTCCTTTGGATAGCTGCAGATGGCAGCAGGCCTGCGGTCGAAGCGGACCATTTTCCGGTCCGTCCGATGCGCCTACAAGATCATCCGCCCGGAAATGGAAAAGCCCGGCGGATGCCGGGCTCTTCCTGTTGCATGTGGACGGCGATCAGCCTTCCAGCATCGCCTTGTTGCGCACCGCACCCTTGTCGGCGCTGGTGGCCAGCAGGGCATAGGCCTTGAGGGCGGTGGACACCTTGCGGGCGCGCGGCTGGGCGGGTTTCCAGCCCTTCCTGTCCTGCTCGGCGCGCCGGGCGGCCAGCTCCTCGGCGGACACCAGCAGGTTGATGCTGCGCTGCGGGATGTCGATGAGGAGCCTGTCGCCGTCCTGGATCAGGCCGATGGCGCCGCCGGACGCGGCTTCCGGCGAGGCGTGGCCGATGGACAGGCCCGAGGTGCCGCCAGAGAAGCGGCCGTCGGTGAGCAGCGCGCATTCCTTGCCCAGGCCCTTGGACTTCAGGTAGCTGGTCGGGTAGAGCATTTCCTGCATGCCCGGGCCGCCCTTCGGGCCTTCGTAGCGAATGATCACCACATCGCCCGGCTTCACCTCGTCGCCAAGGATGCCCTTCACCGCGGCATCCTGGCTTTCGTAGACCTTGGCGGTGCCTTCGAACACCAGGATGGACTCATCCACGCCGGCGGTCTTCACCACACAGCCGTCTTCGGCGATGTTGCCGTACAGCACGGCCAGGCCGCCTTCGGTGGAGTAGGCGTGCTCCACGGAGCGGATGCAGCCCTCGGCGCGGTCCAGGTCCAGGCTCGGCCAGCGGGTGTTCTGGCTGAAGGCGGTCTGGGACGGAATGCCGGCCGGGCCGGCCTTGAAGAACTCGTGCACCGCCGGATCGTCGGTCTGGGTGATATCCCACCTGGAAATCGCCTCGGCCATGGTCTTGCTGTGCACGGTGGGCACGTCGGTGTGCAGCAGGCCGCCGCGGGCCAGTTCGCCGAGGATGGAGAAGATGCCGCCGGCGCGATGCACGTCTTCCATGTGGTACTTCTGGATGTTCGGCGCCACCTTGCACAGCTGCGGCACCTTGCGGGACAGCCGGTCGATGTCGCGCAGGTCGAACGGCACCTCGGCCTCCTGGGCGGCGGCCAGCAGGTGCAGGATGGTGTTGGTGGAACCGCCCATGGCGATGTCCAGGGTCATGGCGTTCTCGAAGGCCTTGAAGTTGGCGATCGAGCGCGGCAGCACGCTGTCGTCGCCCTCGCCGTAGAAGCGCTGGCACAGCTCGACGATCAGGCGGCCGGCGCGCAGGAACAGCTGCTCGCGGTCGGCGTGGGTGGCCAGGGTGGAGCCGTTGCCCGGCAGGGACAGGCCCAGGGCCTCGGTCAGGCAGTTCATGGAGTTGGCGGTGAACATGCCCGAGCAGCTGCCGCAGGTGGGGCAGGCGCTGCGCTCGTATTCCGCGACGGTCTCGTCGGAGCAGGAGCTGTCGGCGGCGATCACCATGGCGTCGACCAGGTCCAGGCCATGGGCGGCCAGCCTGGTCTTGCCGGCTTCCATCGGGCCACCGGAGACGAACACCACCGGAATGTTCAGGCGCAGGGCCGCCATCAGCATGCCGGGGGTGATCTTGTCGCAGTTGGAGATGCACACCAGCGCGTCGGCGCAGTGAGCGTTGACCATGTACTCCACGGAGTCGGCGATGATTTCGCGGCTGGGCAGCGAGTACAGCATGCCATCGTGGCCCATGGCGATGCCGTCGTCCACGGCGATGGTGTTGAATTCCTTGGCAACGCCACCCGCCTTCTCGATCTCGCGGGCGACCAGCTGGCCCAGGTCCTTCAGGTGCACGTGGCCGGGCACGAACTGGGTGAAGGAGTTGGCGATGGCGATGATCGGCTTCTTGAAGTCTTCGTCCTTCATGCCGGTGGCGCGCCACAGGGCACGGGCGCCGGCCATGTTGCGGCCGTGGGTGGAGGTTTTCGAGCGATAATCGGGCATGACGGGGTCCTGCTGGAGGCTAATCGGCGCGGCACGGGCGGCCGCTTGTGTACGGGTGGGTGAGCACGGGGCGCCGCGGGCCATCTCCGATAACGATTGGCCGGGGGGCTGGGCCTGGGGGTCGGACGGGATCGCCGTCGACCGGACCTGGGCTCACGGGTCCGCCTGGTTGGACAGGATGTCCGGGATTCTAAGCCCTGCAGTGGTGCGGGTGAAAGCCGCGCGATGGTTGGGCGATTACGCGGCCGGTTCCAGGCGCAGGCGCTCGGCGCGCCGGCGCAGCAGCTCGATGCTGACCAGCAGGGCGATGGACACCAGGATCAGCAGGGTGGCGATGGCCAGGATGCTCGGATTGATCTGCTCGCGCAGCCCCGAGAACATCTGCCGCGGAATGGTGCGCTGGGCCGGTCCGGCGAGGAACAGCACCACCACCACCTCGTCGAACGAGGTGATGAAGGCGAACAGCGCGCCACTGATCACCCCGGGGCGGATCAGCGGCATGATCACGTCGAAGAACACCCGCAGCGGCGTCGCGCCCAGGCTGAGCGCCGCCCGCGCCAGGCTGTAGTCGAAGCCGGTCAGCGCGGCGGTGACGGTGATGATCACGAAGGGCGTGCCCAGCGCGGCGTGGGCGAGGATCACCCCCACGTGGGTGCCGGCCAGCCCCAGGCCGGAATAGAAGAAGAACATGCCGGCGGCGGTGATGATCAGCGGCACGATCATCGGCGAGAGCAGCAGCGCGGTGATCAGGCGGCGCGCCGGCATGTCGTCGCGGGCCAGGCCCAGGGCCGCGCAGGTGCCCAGCACGGTGGCCACCAGGGTGGCGAAGATGCCGATGATGAAGCTGTTGCGAATGGCCAGCAGCCAGCGCGGATCGTTGAACACCTCCCGGTACCAGCGCAGCGACCAGGCTTCCGGCTGCAGCGTCACCATGCCCTCGGTGAAGCTGAAGAAGGGCTCCGCGTTGAACGACAGCGGCACGATCACCAGGATCGGCAGGATCAGGAACAGCAGCACCAGCCAGGCGCCGAGACGCAGCAGCCAGACACCCAGGTGGTGCCAGAAGCCGTAGTACGCGGGAGTCCTGCTCATGTGGCTACCCCAGGCGGATGTTGCTGGCGCCGACCAGGCGGTCGTACACCCAGTAGAGCAGCAGGATCAGCGCCAGCAGCAGCGAGCCCAGCGCCGCGGCCAGCTCCCAGTTGTTGGAGCGCTGCATGTGGAAGGCGATCAGGTTGCTGATCATCTGCCCGTCGGTGCCGCCCACCAGTGCCGGGGTGATGTAGTAGCCCACGGAGATGATGAACACCAGCAGGGCCCCGGCGCTCAGCCCCGGCAGGGTCATGGGGAAGTAGATACGCACGAAGGCGCCCAGGGGCCTGGCGCCCAGGGACAGGGCGGCGCGCCGGTAGCTGGGGTCGATGCCGCGCATCACGCTGTAGATGGGCAGCACCATGAAGGGCAGCAGGATGTGGGTCATGGCCACCACGGTGGCGAACGAGGTGTAGAGCATCTCCAGCGGCTCGCCGAGCAGGCCGGTGCTGGTCAGCAGGGTGTTGATCACCCCGTTGGTCTGCAGCAGGGCGATCCAGGCGGTGGTGCGCACCAGCAGCGAGGTCCAGAACGGCAGCAGCACCAGCACCAGCAGCAGGTTGGCGCGCTGCTCCGGCAGGCTGGCCAGGTAGTAGGACAGCGGATAGCCGAGCAGGGCGCAGAGCAGGGTGATGACCAGCGCCAGCTTGAGAGTCTTGCCGTACAGCTGCAGGTAGATCTGCGTGTCCTCGCGCACCCGCAGGCCCTCGTCGTGGTGCAGTTCCAGATCCAGCGCCGTCAGGTAGTAGTCGTACGTGTACACCCGTCCGGCCCGCTCGATGGCCCGCCACACTTCCGTCCTGCGCCAGTTGGGGTGGGCCTCCAGCAGCGTGGCCGCGCCCTCGCTGTCCAGCTGCGCGTCGTCCAGCCGGCCGATGCGCCGGGCGGTGGCCTTGACCACGCTGGACATGCCGGCATAGGCCCGGTTCAGCTCCTCGGCCAGGCGTCCGGACTGCCGCTCCCGGTTGAGCACGCTCAGCTCGGTGGCGAAGCGTGTCAGGGTCGCCTCGCTCGGCAGGCCCTGGCCGTCCCACTCGCGCAGCAGCTCCAGGGTGGCCGGAATCATCTCTGCCACCGCCGGGTGGTACAGGCTGCGCCACAGCATGTTGCCGATCGGCACCACGAAGCTGACCAGGATGAACAGCAGCAGCGGCAGCACGAAGACGAAGGCCAGCAGTCGCTTGCGCCGCCGCACGGCGGCGGCCTGGCGGGCCTCGCCGGCGGTCAGGGTATGCAGGAGCGCGCTGCGACTGGGCATGGACTACCGCAACAGCCACTCGTTGAACTTCTCGCCCAGGGATTCGCCGTAGTCGGCCCAGAATTCCGAGCCGGCCTGGATGCCCTTCTCCAGATGCGCGGTGGGCAGGTGCGGCGCGGCGCTCTGGTCGGCCAGCGGCATGGAGGACTTGCGGGTCGGGCCGTAGGCGATGTCCGGCATGCCGGCCAGGGGCTTGGAGCCGGTGGCATAGGCGATGAACTTCAGCGCCAGCTCCTTCTTCGGCGAACCCTTGACGATGGCCCAGGCGTCCAGGTCGTAGACGTGGCCGTCCCAGACGATGACGAAGGGTTTGTTTTCCTGGCGGATGGAGTCGTAGAAGCGCCCGTTGGCCGACTGCACCAGCACCGCGCCGCCGTCATTGAGCAGCTGCGGCGCCTGCGACCAGGAGTCGAACCACACCAGGTCCTTGCGGATGCTGTCCAGCTTGTCGAACGCCCGCTGCTGGCCTTCCGGGGTGGCCAGTACGTCGTAGACCTGCGCCGGCGGCACGCCGTCGGCCAGCAGTGCCCATTCCATGTTGACCTGCGGGCGCTTGCGCATCGCCCGCTTGCCGGGGATCTTCTTCGTGTCGAAGAAGTCCTGGATGCTGGCGGGCCTGGTGTCGCCGATGGTGCGCTCGTTGTAGGCGAACACCACCGACCAGACGATATTGCCGATGGCGCACTCGCTGGCCAGGGCCTCGGGGATGAAGTCCTCCTCGGCCGGGGTGCCGTCCACGCCGGGCGGCAGGATGTCCCGGGGAATCTCTTCCAGCAGCCCTTCGGAACAGGCCCGCTCCAGGTCGATCACCTCGAAGTCCACCACGTCCCACTGGATGTTCCCGGACTCCACCTGCGCCTTGATCTCGGCCACACCGCCCGTGTAGTCCTCGAACAGCACCCGCACGCCGGTGTCCTTCTGGTATGGCTCGATGACGTGTTTCTTCTGCGCCTCGCCATAGGCGCCGCCCCAGGACACCACGGTGAGGGATTCCTGGGCGAGCGCGACGCCGCAGCCCCCGGCCAGCGCGGCGCTCAGGATCAGAGGATTCAAACGGTGAAACGGTGGTCTGGCCATGGGATGACTCCTTTGCCGTGTGGGTGGTCAGGGCGTCGTGGCGACTGCCGGTCGGTCCAGGGCCTGGCTGTCTTCCGGCAGCCAGGCCAGGGTGACCTCTTCCCGTTCGCGCAAGTGGGGTGTCGAGCCGTCATTGAGGCTCTTGACCACCAGCGGCGTGCCGCTGGCGGTTTCGAAGTGGAAACGGATGAATTCGCCCACGTAGTGGCTGTCGATGAAGCGCGCCTGGACGCGGTTGGCCGCGGCTCCGAGGCGGTCGGTGAAGGTGAGCTTCTCCGGTCGCACGGCAACGGTGGCCGGCTCGCCGGGCGTCGTGCGGTTGGCCCGGCGGCTGTGCACCAGCGCGCCGTCGTCGAGGCGCACGCTTACCCGGTCCGCTTCCACCGCCTCGACGATTCCGCCCAGCCGGTTGCTCTCGCCGATGAAGCCGGCGACGAACAGGTTGGCCGGACGCTCGTAGAGCACATGGGGTGGCGCGCACTGCTGCACCACGCCCTCGTTGAACACGGCGATGCGGTCGCTCATGGTCAGCGCCTCGGTCTGGTCGTGGGTCACGTAGATCACCGTGAAGCCGAGCTGGCTGTGCAGGCGCTTGATCTCGAACTGCATCTGCTCGCGCAGCTTCTTGTCCAGCGCGCCCAGGGGCTCGTCCATCAGCACGATGTCCGGGCCGAAGATCAGCGCGCGGGCCAGGGCCACGCGCTGGCGCTGGCCGCCGGAGAGCTGCGCGGGATAGCGTCCGCCGAAGCCCTGCAGCTCCACCAGCGCCAGGTACTCGTCGACCCGGGCGCGGACCTCGGCGGCCGGGCGCTTGCGCAGCCTGAGGGGGTAGGCCAGGTTCTCGCGGATGGTCATGTGCGGGAACAGCGCGTACTGCTGGAAGACCATGCCGATGTTGCGGCGGTAGGGCGGGATGCTGGTGATGTCGCGGCCGTTGATGAGGATCTCGCCGCTGGTCACGTCCTCGAAGCCGGCGAGCATCATCAGGCAGGTGGTCTTGCCGGAGCCGGAGGGGCCCAGCAGGGTGATGAACTCGCCACGCGCCACCTCGAGGCTGAAGTCCTTCACCACCAGCGTCTGCTGGTCGTAGGTCTTCTTGACGTTGGAGAACTTCAGGAACGCCTCACCGCTGGCCATGGCTGCGTCACCGCCTGTGTGGCTACCGGCGGCGCGACCTGCCTGACAGCAGCGTGGGACAGCAACGCAACGGGCACACGGACCGCCGGAAGCAATCCGTTTTGCCTAAGCCTAGTCGAGCATGGAAGCGGCGCCAGACGGCGCCGCCCTCAGCCGTTGGGCAGGATGCGGCAGGTGAGGCTCTTGATGTAGCGGGTTTCCGGGATGGCCGGATGCACCGGATGATCCGGGCCCTGGGCGCCGCGCTCCAGCAGCTGGATGTTGCGGTCCAGGTGCCGGGCGCTCTGCAGCAGGATGTTCTGCAGGTCCTCCTCGGGCAGGTGCATGGAGCAGCTGGCGCTGACCAGGATGCCGTCCTTGCTCAGCATGCGCATGGCCATCTCGTTCAGGCGACGATAAGCGGCCTCGCCGTTCTTGATGTCCTTCCGGCGCTTGATGAAGGCCGGCGGATCGGCGATCACCACGTCGAAGCGTTCCTCGGCGGCCTTGAGCTCCTTCAGCGCGGCGAACACATCGCCTTCCAGGCAGGTGATCTTCTCGGCCACGCCGTTCAGTGCGGCGTTGCGCTCCACCCCGTCCAGGGCGAAGGCCGAGGCGTCCACGCAGAACACCTCGCTGGCGCCGAAGGCGGCGGCCTGCACGCCCCAGCCGCCGATGTAGCTGAACAGGTCGAGCACGCGCTTGCCCTGCACGTAGCCGGCCAGGCGCGCGCGGTTCAGGCGGTGATCGTAGAACCAGCCGGTCTTCTGGCCCGCCTGCACCGGGGCCTGGAACTTCACGCCGTTCTCCTCCAGGTCGACCCACTCGGGCACCGCGCCGAAGGCGGTGTCCACGTAGCGCTCCAGCCCCTCGGCGTCGCGGGCGGCGGAGTCGTTCTTGAACAGGATGCCGCGCGGCTTGAGCACCTGCACCAGCGCCTCGACCACCGCGTCCTTCTGGCGCTCCATCGTGGCGCTGGCCAGCTGCACCACCAGGTGATCGCCGAAGCGGTCCACCACCAGGCCCGGCAGGAAGTCGGAATCGCCGTACACCAGCCGATAGCAGGGCTGATCGAACAGGCGCTCGCGCAGGCTCAGCGCCACCTGGATGCGGTGCACCAGCAGCGACTTGTCCAGCGCATGGCCGGTGTCGCGGGACAGCAGGCGAGCACAGATCAGGTTGTTGGGGCTGACGCCGACGATGCCCAGCGCCTTGCCATTGGCCATTTCCAGGATGGCCTGGTCGCCCGGCTGGAAGCCGTTCAGCGGGGTGGCCGCCACGTCCACCTCGTTGCTGTAGACCCACAGGTGGCCGGCGCGCAGACGGCGGTCGGCGTTGGCTTTGAGACGTAGGCTGGGCAGGGTCATGACGGCGCTCCGGTTGGGGGGCGGGCATTATAGGGCCTGGCTGCGAATCTATGGCGCATCATTCAGCAACATCAGACCGGGACCTTCCTCGCGCGCTGGGGATAAAATGCCGGCAATTCAGCCGTCGGATACCGTCATGTCACCTGAAATCACCGAAGAGAAGCTTCGCAGCATCCTTCAGGGCATCAGTGTTCCGCCACAGCCGCAGATCATGGTGGATCTGCAGATGGAACAGCTGCAGCCCTATCCGGACGTGAACAACATCGCCCG
>DATGNS010000336.1:0-6051 GCA_035306625.1 Pseudomonas sp. | reverse complement strand
ACATCAGACCGACCAGCAGCACCAGGTTGAACGCCAGGGCGATGGTGGCCAGCACCCCGAAGAACTTGTAGATGACGATGACGAACAGCGACACCAGGATCAGCGCCCACCAGGTGGACTCGATACCCTTGGCGATATTTTCGGCGCCCAGGCTCGGGCCGATGGTGCGCTCCTCGGCAAAGTACATGGGTGCGGCCAGGCCACCGGCGCGCAGCAGCAGGGCCAGCTCGGAGGACTCGCCCTGGCCGTCGAGGCCGGTGATGCGGAACTGGCTGCCCAGCGGCGACTGGATGGTGGCCAGGGAGATGATCTGCTTCTCCTCGCGGAAGCTCTGCACCATCACTTCCTGCTCGACGCCATCGACCATTTCCTTGACGTAGCGGGTCACCGGGCGCTGCTCGATGAACAGCACCGCCATGCTGCGACCCACGCTGTTGCGGGTGGCGCGGTTCATCAGCTCGCCGCCGTGACCGTCGAGACGGATGTTCACCTGCGGGCGACCGTTTTCGTCGTAGCTGGCCTGGGCGTCGGTCACCTGGTCACCGGTGATGATCACGCTGCGCTCCAGGGCTACCGGCGCGCGACCTTCCTCACGAAACTCGAACACCTCGGTGGTGGCGCGCGGCGCGTCCGGCTCGGCGGCCAGGCGGAATTCCAGGCTGGCGGTCTTGCCGAGGATACGCTTGGCCTCGGCGGTGTCCTGCACGCCCGGCAGCTCGACCACGATACGGTTGGCGCCCTGGCGCTGCACCAGCGGCTCGGCCACACCCAGCTCGTTTACGCGGTTGCGCACAGTGGTGAGGTTCTGCTTGATGGAGTATTCGCGGATATCGGCCAGGGTGGCCGCGGTCAGCGCGACATTGAGCACCTGCAGCTGGTTGCGCACGCTGCTGGTCACTTCGAAGTCGTTGAAATTCCGGCGGATCAGGCTCTGAGCCCTGGTCAGCGATTCGCTGTCGGTGAAGCCCAGCTGGAAGGAGTTGTCGCCACCGGCAAGACTGCGGTAACGGACCCGCTCCTTGCGCAGCAGGCTCTTGACCTCGCCCTCGTAGACCTTCAGGCGTGCGTCGACCGCCTTGTCCATGTCCACTTCGAGCAGGAAGTGCACGCCACCGGACAGGTCCAGGCCCAGCTTCATGGGCGAGGCGCCGATACTGCGCAGCCAGTCGGGGGTGGTCGGCGCCAGGTTGAGGGCCACCACGTACTCATCCCCCAGGGCCCTGCGCACGATGTCCTTGGCCGGCAGCTGGTCCGCCAGCTGAGTCAGACGCAGCAGCCCGCCACGCTCGGTGATTTCGCTGGCCTTGACCGTGATGCCGGCCGCCTGCAGCGCCTGGGCCGCCTTCTCCACCGTGGCCTCGTCGATACGCAGCGCCGCGCTGGTGCCGGTGATCTGGATCGAAGGGTCATCGGGGTACAGGTTGGGCGCGGAATACACCAGGCCGAGGGCCAGGACCGCGATGATCAGCAGATATTTCCACAGGGGATATTTGTTCAGCATGACGCCGCCCGCTCAAAGAGCGGGGCGCCTGGGCGCCCCGCTGGATATGTTCTCGTGAAGCCTTGACGGGCGGCCCCGGACGGGACGAAAGCAGATGCGCAACGCGTGCCTTTCCCGGCGGCGCCACCCGGGTGGATCAGATGGCCTTCAGCGTGCCCTTGGGCAGGGCAGCCACGATGGCGGCCTTCTGGAACTTCAGCTCGACATTGTCGGCCACTTCCAGCACCACGAAATCGTCGGCAACCTTGACCACCTTGCCGGTGATGCCGCCACCGGTAACCACTTCATCGCCCTTCTGCAGGCCGGCCAGCAGGTTCTTGTGCTCCTTGGCACGCTTGGCCTGCGGACGCCAGATCATCAGGTAGAAGATGACCACGAAGCCGACGAGCATCAGGATGCCCATCATGTCGGAACCCGGAGCGGCAGCGCCCGGAGCGGCCTGGGCGTAGGCGGCGGGAATGAAAAAGCTCATGTAACACTCCTGTTGAAGGGGATTTTTCTAGGAATTGTTCAGTCCAGCGGCGGGGTCGGCAGACCTCGGCGGGCATAGAAGGCATCGACAAAGGCGGCCAATGTACCCTGTTGAATGGCATCGCGTAAACCGGCCATCAGGCGCTGGTAGTAGCGCAGGTTGTGGATGGTATTCAGCATGCTTCCCAGCATTTCCCCGCATTTGTCCAGATGATGCAGGTAGGCGCGGGAGAAGTGTTTGCAGGTGTAACAGTCGCAGTCCGGGTCCAGCGGCGAGGTGTCATGACGATGCACCGCGTTGCGGATCTTGATGACGCCGCCAGTGACGAACAGATGGCCGTTGCGGGCGTTGCGGGTCGGCATCACGCAGTCGAACATGTCCACGCCACGGCGCACGCCCTCCACCAGATCCTCCGGCTTGCCGACGCCCATCAGGTAGCGCGGCTTGTCGGCCGGCATGTGCGGCGGCAGGAAGTCCAGCACGCGGATCATCTCCTCCTTGGGTTCGCCCACCGACAGCCCGCCGATGGCCAGACCGTCGAAGCCGATCTCCATCAGGCCCTCCAGGGAGCGCAGGCGCAGGTCTTCGTGCATGCCGCCCTGGATGATGCCGAACAGCGCCGCCGGGTTGTCGCCGTGGGCCACCCTGGAGCGCCTCGCCCAGCGCAGCGACAGCTCCATGGAACGGCGCGCGGTGTCGTGATCGGCCGGGTACGGCGTGCATTCGTCGAAGATCATCACGATGTCCGAGCCCAGGTCGCGCTGCACCTGCATGGATTCCTCGGGCCCCATGAATACCTTGGCGCCGTCCACGGGCGAGGAGAAGTACACGCCCTCCTCCTTGATCTTGCGCATCTCGCCCAGACTGAACACCTGGAAGCCGCCGGAATCGGTGAGGATCGGCCCCTTCCACTGCATGAAGTCATGCAGGTCACCATGGGCCTTGATGACCTCGGTGCCCGGGCGCAGCCACAAGTGGAAAGTATTGCCGAGGATGATCTCGGCGCCGATGGCCTCGATGTCCCGCGGCAGCATGCCCTTCACCGTGCCATAGGTGCCCACCGGCATGAAGGCCGGCGTTTCCACGGTGCCGCGCGGAAACGTCAGCCGCCCGCGACGGGCCTTGCCCTCGGTGGCCAGCACCTCGAATTGCATGTGACAGGTACGGTTCATGAGCGGTCCTCGGGAGCGCGCGGCGCCGGGTTGCGGGTGATGAACATGGCATCACCGTAACTGAAGAAGCGATACTCCTGCTCCACCGCCACGCGGTAGGCCGCCATGGTTTCCGGGTAACCGGCGAAGGCGCAGACCAGCATCAGCAGCGTGGACTCGGGCAGGTGGAAATTGGTGACCAGGGCATCCACCACATGGAAGGGCTTGCCGGGGTACAGGAAGATGTCGGTGTCGCCGGCGAAGGGCTTGAGCTCGCCGTCGCGCGCCGCGCTTTCCAGCGAGCGCACGCTGGTGGTGCCCACCGCGATCACCCGTCCACCCCGCGCCCGGCAGGCGGTCACCGCATCCACCACATCCTGGCCAACTTCCAGCCATTCCCGGTGCATGTGGTGATCCTCGATGCGCTCGACGCGCACCGGCTGGAAGGTGCCGGCCCCCACATGCAGGGTGACGAAGGCGGTTTCCACACCCATCTCGCGGATCGCCTGCAGCAGGGGCTCGTCGAAATGCAGACCTGCAGTCGGCGCGGCCACGGCGCCGGCCCGCTGGGCGTACACGGTCTGGTAGCGCTCGCGATCGGCGGCATCGTCCGGCCTGTCTATATAAGGAGGCAGCGGCATGTGGCCGATGCGCTCCAGCAGCGGCAGCAGCGACTGCTCGAAGCCCAGCTCGAACAGAGCCTCATGGCGGGCCAGCATTTCCGCCTGGCTGCCATCCTCCAGCAGGATCCGGTTGCCCGGCCTGGGCGACTTGCTGGCGCGCACATGGGCCAGCGCCCGCCGCTCGTCGAGTATCCGCTCGATGAGGATTTCCACCTGTCCGCCGGTATCCTTGCGGCCGAACAGACGAGCGGGAATCACCCGGGTATTGTTGAACACCATCAGGTCGCCCGGGCGCAGGTAGCCGAGCAGATCGGCGAACTGGCGATGCGCCAGGGCGCCGCTGGCACCGTCCAGCACCAGCAGCCGGCTGGCGCGGCGCTGCGCCAGGGGGTGGCGGGCGATGAGGGTATCGGGAAGATCGAAATGAAAGTCGGAAACGCGCATGTCAAAGCCGTCTTGCAGGGCCGCAAAGCTTACCGAATCTGCCCGGAACTGACCACGTGCGCCGATTGACCGGTCCGTTTGCCCTCCCTATACTGCGCGCCCATTGCCTTGGTGGCGGAATCGGTAGACGCAGCGGATTCAAAATCCGCCGTTGGCGACAACGTGAGAGTTCGAGTCTCTCCCAAGGCACCATCAGACAAGAAGAATGCTCTTCCCCTCGGCCGGGCCCGCCCGTCCGCCCTCCGCGTCAAGTCTCGACCCCGCTAAGACCGCCTCGACGGCCCTGGTTTCAGCTTTTTTCCCGGAGCATTCCGGCCGTCTCAAAAAGGTGCCGAGCGGGGGGTTGGCATTTGCCCGAAAAGCCCGTAGAGTGCACTCACTGTTTGCATGGGTCGCTGTTGAATCGTGACCTGGTGCGGTAGATCTTGACGATTTGCTTCATCCCGCTCGACTTCTCTTATCTCCTGCAACCAGTTCCAGTTCCCTGTTGTCACAGGGACTGCCATCCACTCAAGTTTCAAGGAAATAAAGACATGTCGAATCGTCAAACCGGCACCGTCAAATGGTTCAACGATGAGAAGGGCTTCGGCTTCATCACCCCCGAGAGCGGTCCGGATCTGTTCGTGCACTTCCGTGCCATTGAAGGCAGCGGCTTCCGCAGCCTGAAGGAAGGCCAGAAGGTTACCTTCGAAGCCGTCCAGGGCCAGAAGGGCATGCAGGCTGACAAGGTCCAGATCCTGGGCTAAGCAGCACGCAATACCCGAGAGCCTCCGATGGAAACATCGGGGGCTTTTTTGTGCCCGGCCGCCTGGGCCGGAGCACCGGGCCGCTCGCAAAGGGACGACCCGAATGCCTAGAATGGCGGTCGTTTTTTCCGGCGAGCTTTCCCATGGCAAAACCCAAGCGCGTTCTTCAGCCCAGCGGCGACTTCCCACCCGCCAGCTTCATTCGTCGCCTGGCGGCAATCTTCTATGACTTCCTGCTCTGCGTGGCGCTGGTGATGGTGGTAACCCTGCTCTACCAGCAGGGCGTGCTGCGCCTGATCCACGGCGGCGACCAGCTCAGGCAGCTGGCCGAGGCCGGCGCGCTGGACCGCGACCCCATCCTGGCCACCCTGCTGCTGTTCAGCCTGTTCGGCTTCTTCGCCAAGTTCTGGACCTGGAACGGCCAGACCCTCGGCATGCAGGTCTGGGGCATCCGCGTACAGAACCCCGACGGCTCGGCCATCGACCTCTGGCAGGCACTGCTGCGCTTCGTGGTGGCCATCGGCTCCTGGCTGTTCTTCGGCCTGGGCTTCCTCTGGCAGCTGTGGGACAGGCAGAAGCGCACCTGGCACGACATCTATTCGGACAGCCGAGTGGTCAGGCTGCCCAAGGACGCCCACAAGAAGAAATAGGAACCCCGTGATGGCGCCTTCGCCGCCGTCACGCCGACAACCTGCCCTGCCAGGTGGCCAACGCACAGCGTTGACCACCTGGGACTGCCGTCCCCCCGGCTAGATCCAACCGCCCCACTGCAGCACGAACAGCCCCAGGTTGGTGCTGAGCACCGCCATCAGGGTGGTCATCACGATGATCGCTGCCGCCAACTGATAGTTGGAGCCCACCGCCTTGGCCATCACGAAACTGGCGGCGGCGGTGGGGCTGGCGAAGTAGAGGAACAGGATGCCCAGCTCCGGCCCGCGAAAGCCCAGCACCCAGGCACCCAGGGTGGACAGGGCCGGCAGCCAGACCATCTTCATCAGACTGGAACTCATGGCCGTGCCGCCGCTCTCCCGCAGCGAGGCCAGGGACAGGGTGGCGCCGATGCAGATCAGTGCCAGCGGCAGGCTCATCTGCGCGAAGTAGCCGGCGGAGGTCA
>DATGNS010000335.1:0-2244 GCA_035306625.1 Pseudomonas sp. | reverse complement strand
CAACCTGATTCGCGCCATCGTGGATGCCAACCGCACCCGCAAGGATTTCATTGCCGAACAGGTGCTGGCCCGGCGGCCGAAGGTGGTGGGGGTCTACCGGCTGATCATGAAGTCCGGTTCCGACAACTTCCGCGCCAGCGCCATGCAGGGCGTGATGAAGCGCATCAAGGCCAAGGGCATCGAGGTGGTGGTCTACGAGCCGGTGCTCAAGGAGGAAGAGTTCTACGGCTCCCGGGTGATGCGCGACCTCGAGGCCTTCAAGGCGCTCTCGGATGTTATCCTCACCAACCGCATGGCCGAGGAGCTGGCGGATGTGGCGGAGAAGGTCTACACCCGGGACCTCTTCGGCAGCGATTGAGGCCTCGCCGGGAGTGGCGCCAGGAATGAACAGGGAAAGCTCATGACGAAACAGGAAGGCATGCACCGTTCGGTGGCCCAGCTGAGCCGCGGCAAGAAGCGGCTGGTGATGATCGGGGCGGACCTGGTGGCGCTGCCGTTGGCGCTGTGGTCCGCCTATGCGCTGCGCTTCGCCGAGTGGTGGCCCCACCGCTACATCGAACCCTACTGGTGGCTCTTCCTGGTGGTGCCGATGCTGGGCGTGTTCGTCTTCGCCCGGCTGGGGCTCTACCGTGCCGTGGTGCGCTTCATGGGCCCCCAGGCGCTGTGGGCCGTGGTGAAGGGCTCGCTGCTGCTGGCCCTGATCCTCTGGGCCGCGGCCTACTTCTTCGGCTGGGAGCAGTTCCCGCGTTCGGTGCCGGTCAACTTCGCGCTGGTTACCTTGGTCTACGTGGGCGGCACCCGGCTGCTGGTGCGCAGCTACTACCAGTGGCTGATTCGCCACTACACCGAGAAGGAGCCGGTGGCGATCTACGGAGCCGGGGGCGCCGGTGCCCAGCTGGCCCTGGCGCTGGCCAGCGGGCGCGAGTTCTACGTGGCGGCCTTCCTGGATGATGACGAGACCCTGTGGGGCAGCACCATCAAGGGGGTGAAGGTCTTCAAGCCCGAGGCCTTCGGCAGCGTGGCCCGTGAGCTGGGCATCAGCCGGGTGCTGCTGGCGATGCCCACCGCCACCAAGGCCCAGCGCAAGCGGGCGCTGGACCGCCTCAGCGAGCAGACCATCCACGTGCAGACGGTGCCCTCCATGCCGGAGATCGTCTCCGGCGAGGCGAGCGTGGAACAGCTGCGCGAGGTGGAGCTGGAGGACCTGCTGGGCCGTGACCCGGTGCCGCCGCGCAACGAGCTGCTGGACGCCAGTATCCGCGGCAAGGTGGTGATGGTGACCGGCGCCGGGGGCTCCATCGGCAGTGAGATGTGCCGGCAGGTGATGCGCGGCGCCCCGGCCACCCTGGTGCTCTTCGAGATCAGCGAGTTCGGCCTTTATGCCATCGAACAGGAGCTCCAGGCGCTGCAGGCGGAGATGGGCGAGAGCTTCCCCATCGTGCCGCTGCTCGGCAACGTGTGCGACCGCAACCGGGTGGAGGCCGCCATCCGCCACTACGGCGTGCAGACCCTCTACCACGCCGCGGCCTACAAGCACGTGCCCATCGTCGAGAACAACGTGCTGGAAGGGGTGCGCAACAATGTTCACGGCACCCGGGTGGTGGCGGAGAGCGCCGCCTGGCTCGGCGTGGAGCGCTGCGTGCTGATCTCCACCGACAAGGCGGTGCGCCCCACCAACGTGATGGGGGCCACCAAGCGCATGGCGGAGCTGGTGCTGCAGGACCTGGCCACTCGCTACGCCCTGAAGGAGGGCCACCGCACCATCTTCTCCATGGTGCGCTTCGGCAACGTGCTGGGCTCAAGCGGTTCCGTGGTGCCGCTCTTCCGGCGCCAGATCGAGCAGGGCGGCCCCGTTACCGTGACCCACCCGGAGATCACCCGCTTCTTCATGACCATCCCCGAGGCGGCGCTGCTGGTGATCCAGGCCGGCTCCATGGCGGAGGGCGGCGATGTGTTCGTGCTCGACATGGGCGACCCGGTGAAGATCGTCGACCTGGCCCGGCGCATGGTGCAGCTCACCGGCCTGGAGGTGAAGGACGAGAAGAGCCCGGAGGGGGATATCGAGATCGTCTTCAGCGGCCTGCGCCCCGGCGAGAAGCTCTATGAGGAGCTGCTGATCGGCGACAACGTGGTGGGCACCTCCCACCCCAAGATCATGCGCGCCCAGGAGGAGAGGCTGCCCCACGAGCAGCTGATGGCGCTGCTGGAGGAGCTGCAGGGCGCCGAGCGCACCCTGGACAGCCA
>DATGNS010000334.1:0-10972 GCA_035306625.1 Pseudomonas sp. | reverse complement strand
TGCTCCTGGCCCCACTCGCGGATGAAGCCGTGGCCGCCGAAGATCTGCTGGCCATGCACGGTGGTTTCCAGGCCCATGTCGGTCAGGAACGCCTTGGCCACCGGGGTGAGCAGAGCCACCATGTCCTCGGCGCGCTTGCGGGCGGTGGGGTCTTCGCTGTACTTGGCGATGTCCAGCTGCACGGCCACGTAGGTGGAGAAGGCGCGACCGCCCTCGTTCAGGGCCTTCATGGTCAGCAGCATGCGGCGCACGTCCGGATGCACGATGATCGGGTCGGCAGCCTTGTCCTGGGCCGCCGGGCCGGTCGGCGCGCGGCTCTGCAGGCGCTCGCGGGCGTACTCGATGGCGCTCTGGTAGGAACGCTCGCCCAGCGCCAGGCCCTGGATGCCCACGCCCAGGCGCTCGTAGTTCATCATGGTGAACATGGCCGCCAGGCCCTTGTTGACCTCACCCACCAGCCAGCCGGTGGCGCCGTCGAAGTTCATCACACAGGTGGCCGAGGCCTTGATGCCCATCTTGTGCTCGATGGAGCCGCAGGACACGCTGTTGCGCGCACCCAGGCTGCCGTCCTCGTTGACCAGCACCTTGGGCACCAGGAACAGGGAGATGCCCTTGGAGCCGGCCGGCGCGTCCGGCAGCTTGGCCAGCACCAGGTGAATGATGTTCTCGGTCAGGTCGTGCTCGCCGCCGGTGATGAAGATCTTGGTGCCGGTGACCTTGTAGGTGCCGTCGGCCTGGGGCTCGGCCTTGGTGCGGATCAGGCCCAGGTCGGTACCGGCATGGGGCTCGGTCAGGCACATGGAGCCGGCCCACACGCCGGCGTACATGTTCGGCAGGTACTTCTGCTTGAGCTCTTCGCTGGCGTGGGAGTTGAGCGCCAGGCAGGCGCCGGCGGTGAGCATCGGGTACAGGCCGAAGGACAGGTTGGCGGAGTTGACCATTTCCTCGACCTGGGCGCCGATCACCTTGGGCATGCCCATGCCGCCGTACTGCGGGTCGCCGCCGACGCCCACCCAGCCGCCCTGCGCATAGGCCTGGTAGGCCTCGACGAAGCCGGCCGGGGTCTTCACCACGCCGTCGTTCCAGCTGCAGCCTTCCTCGTCGCCGCTGCGGTTGAGCGGAGCGATGCTGCCGGCGATCACCTTGCCGGCCTCTTCCAGCACGGCCATGGCGGTCTCGCCATCGATCACCTCGGCCAGGCCGGGCAGTTCACTCCACAGGTTGGCTACGTCGAAAACCTCGTTGAGGACGAAACGCATGTCACGCAGGGGCGCTTGGTAATCAGCCATGTAAACCTCGATTCAACGATGACCGCAAAGGCCGGGAACGAAGAAAACTCGAGTCTATACGAACAACTGAAAAGACATGTAGCGTCAGTTCGTGACCATTAAGTCCGTCACGGTCGCGCCGCAACCTTGCGCCGGCTGGCCGCGCGCCCGCTCTTCTGCTCGTGGGACACGACGCAGTTGCGTCCCGCTGCCTTGGCCTTGTAGAGCGCCTCGTCGGCAGCCTTGATGACCTCCTCCGGCTCGCGCTGCTCGGCGCTGCGCTCGGCCACGCCGATGCTGATGGTGACCGACACGAAGCCGCCGGCCGCGCCCTTGCCCCGCTGCTGACGTCCACGGGCCGCGTCCTCCGGACGGTTCTGCTGATCGCGCAGGGCCATCTGGTAGTGCTCGATGTTGCGGCGCAGCACTTCCAGGTGCGGCAGGCAGTGCTCCAGGCTCTTGCCCGGGAACAGCACGGTGAACTCCTCGCCACCGTAGCGGTAGGCCGTGCCGCCGCCGGTGACCTTGCGCAGCTGGCTGGCCACCATGCGCAGCACGTCATCACCCACGTCGTGGCCGTAGGTGTCGTTGAATTTCTTGAAGTGATCGACGTCGGTCATGGCGATCACGTAGTTGCGGCCCAGGCGGCTGAGACGCTCGTTGAGGGCTCGCCGCCCCGGCAGGCCGGTCAGCTCGTCGAGGAAGGCCATCTGGTAGGCCTCGTGGGCCACCGCGGCCATCAGCGCCAGCAGCACCATGCTGGTCATGGTCGCCAGCGCGTAGGGATAGGCGAAGATTTCCGGCAGCATCCAGAACAGTCCGAGCACGCCGGCCAGCTGCGCGGCATGCAGCACACGCGGATGGCGCAGGTACTGCCACAGCAGCAGGAGGAAGGCCGCGAGGAACAACGGATAGGCCAGCTGCACCAGCTTCATCCACTGGCCATGCAGCAGCGGCCAGTGCACCAGGCTGAGCCACTGCAGCAGCGGCTCGGGGTAGCGGTAGGCCATGCCCACGGCCACGCCGAGCACCGCCACCAGCACGGCGCCACGGGCCACCAGGTCCTGCAGCAGCTGCGCGCGCTCCTCCCAGAACCCGTACAGACCATACAGCAGCGGCAGCAGCACGCTGGTCAGGTGAAACGCCAGCGAGGCCTGCTGGACGTCGCGGATGGAGCCATGCTCGCGAAAGTGCACCACATCGCCGTTGAGGGCGAGGTAGGCCAGATACACCACCACCAGCAGCGTGGCCTGGCGCATGCGGCCATAGAACACGCACAGCGCCGTGCCGAGCACGGCCAGCAGCGTGGGCAGCACTTCCAGCAGCGGAGCGAGGAAACCGTCCGCGTTCTGCCACCAGCTGAGCAGAATGCCGGTCAGGATCATCAGTGCATAGGGCAGAAAATGACCAACTCGGTAGGCGGATAGGTTCGGCAAAGCGGCCTCGCTTCGATCTGTAGGGCACCGGCCATTATGCGGGCATTCCGGCCATGGTGGCCAGTCCGTCACTTTTCCGGCGCCAGAAACGAAACCGCCGGGCACAAGGCCCGGCGGATGCGGTACAGGACGTCAGCGACGGGGCTATCAGTAGCCGAGCGCGAAGTCCTCGTCGGCGATTTCCATCAGGTTGTCGGCACCGGACAGCATGGTGGCAACCAGGCCGCGGGTGCGCGGCAGGATACGCTCGAAGTAGAAGCGAGCGGTCTGCAGCTTGGCCTTGTAGAAGCCTTCCTCGCTGGTGCCGGCAGCCAGCTTCTCGGCGGCGACGCGTGCCATGTCGGCCCAGAAGTAGGCCAGGCAGGCGTAACCGGAGTACATCAGGTAGTCCACCGAGGCGGCACCGACTTCCTCGCGATCCTTCATGGCGGCCATGCCGATCTTCATGGTGATCTCGCCCCACTCCTTGTTGATCTGCGCCAGCGGACCAACCAGGTGCTTGATCGCCTCGTTGCCTTCGTTGGCCTGGCAGAACTTGTGGACGATCTTGGTGAAGCCCTTCAGCGCCTCGCCCTGGGTCATCAGCACCTTGCGGCCCAGCAGGTCGAGGGCCTGCACGCCGGTGGTGCCTTCGTACAGGCAGGAGATGCGGCTGTCACGCACGTTCTGCTCCATGCCGTGCTCGGCGATGAAGCCGTGACCACCGAACACCTGCACGCCGTGGTTGGCGGCTTCGAAACCGGTTTCGGTCATGAAGGCCTTGGCGATCGGGGTCAGGAAGGCCAGCAGGGAATCGGCGGCCTTGCGCTGCTCCTCGTCCTGGCTGCGCTGCACGATGTCCACCTGCTTGGCGGCGAAGTACAGCATGGCGCGGTTGCCTTCGGCGAACGCCTTCATGGTCAGCAGCATGCGACGCACGTCAGGGTGCACGATGATCAGGTCGGCAGCCTTGTCCGGAGCCTTAGGACCGCTCAGGGAACGCATCTGCAGACGCTCGCGGGCGTAGGTGATGGCGCCCTGGAAGGCGATCTCGGCGTGAGCGATGCCCTGCAGGGCGGTGCCCAGGCGCGCGGTGTTCATGAAGGTGAACATGCAGTTCAGGCCCTTGTTCGGCGGGCCGATCAGGAAGCCGGTGGCGCCGTCGAAGTTCATCACGCAGGTGGCGTTGCCGTGGATGCCCATCTTGTGCTCGAGGGAACCACAGTGCACGGCGTTGCGCTCGCCCACTTCGCCTGCGGCGTTGGGCAGGAACTTCGGCACGATGAACAGGGAGATGCCCTTGGTGCCCGCCGGGGCATCGGGCAGGCGAGCCAGCACGATGTGGACGATGTTCTCGGCCATGTCGTGGTCGCCGGCGGAGATGAAGATCTTGGTGCCGGTCACCTTGTAGGAGCCGTCGGCCTGGGGCTCGGCCTTGGTGCGCAGGATGCCCAGGTCGGTGCCGCAGTGCGGCTCGGTCAGGCACATGGTGCCGGTCCACTGGCCGGAAACCAGCTTGGTCAGGTAGACGGACTTCTGCTCTTCGGTGCCGTGGGCGCTCAGGGTGTTCATGGCGCCATGGGACAGACCCGGGTACATGCCCCACGCCCAGTTGGCCTGGCCGACCATCTCGCTGATGGTCATGCCCAGGGACTCCGGCAGGCCCTGGCCGCCGTGTTCCACGTCATGGGCCAGGCTCGGCCAGCCACCTTCCACGAACTGCTGATAGGCTTCCTTGAAGCCGGTGGGAGTGGTGACGCCTTCGGGGGACCACTTGCAGCCCTCCTGGTCGCCCACGCGGTTCAGCGGAGCAATCACCTCTTCACAGAACTTGGCGCCTTCCTCGAGGATGGCATTGACCATGTCCGGGGTGGCATCTTCGCAACCGGGCAGGCTCTGGTAGTGGGCTTCATAGCCGAGCAGCTCGTCACGAACGAAACGGATGTCGCGCAAGGGGGCCTTGTATTCGGGCATTGCGGTAAACCTCAGCAGTAGGTTCTTCTTGGAGTGGGAGCTGCGACACAACCACGCACGCTCAAACAGTTGTTTGAAACTTACGTTTAGCCCCTTTCCTTGTCAAGTGCGCCCGTCAAGCCGCGATTCGGATCACCCGTCGTCCAACAGCGCCTCCAGGTCCAGGCAAGGCGCCACCCGCGCGGCTTCCGCGCATGGCAGGCGGGGCACGCGGCCCAGGCAGGGCGCTCCCAGTCGCACGTTCAACTCTTGCAGATTTTCCTCCCTGCGTGCCATGCCCGGGTCCACCTCATTGGCGACCCAGCCCGCCAGGCGCAGACCGTCGGCGCGAATCGCCTCGGCGGTCAGCAGGGCGTGATTCAGGCAGCCCAGGCGCAGGCCCACCACCAGGATGATCGGCATCCGCAGGGCCACGGCCAGATCCGCCAGGTCGGCGCTGTCCGACAGCGGCACACGCCAGCCGCCAGCGCCCTCCACCAGCGTCAGGTCGGCGCCCCGCGCCAGCACTCGCCGCACGGCGGTGGCCAGCTGCGGCACGTCGAGCGCCATGCCGGCTTCCCGTGCGGCGACATGGGGCGCGATGGGCGGCGCGAAGGCGAAGGGATTGATCAGTTCGTAAGGCAGCGGTGGCTGACACTCGGCCTGCAGGGCCAGGGCGTCGCCGTTGCGCAATCCCGCCGAAGTGGGCTCGCAGCCGGACGCCACCGGTTTGGCCGCCGCGGTGCTCAGGCCGCGCAGGCGCGCGGCATGCAGCAGGCCGGCGGCGACGGTGGTCTTGCCGATATCGGTATCGGTGCCGGTCACGAAGAAGGCCCGCTTCATGCGCCCTTCTCCAGCACCACCAGCACCACCTGGTAGGTGGCCGGCAGCCCCTGCGGCTGGCGGAAGCGCTCGTAGGCCTGGGCCAGGGTGCGCAGGCGGCGCCGGCCGGTGAGCCCAAGCGGCCGGCCCGGGTTGAGATTGTGGGCACCCAGTCCCTTGAGTTCGCGGCTCAGGGAAAACACATCGGGAAAGTGCAGCACCATGGGCCGCTGTTCCAGGGTACGCAGGGTCAGGCCGCTGGCAGCGCACAGACTCCGGTAATCCTCCAGCCGCCGGAAGCGATTGACATGCACGCCCTCGTCGACCTGCCGCCAGCTCTGGCGCAGCTCATCCAGGGTGCCTTCCAGCAGGCTGGAAAAGGCCAGCACGCCGCCGGGTCGCAGCACGCGCCGCGCCTCCCGCAGCACGCTTCCCAGGTCGGCACACCACTGCAGCGCCAGGCTGGAGAAGATCAGGTCGCAGCTTTCCGTGCGCAGGGGCAGCGCCTCGGCGTCGCCAGCGACGAAGTGCCGGGCGCCACCCAGCAGCCGGGCATGGCGCAGCATGCCCTCGGCGATATCCAGCGCCAGCCCTTCAGCCTGCGGATGACGGGCGGCCAGCTGCCGGGCGAAATGGCCGGTGCCGCAGCCCAGATCCACCCAGCGCGCCGGCGCGCAGTCAGGCGGCAGGCTGTCCAGCAACTGTCCGCCGACCTGACGCTGCAGTTCGGCCGCCGCGTCGTAACTGCTCGCGGCGCGGGAAAAGGAGGCGGCGACCAGGGTCTTGTCGGGCATCATCGCTGGACCTCCTTCATATAGGTGTGAATAAGGGCGGCGATCGTCTCGGCGTGGCTCAGCGGCAGGGCATGGCTGGCGCTGTCCAGCAATTCCACCCGCGCCCCTGGCCACTGCTCGCGCAGGGCTTCCGCCACCACACCGGGCACCAGCGCATCCCGTTCGCCCAGCAGGTGCAGCTGCGGCCCCGACCAGGCGCGCAGCCCGGCCCGCAGATCCAGTTGCGCCAGGCATTCCAGCCCGGCGAGCAGCACGTCGGTGGGCGGCAGTGCCGCGCGGCTCGCCAGCCGCCGGGCCAGCGGCCGGGGATCCTGCGCATCGCGCACCACCAGCAGGTCGAAACGCTTCAGCGCTGCGGCGGGCGTCGCAGCCACGGCATCACGAAAGTCGCCGAACTGTTCCACCGGCATGGCAGCGGGCCAGTCATTCCGGCGCACGAAGCAGGCATTGCTGGCCAGGGTGACCAGCCCGCGACAGCGCTCGCCACGCCGCACGGCCAGTTGTGCCGCCAGCATGCCGCCCAGCGACCAGCCGCCCAGCCAGCAGTCCGCCGGCAGGCGCGCGTCCAGTTCGTCCAGCCATTGCCGCCAGTCGGCCAGCGCCGGCAGCTCCGCAAGTTCGACGGCCAGCCCCTTCCCGGCCCGCACGCGCAGCGCGGCCGCCAGCGGCTCCAGGAGGTCGGCCGGACAGGACCAGCCGGGCAACAGGATCAGTCGTTCATGCATCGCCCAGCTCCCGCCAGGCCTGCTCCAGCCCTTCCAGCAGCCGATCCACCTGCGCCTCGTCATGGGCGGCGGTCAGGGTGATGCGCAGCCGCGCCGTGCCGGCCGGCACGGTGGGCGGGCGGATGGCGCCGACCAGCAGGCCCCGCTCACGCAGCTTCGCGGACAATTGCATGGCGCGCTGGCTGTCGCCGACCAGCAGCGGCTGGATCGGCGTCCGGCTGTCCATGAGCTGCAGGCCCAGCGCCGCCGCGCCGGCGCGGAAGCGTTCGATGAGCCGGCACAGATGCTCGCGGCGCCAGCCTTCCTCGCGCAGCAGCCGCAGGCTCTGCAGGGTGGCGCAGGCCACCGCCGGCGGCTGACTGGTGGTGTAGATGTAGGGTCTGGCGAACTGGATCAGCGTCTCGATGAGCTCCTCGCTACCGGCCACGAAGGCCCCGGCGGTGCCGAAGGCCTTGCCCAGGGTGCCGACCAGCACGGGCACCTCGTCCAGGCCCAGGCCGAAGTGTTCCACGCAGCCGCCGCCCGCGGCGCCCAGCGGCCCGAAGCCATGGGCGTCATCCACCATCAGCCAGGCGCCACGGGCGCGGGCGGTCCGGCTCAGGGTCGGCAGGTCGGCGATGTCGCCGTCCATGCTGAACACCCCGTCGGTCACCACCAGGGTGTTGCCCTCGGCCTTTGCCAGGCGTGAGGCAAGACTCGCCGCGTCGTTGTGCAGGTAGCGCGCGAAGCGTGCGCCGCTGAGCAGGCCGGCATCCAGCAGCGAGGCGTGATTGAGGCGGTCTTCCAGCACGGTGTCGCCCCGGCCGACCAGCGCCGTGACGGCGGCCAGGTTGGCCATGTAACCGGTGGAGAACAGTAGCGCCCGGGGTCGCCCGGTGAATTCCGCCAGCGCCTCCTCCAGTTCGTGGTGGGGCGCGCTGTGGCCGATCACCAGGTGCGAAGCGCCGCCGCCCACGCCCCAGCGCTCGGCGCCGTCGCGCAGGGCACGCACCACCTGCGGATGACTGGCCAGGCCCAGGTAATCATTGGAGCAGAAGGCCAGCAGTGGCTGGCCATCAACAACCACCTCGGGCCCCTGCGGGCTGGCCAGCAGCGGTCGCTGGCGGTACAGATCCTCGGCGCGGCGGGCGGCGAGGCGCGAAGCAAGGTCGAAACTCATTGAAAACCCCAGAACCGGCAGAGCCGTCCGACCGGGCGCAGGATGGTCAACGCCCCGCGTTGGCCACCATGGCGGCCAAGGCCTTGCCTTGACCGCTCTACAATGCCCACCGAGCGATCATCAGACCGCAGCAGCGTCGTAGAACAGCTGCGAGTTGCGCTGCTCCACCAGCGCCTGCTCGATGGCGGCCTGGTGCACCTCGTCGTCGTGTTCCTCGCGTGCCTCGGGCTGGATGCCCAGGCGGGCGAACAGCTGCATGTCCTTGTCGGCCTGCGGGTTGCCGGTGGTCAGCAGCTTCTCGCCATAGAAGATGGAGTTGGCCCCGGCCAGGAAGGCCAGCGCCTGCATCTGTTCGTTCATCTGTTCGCGGCCGGCGGACAGGCGCACATGGGATCTGGGCATCATGATGCGCGCCACGGCGAGCATGCGGATGAAGTCGAAGGGATCCACGTCCTTCTCCTCGGCCAGCGGCGTGCCCTGGACCTTGACCAGCATGTTGATCGGCACGCTCTCCGGATGCTCCGGCAGGTTGGCCAGCTGGATCAACAGGCCGGCGCGATCGTCCAGCGACTCACCCATGCCGAGGATGCCGCCGGAGCAGATCTTCACGCCCGCCTCGCGCACGTAGGCCAGGGTTTCCAGGCGCTCGGCATAGGTGCGGGTCGTGATGATGTTGCCGTAGAACTCCGGCGAGGTATCCAGGTTGTGGTTGTAGTAGTCCAGGCCGGCGGCGGCCAGCGCCTGGGTCTGCTCGCGGGTCAGCTTGCCGAGGGTCATGCAGGTTTCCAGGCCCAGGGCCTTCACCCCCTCGACCATCTTCAACACATAGGGCATGTCCTTGGCCGACGGATGCTTCCAGGCCGCACCCATGCAGAAGCGCGTGGAGCCGATGGCCTTGGCCTCGGCAGCCGCCTTGAGCACCTTTTCCACCTCCATCAGCTTCTGCTTGTCCAGACCGGTGTTGTAGTGACCGGACTGCGGACAATACTTGCAGTCCTCCGGGCAGGCGCCGGTCTTGATCGACAGCAGGGTCGAGACCTGCACGCGGTTGGGATCGAAATGCTGGCGATGCACCTGCTGGGCCTGGAACAGCAGATCGTTGAACGGCTGCGCGAACAGGGCGCGCACTTCGTCGAGGGTCCAGTCGTGGCGGACGGTGGCACTCATCGGGGTTCCCTTCTTGTGGTTCTGGCGCCTGCTAGAGTTCGGCGACACGGTGCGGCACACGCTAGGGAAGGCGAAATGAGCTGTCAACCGAAATCGATATTCAAGGTTTACAACTGGCTGCGCAGCAACCACAGCTGCCTGCTGTGCGACGAACCAGGCGACCAGCCGCTGCCCATCTGCCTCGCCTGCGAGCGCGACCTGCCCTGGCTGCTCACCGGCTGTCGGGTGTGCGCGGAGCCCCTGGGCGGGCCGGACCTGACCTGCGGCCGATGCCTGCGCCGCACACCCAGCTTCCAGCGTGTCGAGGCGCCCTGGCGCTACGCCTTTCCGGTGGACACCCTGATCACCCGCTTCAAGCACCAGGCCAACTGGCCGTTCGGCCGACTGCTGGGCGAACTGCTGGCCCGACACCTGCTCGATGCCCATCAGAATGGCCTGCCGCGCCCCGAGCTGCTGCTACCGGTACCGCTGGCGCGCAGACGCCAGCGCCGGCGCGGCTTCAACCAGGCGGCGCTGCTGGCCCGCTGGCTGGGTCGCAACCTGCACACTCCCTGGAAAGAGGACTGGCTGCAGCGCCCCCTCGAAACCGACGCCCAGCAGGCGCTGGATGCCCGGGCCCGCCAACGCAACCTGCGCCAGGCCTTTGCCCTGTCGCCCCGGGCCGCGGTCGAGGGCCGGCACATCGCCCTGGTGGACGACGTGCTGACCACCGGAGCCACCTGCGAGGCACTGGCCCGCCTGCTGCGCCAGGCCGGCGCGGTGCGCGTGGATGTCTACTGCCTGGCACGCACGCCCCGTCCGGAAGCCGGTCTGCAATGCTGAGGCGATCGGCGCCAAATCCGGGCACCCGGCAACTGCCCCGGCGACGGCAAATGCGTATACTTCTTCGCCATTCAGACCACTCGCCATTCAGGGAATCTTCATGAAAGCCTTCGGCAAAATCCTGGGCCTGATTGTGCTCGGACTCTTGCTGCTGATCGTCGGCCTCGGGTTCGCGCTTACGCATTTCTTCGATCCCAACGACTACAAGGAAGAAATCCGCCAGCTGGCTCGGGACAAGGCCAACCTCGAGCTGAACATCCATGGTGAGATCGGCTGGAGCCTGTTCCCCTGGCTCGGCCTGGAACTGCACCAGACCAGCCTGACCAGCACCGCCACCCCCGAGCAGCCGCTGGCCGACCTGCGCATGCTCGGCCTTTCGGTGCGCGTGCTGCCCCTGCTGCGCCGCGAAGTGCAGATGAGCGACATCCGCATCGACGGCCTGTCCCTGATGCTACGCCGCGACGAGCAGGGTCACGGCAACTGGGAGAACATCGGCAAGCCGGCCGGCGCCGGCGAGAAGCCTGCGCAAACCAGCGAAGCCGCCGACAGCCGACCCGCCGAGCCGGCACCCACCCGTTCCGGCATGCCCATCAAGCTGGACATCGACAGCCTGACCATCAACGACGCACGCATCAGCTACCAGGACGCCCAGACCGGCCAGCAGTTCAGCGCCGAGAGCATTCGCCTGGAGACCGGCGCCATCCGCGAAGGCAGCGCCATTCCGGTGAAGCTCACCGCCTTCTTCGGCAGCAACCAGCCGCTGATGCGTGCCCGCACGGAAATCCTCGGCGAGCTGCGCTTCGATCTGGGCCAGCAGCGCTACCAGTTCGAGAAGTTCCGCATCACC
>DATGNS010000333.1:0-3600 GCA_035306625.1 Pseudomonas sp. | reverse complement strand
GTCCCAGGCGCTGCGCAAGATCACCGGCAACATCAAGAACGCCAACTGCCTGGTCATCTTCATCAACCAGATCCGCATGAAGATCGGCGTGATGTTCGGCAACCCGGAAACCACCACCGGCGGCAACGCCCTGAAGTTCTATGCCTCGGTACGCCTGGACATCCGCCGCACCGGCGCGGTGAAGGAAGGCGATGAGGTGATCGGCAGCGAAACCCGCGTCAAGGTGGTGAAGAACAAGGTGGCGCCGCCGTTCCGTCAGGCCGAGTTCCAGATCCTCTATGGCAAGGGCATCTACCGCAACGGCGAGATCATCGACCTGGGTGTGCAGCTTGGCCTGGTGGAGAAATCCGGCGCCTGGTACAGCTACCAGGGCAGCAAGATCGGTCAGGGCAAGGCCAACGCCGCCAAGTACCTGGAAGACAACCCCGAGGTGCGCAACGCGCTGGACAAGGCCATCCGCGATCAGCTGCTGGTCACCCCGGGCAACCTGAAGGCCAGCGCCGACGAAGAGAACCTGGCCGAGATGGACGATCTCTGATCGGTTGAGTCATGGCCGCCGTGCTGGATACGCCCGTCGCCGTGCGACGGGCCGCCATGGACCTGCTCGCGCAACGCGAGCATGGTCGCGTCGAGCTGGAACGCAAGCTGCGCCGTCGCGGCGCGTCCCCCGAGCTGATCGAAGTCGCCCTGGATCGCCTGGCCGAAGAAGGGCTGCTCAGCGAATCCCGCTACCTGGAAAGCTACATTGCCAGCCGTGCCCGCGCCGGGTACGGCCCGTTGCGCATCCGTGAGGAGCTGGCCCAGCGTGGCCTGCCGCGCGAGGCCATCGAGCAGGCGCTGGGCGAGTGCGGGGAGGACTGGGGCGAACGGCTGGAGGAGGTCTGGCGCAAGCGCTTCGGCGAACGGCCTGGTGACCAGAAGGAACGTGCCCGCCAGGGACGCTTCCTGGCCTATCGGGGGTTCTCGATGGAGCAGATTTCCCGTCTTTTGCGGGGGTGAAACCTTCTGCCAAATCGTGCGTAGTTCGTAGGGTGGACAACGCCTACGCGTTGTCCAGCGCAGGGAGCCGCGGCGCACACCGCTTCGGCGGCCGGAAAAAACGCCGACCGCCCTACGATTCGCATCGACCTCATCCGTGGGATGGTGACACGAATGCGTTGCGTGCCCCGCCGCGTTCGTAGGGTGGACAACGCCTACGCGTTGTCCACCGCAGGGAGCCTTGGCGTGCACTGCTTCGGCGGGCGGAAAAACGCCGACCGCCCTACGATTCGCATCGGCCTCATCCGTGGGATGGTGACACGAAAGCGTTGCGTGCCCCGCCGCGTTCGTAGGGTGGACAACGCCACGCGTTGTCCACCGGTGGGAGCCTCGGCGTGCACCGCTTCGGCGGCTGGAACAACGCCGCCCGCCCTACGGTAGGTACTGACGATTCGCCCTACCGACCGACCACCTTCTCATGCCCCTCCACCAGGGTCCTCGGGGCCCCCAGCTTGTCGGCGTAGATGACCGCGTAGGTGAGCACGTTCTGCACGTACTGGCGGGTTTCGTCGAAGGGCAGGCTTTCCAGCCAGACATCGAAATCCATCTCCTGCCCGTCCGCCAGCCACTGGCGGACCCGTTTCGGCCCGGCGTTGTAGGCGGCGGTGGCGAGGATGCGGTTGTGGTCGAACTGGCGGTGCACCTGGCTGAGGTAGGCGGTGCCCAGCTGGATGTTGAGGTCGGGATCGAGAATCTGCCGGGTCGAGCGCAGCGGAATGCCGAAGCGCCGCGCCGTGTCCCGGGCCGTGGCGGGCATCACCTGCATCAGGCCGGTGGCGCCGGCATGGGAGCGGGCGTCATCCATGAAGCCGCTTTCCTGCCGGGTGATGGCGTAGACCCAGCTGGATTCGAGTCCGCGCTGCCTGGCACTGCCCACCAGGGCACCCTGGTAGGCCAGGGGAAAGCGGATATCCAGATCATCCCAGTGCTGGGCCAGGCTGATGGTGCGGATGGCCGGGAAATGCCAGTCCATGTCGTGGGCCAGCTTGGCCTGGGCGATCAGCTCCTCTCGGCTGAACAGCCGGCTGACGTGGTACCACTCCCGGCGTGCGTCGACGATCTGGCCACGCTGGTACAGTTCCATCGCCCGGCGTATGCCGGCGCTGGCGCGCACCCGCTGCAGCACTTGCGGGTCGATCTGCAGCGGCTGATGACCGATGCGGTAGGGACGGCCGATGCGGTCGGCGGCCAGGAAGCCGTAGAAATCCCGTTCCGCGGCCAGGGGCGTGTACAGCTGCAGGGCTTCCGGGGTGTCTCCGCGCGCCAGTTGCAGGCTGCGGGCCCGCCAGTAGCGCCAGCGGTTGCTCTGGGCCAGATCGCCCTCGAAGCGGCTGGTGAGCTGATAGGCCTCTTCCCAGCGCTCCAGGCGCAGCAGCAGGCGCACGCGCCATTCGGCAAGGGTGGCGTCGCGCAGGTCGGGATCATGCTCGGCCATCAGTTGCAGCGCGCGGCTGTCGAAGCGTTTTGCCAGGCGCAGGCCCAGCTCCCGGACAATGGCCAGGCGCTCTTCGCTGGTGAAGGTCAGGCGCCGCGAGTAGCTGTCGAACAGCTCCAGGGCGCGGTCCGGATCGCGGCGCGCCAGGCGGCGCAGGGCAAGGCTGACGATTTCCGCCATGCGCTCGTCGTTACGGTTGAAACGCTGGGTCTGGCTGAGGCGTTCCGGTGTACGGGCGACTTCCAGAAGCAGCTGGGCGTCCTGCTGACGGCTATGCAGGTCGCGCGCCAGGAAGGTGGCCAGGCCGAGATTGCCTGCCAGTGCGGCAAGGCGCATGCGCTGCCAGCGCAGCTCCTCGGTGAGCCCGCCCTGCCGCTGCCAGAGGCTGAACAACCCGTCACACTCATCGGGTTGCGAGGCGCCCACCAGCCACAGCCGCTCGGCCTGGGCCTGCCCCGCCTCCTGCTGGCCGCTCTCCAGCAGGTAGCGACCGTACAGACAATCCAGCTCGGTGATTTCCTGGCCGGGATCGTAGTGCTCCAGAAACGGACGCCAGTCCCGGCGCTCGGCCAGCAGGCGCAGCCAGCGCACCTTCAGCTGGCTTGCCTGGGGCAGATCGCCATGTTCGGCGAAGAACTTGCTCACCTCCCGGTTGCTGGCGCCGGGCAGGCGTCGCGCCAGGGCGTCGTGGGCGAGATAGGGTTCCAGCGGATAGCTGCGCAGCGCCACCGCGTGGCGCCGATAAGGGCCGGCATCCCCCTTGCGCAGCGCCTGGCGGGCTTCGTCGTACCACTTGCGCTGCTGATCGAGGCTGGCAGCCTGGGTGGTTGCGCACAGCCAGGCGGCCAGCAGGCCAAGGAACAGGGTGAGGGGTTTGCGCATGACACTTCCAGAAAGTCGAAAGCGGAGCTTAGCCGGGTTGCAGTATGGATGATTGACACCGGTCGGCCCGAGCGGTGCCGTCCGACAAGCTGCGTGTCACAAAATGACCCGGTGCGCGGCAAGCCTCGGCCTTCAGGCCGGGGAAGGATAGCGCGGACGCCGTAGGCGTCCTTTGGGCGGTCAGTGTGGCGTCTGCTGCTGTTCGATGTACTGGCGGATGATCTCGATGGGTGCACCGCCGCAAC
>DATGNS010000332.1:0-3854 GCA_035306625.1 Pseudomonas sp. | reverse complement strand
TTGACCGCATAGGAGATCAGCAGCAGCCCGGTGATCACCTGAAAGGTTCGCGGCCGCAGGATCAGCCACACGCCCGAACCGAACAGCACGCCGATGGAGATCGCGATGACGGCTTCCATTACTTGGCCTCCTTGCCGGTTGCACGAGGCGGCACGCTGCCCGCCGGCAGGCGGTGGCTGCGTACCGACTGGTGGGCCAGGGCCACCAGGATCAGGATGGTCGCGCCGACCACCACGGCGAAGACCCCCAGATCGAAGACGAAGGCGCTGGGCAGGTGAATCTCACCCAACAGCGGCAGGGTGACGTGGGCAGTGTGGCTGGTCAGGAAGGGATAGCCGAGCGCCCAGGCCCCCAGCCCCGTCAGGCACGCCGCGATCAGGCCGAAGGCGATCCAGCGGTTCGACTGCAGACGCAGATGGGTCTCCACCCAGGCCGTGCCGGCGAGCATGTACTGCACGATGATCGCCACGGCGAAGGTCAGGCCGGCGACGAAGCCGCCCCCCGGCAGGTTGTGGCCGCGCAGGAAGAAGTAGGCCGCGATGACCAGCATGATCGGGAACAGCAGGCGCAGATAGACGCTGGGCACCAGCAGGTAGCCGCCCTCGACCTGCTGGATCGGCGTCTGACCGGCGGCCGGATCGACGCTGTTGGCCTGCTGGGCGGGAATCGGCACGCTCTCGGGCGCGGGGCGGAAACGCCGCAGCAAGGCGTAAACCGTCAGCGCCACGATCGCCAGCACGGCGATCTCGCCCAGGGTGTCGAAGCTACGGAAGTCCACCAGCAGCACGTTGACCACGTTGCTGCCACCGCCCTCGGGCAGCGCGCGGGTCAGGAAGAAGTCGGAGATGCCGCCGGGCGACGCCGGACTCATCAGCACCGCGTAGCTGACCACGCACATGGCGAGTCCCGCCGCCACGGCGATCGCCATGTCCCGCGAGCGGCGCACCCAGGCGCTGCGCGGCACCTGGATGTTCAGCTCGCGCGGCGCGATCCGCGCAGGCAGCCAGCGCAACCCCAGCAGGATCAGTACCGTGGTCACGGTTTCCACCATCAGTTGGGTCAGCGCCAGATCCGGCGCCGACAGCCACAGGAAGGTGATACTGGTCACGATGCCGGTGCCCCCGACCAGGCTCAGGGCAGTCAGGCGGTGGTACTTGGCCTGCCAGGCCGCCCCCACCGCGCAGGCGCAGCCGATCACCCACAGTCCGGCGAACAGCGGCGAGAACTCGCCGGAGAAGGAGAGCTCCAGACTCGACAACGGCCGCACCAGCAGCAGCGGCGCCACCAGCAGCAGCACCATCATCAAGGCCAGCTGCGGCTGCAGGCGCCGGGTGCTGAGCAGTGTCTCCAGGGACGCCGCCGCCGAAGTCAGGCGCAGCATGGTGCTCTCGTAGGCCTCCTTGCCGTTGAAGCGATACAGCAGCGGTACCCGGTCCGACTGGATCAGGTTGTAGTGCCGGCACAGCAGGGAGTAGAAGGTCACGCCGCCCACCAGGGCCAGGACGCTCATCAACAGGGGCAGGTTGAAGCCGTGCCACACCGCCAGATCATACTCCGGTGCCTGGGCGCCGAGCACCGCGAGCACGGCGTTGTCGAGCAGCGGGCCGACGCTCCACCCGGGCGCCACGCCCACCACCAGACAGCACAGCACCAGGAACTCGACCGGGAAGCGCATCCACCTGGGCGGCTCGTGGGGCGTCTTGGGCAGGTCGGTCGCCAACGGGCCGAAGAACACGTGGATGAAGCGCAGCGAGTAGGCCACGCTGAACATCCCCATCAGCAGCGCCGCCAGCGACATGCCCCAGTTTCCGGCCCCCCCCACCAGCAGCGTCTCGGCGAAGAACATCTCCTTGGACAGGAAGCCATTGAGCAGCGGCACGCCGGCCATGGCCGCGCTGGCCACGATGGCCAGCGTCGCCGTGTAGGGCAGCACCCGGTACAGCCCGCGCAGCTGGCGCATGTCCCGCGTGCCGCTCTCGTGGTCGATGATGCCCGCCGCCATGAACAGCGACGCCTTGAAGGTGGCGTGGTTGAGGGTGTGGAAGATCGCCGCCACCACCGCCAGCGGCGAGCCGATGCCCAGCAGCACGGTGATCAGCCCCAGATGGCTGATGGTCGAGTAGGCCAGCAGCCCCTTGAGGTCGTGCTGGAAGATCGCCACGAAGGCGCCGATCAGCAGCGTACACAGCCCCGCCCCGGTGATGATCCAGGTCCACTCCGGGGTGCCGGAGAGAGTCGGCCACAGCCGCATCAGCAGGAAGACCCCCGCCTTGACCATGGTCGCGGAGTGCAGGAAGGCCGACACCGGGGTGGGCGCCGCCATGGCGTGGGGCAGCCAGAAGTGGAAGGGAAACTGGGCGCTCTTGGTCAGGGCGCCCAGGGCGATCAGCACCAGGGTCGGCAGGTACCAGGGGTGCTCGCGCACCAGGTCACCCGAGGCCAGCACCACGTCCAGCGAGTAGCTGCCGACGATGTGGCCGAGCAGCAGCACGCCGACCAGCAGGCACAGCCCTCCCGTCGCGGTGACGGTGAAGGCCATGCGCGCCCCGCGCCGGGCATCGGCCCGGTGGTGCCAGTAGCCGATCAGCAGGAACGAGGTCACGCTGGTCAGCTCCCAGAACACCACCAGCTGGATCAGATTGCCGGAGAGCACGACCCCCAGCATCGAGCCCATGAACGCGAGCAGGAAGGAGAAGAAGCGCGGCACCGGATCCGCCGGCGACATGTAGTAGCGTGCATAGATCACCACCAGCAGGCCGATCCCCAGGATCAGCGTCGAGAACAGCGAGGCCAGGCCGTCCATGCGCAGCACGAAGTCCAGGCCGTAGCCGGGCAGCCAGGTGGCGTGGAAGCGCACCGCCTCGCCGCTGCCGGTCTGGCTATAGAGGAAGAGCGTGGTGAGGAGGCCGAACAGCGCCACGCCCCCAGCCAACCACGCCTCGCCATTGCGGGCGTTGGTGGGCATCAAGGCAGCAATCGCACTGCCGATGAACGGAACGAGGATCAGGGACAGTAGCAGCATGGGGCTCTCGGTCTCGGGCAAGCGTGGATCAAGGCGTCTTGTCGGGCAGCCGGTGGCCGCGAGCCAGAATCTTGCGGAAGGACGCACACCGCGCCGGAGGCGTGCCCCGTTCGGTGTCGTGCGCGTTGAGCTCCGGGGTCGGCGACTCCGGTCTCCAAGCGCGCGGCGTCGACTCCAGCCTACACGAATTTACGCTACCGAAGCGTCCTGCACAAGCGCAACCTACTGATTATATGCAGGAACCCTATCACGAACGCCAAAAACCCCAGCCTCAACGGGCCCTTACTCCCCCTCCCCACAGTCATCCGGAGACTCGTCGCGCGGGCACCATTCGAAGCGCGCGTCGTGCGTGCTAGAATCCTCGCCCCGCACCACCCACCACCCACCACCGGCAGACCCCGCATGCTTGAGCGTATCCGTATCGTCCTGATCGGCACCAGCCACCCCGGCAACATCGGCGGCACCGCCCGCGCCATGCACAACATGGGGCTTGCCGACCTGGTCCTGGTAGCACCGCGCTGCGAGGGGGTCACCGCCGACAGCATATCGCGGGCCTCCGGCGCCGACCATCTGGTACACGCGGCCCGAGTGCTCGAGACCCTGGAGCAGGCGGTGGCCGACTGTACCCTGGTGGTGGGCGCCAGCGCCCGCTCGCGCACCCTGCCCTGGCCGATGATCACGCCTCGCGAACTGGGGACCCGGCTGCCCGATGAGCTGGCCGCCGAGGAGGGCCGGGTGGCCCTGGTGTTCGGTCGCGAGGACAGCGGCCTGACCAACGCCGAACTGCAGCGCTGCCATGCCCATGTGCATATCCCCACCAACCCCGACTTCA
>DATGNS010000331.1:0-5287 GCA_035306625.1 Pseudomonas sp. | reverse complement strand
CAGCACGGCCACCTGGGTGCCGTTCTGCACGGCAACAAAAGCGGCGCGCATGGCCACCTCGGTCTTGCCGAAGCCGACGTCGCCGCACACCAGGCGGTCCATGGGCTTGCCGGACAGCATGTCCTGGCGCACCGCATCGATGGCGGCCTGCTGGTCGACGGTTTCCTCGAAGGGGAAGGCGGCGCTGAAGGTCTCGTAGTCGGCGGCCGGATCCTTGAAGGCGTAGCCCTTGCGCGCGGCGCGGCGGGCATAGATGTCGAGCAGCTCGGCGGCCACGTCGCGCACCTGTTCGGCGGCCTTGCGCTTGGCCTTCTGCCACTGTTCGGAGCCCAGCTTGTGCAGCGGGGCCAGGGCTTCATCGCTGCCGGTATAGCGGGCGATCAGGTGCAGGCTGGTCACCGGCACGTAGAGCTTGGCGTCGTCGGCGTACTGCAGGACCAGGAACTCGTTGCTCTGGCCGTCGTAGTCGAGGGTGGTCAGACCCTGGTAGCGGCCGACGCCATGGTCGATGTGCACCACCGGCGCGCCCTCGCGCAGCTCGGTGAGGTGCTTGATGACATTGTCGCCGTGATCGCGGGTCTTCTCCCGACGGCGACGCTGCATGACCCGCTGGCCGAACAGGGGGCTTTCCGGGATCAGCGCCAGGCCGTCGAGCAGCAGGCCCTCGTCCACTGGGGCGATGCAGATGTTCAGGCGTTCGTCGCCGGTGACGAAATCCACCCAGCCGAACACTTCGCGCGGCTTGATCTTCAGGCGGCCGAGCAGTTCCAGCAGCGCCTCGCGGCGGCCGGCGGTCTCGGCGGTGAACAGGATGCGTCCCGGGAACTCCTCGATGAAGCGGCGCAACGCGGCCAGCGGTTCGGCAGCCTTGGCCTGCAGGGCCAGGTCGGGCAGTGGCTGGGCCGGGAAGCGTTCGCGCCCCACGCCGGGTTGCAGGTCCTGGCTGTCGACGACCACCCGGGGCCAGGTCTTCAGGCGGGCGAAGCAGTCCTCTACCGGCACGAACAGGTCGACCGGCGGCAGCACCGGGCGCTCGGGATCCAGACGGCGATCCTCGTAGCGGTTGCGCACATCCTGCCAGAACTGCTCGGCGGCCTGCTCGATGCCCGGCAGGGAGAATACCTGGGTGTCATCGGGCAGATAGTCGAACAGCGTCGCGGTTTCCTCGAAGAACAGCGGCAGGTAGTACTCGATGCCCGACGGGGTGATGCCGGTGCTCAGGTCCTGGTAGATGGGGCAGCGGCGGAAGTCGACGTCGAAGCGTTCGCGGAAGCGGCCGCGAAAGTCCGTGACCGACTTCTTGTCCAGGGGGAACTCGCGGCCGGGCAGCAGGCGGATGGAGTCCACCTTGTCCACCGAGCGCTGGGTTTCCGGGTCGAAGGTGCGCAGGGTCTCGATCTCGTCATCGAACAGGTCGATGCGGTAGGGCACCTCGCTACCCATGGGGAACAGGTCGATCAGCGCGCCGCGCACGGCGAACTCGCCATGTTCATAGACGGTTTCCACGCAGCGGTAGCCGGCGGCTTCCAGCCGACCGCGCATCTCCTCCACGTCAAGACGCTGGCCGACATCCAGCACCAGGCTGCGGCCGAGCAGGAAGCGGGTCGGGGCCAGGCGGTGCAGGGCGGTGTTGATGGGCACCACCAGCACGCCGTGACGCACCTCCGGCAGCCGGTACAGGGTGGCGATGCGCTGGGAGATGATGTCCTGGTGCGGCGAGAACTGGTCGTAGGGCAGGGTTTCCCAGTCCGGGAAATGCAGCACCGGCAGGGTGGGCGCGAAGAAGGCCAGATCTTCCTTCAGCCGTTCCGCGCTCAGGCTGTCGGGTGTCAGCAGCAGGGTGAAGCGGGTGTCGGCCGCGCTGGCGGCTTCGGCGATGGCCAGGGACAGGGCGGCGCCGGGCAGGTTGCCCCAGTGCTGTTTGCCTGCCGCGGACGGCAGGGTCGGAAGACGCAATACGGACACGGGCGACTCGAAGGTGGCGTGACGAAAAAGGCGGCAATTGTAACGCGGGCGCTCCGGGCAGGCATCCGGGGAGCTACACTGGTGCCCGATTCGGCTGCGGATTGCCGCGCCTTTGGCGCGCCGGCATAATGTAGCCCCTTTTTTTTCGTCCTACATGTAGCGAAGGTACTGCCTGTGACTCAGAAGCCCGACCAATGTCTTGGTGAGTGGATCGACCGCGAAGCTCTGGCCGAGGCCATGATTCCGCTGATCGGTCAGCTCTACCGCAACAACAATGTGGTGACCTCGATCTTCGGTCGTGGCCTGATCAACCGGTCGGTGATCGCCATCCTCAAGGCCCACCGCTTCGCCCGCCACCGCCTGGCCGGCGAGGAAGAGCTGTCGGTGCATGACAGCTACACCATCCTCAAGACCATGACCGAGATGAATCTGGGCGCCGCCTCGGTGGACCTGGGCAAGATGGTCGCCAAGTTCAAGGCCGCCGGCGCCGCCGACCTGGCCGCCTTCGTGCGCGAGGAGCTGGCCAGCCTGGCCAACAAGCGCGGCGAGCGCCGTGAAGGCACCGACGTGGTGCTCTACGGCTTCGGCCGCATCGGCCGCCTGCTGGCGCGTATCCTGATCGAGAAGACCGGCGGCGGCGACGGCCTGCGCCTGCGCGCCATCGTCGTGCGCAAGGGCGCCGAGAACGACCTGGTCAAGCGCGCCAGCCTGCTGCGCCGCGACTCGGTGCATGGTCCGTTCGACGGCACCATCCTGGTCGACGAGGAAAACAATACCATCACCGCCAACGGTAACCTGATCCAGGTGATCTACTCCAACGACCCGTCCTCGGTCGACTACACCCAGTACGGCATCAAGAACGCGCTGCTGGTGGACAACACCGGCAAGTGGCGTGACGCCGAGGGCCTGGGTCAGCACCTGAAGTGCCCGGGCATCGACCGCGTGATTCTCACCGCGCCGGGCAAGGGTGCGCTGAAGAACATCGTGCACGGCATCAACCACGCCGACATCACCCCGGAAGACAAGATCGTCTCCGCGGCCTCCTGCACCACCAACGCCATCGTGCCGGTGCTCAAGGCGGTGTATGACAGGTTCGGCATCGTCCACGGCCATGTGGAGACCGTTCACTCCTACACCAACGACCAGAACCTGATCGACAACTTCCACAAGGGCAGCCGTCGTGGTCGCAGCGCCCCGCTGAACATGGTGATCACCGAGACCGGTGCCGCCACCGCCGCCGCCAAGGCGCTGCCGGTGCTCAAGGGCAAGCTGACCGGCAACGCCATTCGCGTGCCCACGCCGAACGTCTCCATGGCCATCCTCAACCTGACCCTGGAGAAGGCTACCAGCCGCGAGGAGATCAACGAGTACCTGCGCCAGATGGCCATGCACTCGGAGCTGCAGAAGCAGATCGACTTCGTGCAGTCCCAGGAAGTGGTCTCCACCGACTTCGTCGGCTCGCGCCATGCCGGTGTGGTGGATGCCGAGGCCACCATCTGCAACGACAATCGCGTCGTGCTGTACGTCTGGTACGACAACGAGTTCGGCTACAGCTGTCAGGTGGTACGCGTGATGGAAGACATGGCAGGGGTCAACCCGCCGGCGTTCCCACGCTGATTGACTGCTTCATGAGAAACGGGAGCTTCGGCTCCCGTTTTTTGTGGGAAGCGGAAGGGGCGGGGCGTCTGGTAGCATGCGACCCCGTGACGCAGCCTGGCCCGAACGCTGCATAACTGCGTCAATTTGCCCGCCTTCGACGGGTTGACTGTTTTGGATCAAGAAAATAGCGCCTTCCGGTGGCCATTTTGGGAGGCGCATCCTTATAATCGGCCGGATTTTTTAGGGGTTCGGCAGGGTTTGTGCATGCCGGTGGGGTTTCTTCCTGTTGGCAATTGGACCTTGGTTCAAGGTGCGGAGCCTGTCGAAGCGAAAATTACAACTACTGGTTAGGCATCCTGATGATCAGAATAAAACGTGGGCTTGACTTGCCCATCGCCGGCGCGCCGGCGCAGCGCATCGAGCCGGCTCGGCCGGTGCGCAGCGTCGCCGTGCTGGGGCCCGACTACCACGGCATGAAGCCGACCATGGCTGTCCAGGTCGGTGATCGTGTCAAGCTGGGCCAAGAGCTGTTTTCTGACAAGAAGACCCCGGGCGTGATCTACACCGCTCCGGGCGCTGGCGTGGTCAGTGCCATTCATCGCGGCGAGAAGCGCGTGCTGCTGTCGGTGGTCATTGACCTGGACGGCGACGAGGCGGTGCGCTTCGCTCAGTACCCTGCCGAGGCACTCGGACAGCTGAGCGACGCCCAGGTTCGCGAGAACCTGCAGCAATCCGGTCTGTGGACCGCGCTGCGCACTCGTCCGTACAGCAAGGTGCCGGCGGTCGATGCCGTTCCCTCGTCCATCTTCGTCACCGCCATGGATACCCATCCGCTGGCCGCCGATCCGCAGGTGATCATCGCCGAGCAGGCCGAGTCCTTCACCCAGGGCCTGCAGGTGCTGACGCGTCTGGCCAGGGTGCAGCTGTGCAAGGCCGAAGGCGTGACCCTGCCCGGCGAGAGCCTGACCAACGTGCATACCGCCGCCTTTGCCGGTCCGCATCCGGCCGGCCTGGCCGGTACCCACATCCACTTCCTCGATCCGGTCAGCGCCAGCAAGAGCGTGTGGACCATCGGCTACCAGGATGTGATCGCCATCGGCAAGCTGTTCACCACCGGTGAGCTTTCCGTCGAGCGCGTGGTCGCCCTGGGCGGCCCCGTGGTCGAGCAGCCCCGTCTGCTGCGCACCCGCCTGGGCGCCAACCTGGACGAGCTGACCGCCGGTCAGCTGCAGCCGGGCAGCTCCCGGGTGATTTCCGGCTCCGTGTTCGGCGGACGTACCGCGCACGGCGCGCTGGCCTACCTGGGTCGCTACCACCAGCAGGTTTCCTGCCTGGCCGAAGGCAAGGAGCGCGAGCTGCTCCACTACCTGCGTGCCGGCGTCAACAAGCACTCGGTGCTGAACATCTTCGTGTCCAAGCTGATGGGCAGCAGACTGTTCAACTTCACCACCACCACCAACGGCAGCCCCCGCGCCATGGTGCCGGTCGGCAACTACGAGGAAGTGATGCCCCTGGACATCCTGCCCACCCAGTTGCTGCGCGCCCTGATCGTCGGCGATACCGAAACCGCGCAGAAGCTGGGCTGCCTGGAACTCGATGAAGAAGATCTGGCGCTGTGCACCTATGTCTGCGCCGGCAAGTACGAGTACGGCCCCATCCTGCGGGACAACCTGACTCGCATCGAGAAGGAGGGCTAAGCCTTGGGTATTCGTGCATTCCTCGA
>DATGNS010000330.1:0-5809 GCA_035306625.1 Pseudomonas sp. | reverse complement strand
ATGAACTGGGCGGCCTTGGCGGCGCCGCGCGGGGTGATCGGGCCGTTGTTGCCGATGAAGCCGCAGGGCTGGCCTTCGATGCTCAGGTGGCCGCAGACGGTCTGGCTGTCGAACTCGTTCTTGAAGTCGAGGAATTCGGAGCCGTCGGCGATGCGGGCGATGATCTCGCGCACGTCATAGGGCTTCTTCGGATCGGCCGGCACGATGCCCAGCAGTTCCTCGGCCGGATACAGCGGCTCGCGGTAGGCCTTCTTCGCGCGCACCGGCAGCTGCTGGTTCCAGGGCAGCATGGCCATGATGTTGCGGGCCAGGCGGATGCCGTCGGCGTCGTTCTCGGCCAGGTACTCGGCGGTACCGGCGATCTGTGCGTGCATTTCGGCGCCGCCCAGCTGTTCGTCGGTGGCGATCTCGCCGGTGGCGGCCTTCAGCAGCGGCGGGCCGGCCAGGAACATCTTGGCCTTGCCGCGCACCACCACCACGTAGTCGGACAGGCCGGGCTGATAGGCGCCGCCGGCGGTGGAGGAGCCGTGCACCACGGTCACCTGGGGAATGCCCATGGCCGAGATGCGTGCCTGGTTGGCGAAGCCGCGCGCGCCTTCCACGAAGATGTCGGCGGCGTAGTTCAGGTTGGCGCCGCCGGACTCGGCCAGGGTGACGATGGGCAGCTTGTTCTCCACGGCGATCTGCTGCATGCGCAGCGACTTCTTCAGGCCGGTGGGGGAGATGGTGCCGCCCTTGATGGCGCTGTTGTTGGCCAGCACCAGGCAGCGCACGCCCTCCACGTAGCCGATGCCGGCGATGATGCCGCCGCCGGCCTGGGTGCCGTCCTTGTCGTCGTGCAACTTGTAGCCGGCCAGGGAGGACAGTTCCAGGAACGGTGCACCCGGGTCGAGCAGCAGGTTGATGCGCTCGCGGGGCAGCAGCTGGCCGCGCTTCTCGAACTTCGGCTTGGCCTCGTTGGCCTTGTCGAGGACTTTCTGTTCGACTTCACGGAAGCTGGCCACGGCCGCGAGCATGGCCTCGCGGTTGGCGGCGAAGGCTTCGCCGTGGACGTCGATTTCTGACTGGATCACGGGCATTTTTCTTATTCTCCGTCCTTCAGTACGTCAGGTTGGTAGGCGCGGTGGAAACCGTTGTAGGACTCGCTGTTGCGGGCCTTGCCCAGGGTCCAGGCGCGGGTGCCGAGGCTGGCGGCGCCATCGATGCGGATGGTGTTGCCACTGATGAAGCTGGCGCCGGGGGACAGCAGGAACACGATGGCCGAGGCGATTTCCGCCTCGGTGGCGATGCGCTGCAGCGGCACATGATCCTTGAGGGAACGGATCATGTCCTTCATGGCGGCCGGGTAGGTGTCCATGCCGCTGGAGGCCACCCAGCCGGGCGCCACGGCGTTCACGCGCACGCCGGCGTGGCCCCATTCGTAGGCCGCGGTCTTGGTGAAGTTCTCCATGCCGGCGCGGGCGGCGCCGGAATGGCCCATGCCGGGCATGCCGCCCCACATGTCCGCCAGCATGTTGACGATGCTGCCGCCGTGTTTGGACAGGCTCTGGATGAACACTTCCTTGGCCACCAGGAAGCCGCCCACCAGGTTGGTGCGCACCACCGCCTCGAAGCCCTTCTGGTTGATGCCCACCAGCGGCGCCGGGAACTGGCCGCCGGCGTTGTTGACCAGGTGGTGGATGCGGCCGCGCTCCTCGACCACGGCCTTGACCATGGCCCTGACCGCCTCTTCGTCGCGGATGTCGCAGACCTGGAAGCTGGCGCTGCCGCCGTCCTCGATGATCTCGCCGGCGGTTTTTTCCAGCTTCTCCGGCTTGCGGCCGACCAGCACCACATGGGCCCCCAGGGACGCCAGTTCATGGGCGGTGCAGCGGCCGATGCCGCTGCCGCCACCGGTCACCATGACGGTCTGGCCGGCGAAGAGGTCAGGCTTGAATACCGAGTCGTAGCGCATGTGTTGTTGTTCCGTGTGCAAAAAACGTGATCCGGGTAGGGCGGTCGGCGCTTTTCCCGGCCGCCCGCGCGGTGGGCGTTACGGTGGCCGGAAAGCGTTGTCCGCCCTACGGTTACAGCTGGTCGGCCAGGGCCTTGGGTACCGCCACCGGGAACTCCAGCAGCTGCTGGGCGAAGGCCTTGCCCTGCGGGTCGATGCGCAGGCTGGCGACGCCGCCGCCGCCCAGGGCGTTTTCCAGCAGGAAGTTCAGGCTGTGGGTGCCCGGCAGGTACCAGCGGCTGACGCGGCCGGTCTGCGGGTCAAGCAGATGCTGCATCCAGTCGGCCACCGCCTCGGGGCTCAGCGCCTCGGCGATCCACGGCAGGTATTCGGGCTTGCGGGCCATCACGCCGATGTTGCTGTGGTTGCCCTTGTCGCCGGAGCGGGCCACCGCCAGCTTGACCAGCGGCACGCTGACCTCGGCCTGGCCGCTGGCGCCCGGTGCGGCAACGTCCTCGGCCAGTTGCGCGGGATCGAAGCGATCCACCTCGGGCAGGCTCACCGGGGTGCGCTGGCCGTCGATTTCCACTTCCAGGGCACAGCTGTTCTTGTCCACCAGGAAGGAGAACAGGCGGATGATCGGGTAGACGGTGGGGCGGCCGCCGACGATGCCGGTCAGGCCCGGGGCCATGCCGGTGGAGGCCTGGGCGATCTCCTTGGAGAACAGCACCAGGGCTTCCTTCTTGGCGTGGCTGACGGCGAGCTTGAGCACCACCTCGCGGGTGTCGCCGCGTCGGCCGTGGGCACCGTAGGTCGCCTCGGTGCCCAGCAGCTCGATGCTCACCTCGCGGTACGGACCCCAGCCGCGCTCGGCGAACATCTCGTTGGTCTTGTTGATGATGGCCTGGCTGACGCGCTCGGCCTTGGCGCGGGCGTCGATGCCGGCCAGCACGCAGCTGGCGGTGCAGCGGAAACCGTCCGGGTAGGTGGCGCTGACCTTGTAGCTGTCGGTCGGCGGCAGGCCGCGGGCGCCGCTGACGCGCACGCGGTTGTCGCCGGCCTGCTCCAGGGCCACCCGGGTGAAGTCGCAGACCACGTCCGGCAGCAGGTAGGCGCGCGGATCGCCGATCTCGTAGAGCATCTGCTCGCCGACGGTGAAGGGGGTGACCAGGCCGCCGGTGTTCTCCGGCTTGGTGATGACGAAGCTGCCGTCGGCTTCCACTTCCAGCACCGGGAAACCGATGTGCTCGTAATCCGGCACCAACTGCCAGTCGGTGAAGTTGCCGCCGGTGCTCTGCGCGCCGCATTCCACCAGGTGGCCTGCCAGGGCGGACTGGGCCAGCTTGTCGTACTCGTTCCACTGCCAGCCGAACTCGTGGACCAGCGCGCCGGTAACCACGGCGCTGTCGACCACGCGGCCGGTGATGACGATGTCGGCGCCCTGCCTGAGCGCCTCGACGATGCCCGGCGCGCCCAGGTAGGCGTTCACCGACACGCACATGGGCGGCATGGGGGCGCCGGTGAACATTTCCCGGGTACCGGTCTTGGCCAGCTCGCCGACCTTGCTCTGCAGGCTGTCGCCGTGCAGCACGGCGATCTTCAGGTTGACGCCGGCCTTCTCGCAGGCGGCGGCCATGGCCGCGGCGCAGGCGGCGGGGTTGACGCCGCCGGCGTTGCTGATGATGCGGATCTTCTTCTCGGCGATCTCGCCCAGCAGGGGTGCCAGCACGTCGACGAAGTCCTTGGCGAAGCCTTCCTGCGGGTTCTTCATGCGCGCGCCGGCCATGATCGACATGGTGATCTCGGCCAGGTAGTCGAATACCAGGTAATCGAGGGTGGTGCCGCGTACCAGCTGGGCGGCGGCGGTGGAGGTGTCGCCCCAGAAGGCGGAGGCGCAGCCGATGCGTACGGTCTTGGTCATTGTTGTTGTCCGCTCTGGCAGATAAATGTGAAACGAACACTACCAAGCAAGCGCTTGGTTGAAAAGCCCCGCGTGCAAAATACCCAAGCGCTTGCTTGGTTGGCGCCTTAGGCATCAGAATCGCCTATCGAAGAATTTGACAGGCGTCGAAAGGAGTTTGCCGTGGATGAGCAGAAAGCCGGCCAGGTAATGCAGAAGTTGGTGGCCGCAGGCCGCATGACCGATCCGGACAGCGCTCGGGGCAAATTGCTGCAGGCGGCCGCCCGCCTGTTCCGGCGCAAGGGCTACGAGCGTACCACCGTGCGCGACCTGGCCACCGCGGTGGGTATCCAGTCCGGCAGCATCTTCCATCACTTCAAGAGCAAGGAGGAAATCCTGCGTGCGGTGATGGAGGAAACCGTCATCTACAACACCGCCCTGATGGAAAGCGCGCTGGCCGAGGCCGGCAGCCTGCGCGAACGGGTGCTGGCGCTGATCCGCTGCGAGCTGCAGTCGATCATGGGGGGCACCGGGGAGGCCATGGCGGTGCTGGTATACGAATGGCGCTCCCTCTCGGAGGACAGCCAGGCCCATATCCTGGCGCTGCGCGATCGCTACGAGCAGCTCTGGCTGGAGGTCCTCCAGGAAGCCCGGCAGGCGGGCTGCGTGCAGGGCGATCCCTTCATCCTGCGCCGCTTCCTCACCGGTGCCCTGAGCTGGACCACCACCTGGTTCCGCCCCGACGGGCCGATGAGCCTGGACGAGCTGGCCGAGGAAGCGCTGACCCTGGTGCTGCATCCGCAGCACTGAAACGAAGAAGGCTCGCCACGGCGAGCCTTCGTTCATTTGCGGTATTCGCGTTCCTCGGCGTCCAGGCGCGCATTGCGCTCCTTGATCTCCTTGAGCTGTTCCTCGGTGAGGGGAATCTTCTTCGCGCCATCGCGCAGCATCAGCAGTCCGCCCACCACAAAGCCGAACACCAGAGCCAGCAGCAACCAGATATACCAGGGCATGGTCGTATACCTCTCAGGGACTTCCGACCAACCATACGCCCCCATCCCGCCTTTGTCAGCGCGCGCCCCGGACAGGGTACAATGCGCGCCGCTTCCAACTGCCGACGAGTCCCGCCATGGCCTGCCAATCCCCCATCATCGTTGCCCTCGACTTCCCCTCCCGCGAGGCCGCCCTGGCCCTGGCGGCGCGCCTGGACCCGACGCAGTGCCGGGTGAAGGTCGGCAAGGAACTGTTCACCCGCTGCGGCCCGGCGGTGGTGGAAGAGCTGCAGGCCAGGGGCTTCGAGGTCTTCCTGGACCTGAAATTCCACGACATCCCCAACACCACGGCCATGGCGGTCAAGGCCGCCGCCGAGCTGGGCGTGTGGATGGTCAACGTGCACTGCTCGGGCGGCCTGCGCATGATGGCCGCCTGCCGGGAAACCCTGGAGGCCCTGAGCGGCCCGAAGCCGCTGCTGATCGGCGTGACCGTGCTGACCAGCATGGAGCAGGCCGACCTGGCCGGCATCGGCCTGGATATCGAGCCGCAGCAGCAGGTGCTGCGCCTGGCGGGTCTGGCGGCGCAGGCCGGCCTGGACGGTCTGGTGTGTTCGGCCCAGGAGGCGCCGGCCCTCAAGGCCGCCCATCCGCAGCTGCAACTGGTCACCCCCGGCATCCGTCCGGCGGGCAGCGCCACCGACGACCAGAAGCGCATTCTCACCCCGAAGCAGGCCATGCAGGCCGGCTCCGACTACCTGGTGATCGGCCGGCCGATCAGCCAGGCCGCCGATCCGCAGCAGGCTCTGGCCGCCGTGCTGGCGGAGCTGGGTTGACCCGGTGCGTGGCAAGCCTCGGCCTTCAGGCCGGGGAAGGATAGCGCGGACGCCGTAGGCGTCCTTTGGGCGGTCAGTGTGGCGTCTGCTGCTGTTCGATGTACTGGCGGATGATCTCGATGGGTGCACCGCCGCAACTGCCTGCGAAGTA
>DATGNS010000329.1:0-2121 GCA_035306625.1 Pseudomonas sp. | reverse complement strand
GGTGCAGAGCGAATCCTTCTTCGACCCTCGAAGCTGGGTACCTGAATTGCCCGACACCCTGCTGCCCCACTTCGACGCCCTGGCCCGGGACGCCCTCTGCCAGGGGCCGCTGAGCGTACCGGCCTGGGGCGCCAACACCGTGCGTACCGAGGCGGCCTTTCTCACCGGCCAGCCCCCCGAGGCGCTGGGCATCCACCGCTTCACTCCCTACCGACAGTTTACCCGCGCGCCCGTCGCTAGCCTCGCCAGCCAACTGCGGGCGCTCGGCTATCGCACCGTCTGCGTGCACCCCTATCCGGCAGGCTTCTATCTGCGCCACCGGGTGATCCCCAACCTGGGATTCGATGAGTTTCTCGATATTCGCCACTTCGGCACAGTTGACCGGGATGGCCAGTACGTCGGCGACCTCGCCGTGGCCGAGAAGGTTGGAACCCTGCTGGATGACAGCGATAATGGTCCGCTGTTCGTCTTCGCCATCACCATGGAGAACCACGGCCCGCTGCATCTGGAACGACCGGTGCCCGAGGATGCCCCGGCGCTGCCGCCCGCCGTGGCCGAGCGGCTGACGCCCGAGGCCGCGGCAGACCTGCGCGTCTACCTGCGCCACCTGGGCAATGCCGACGCCATGCTGGGCCGGCTGAGGGAGCGGCTGACGCCGGCGACCCCCGGGGCCAGGCACGGCATGCTGTGCTGGTACGGCGACCACGTGCCGATCATGAGCGTCGCCTATCGCCGACTGGGAGAGCCCAGCGGCGATACCTGTTACGCTCTCTGGTCCAGCCGCCAGCCCCCCCGGGCCGGGGGCGCCGCCGCGCCGCTGGCGGCAAGCGAGCTGGGCAAGATCACCCTGGCGGCGCTGCTGCGGGACGCGGCCTGCGTGGCGAATCCGAATATCTACCATCAGAACAATGCTGTAGGGCAGACCCAGAGCCATCAGGAGCAAGAATGAGTAAACGCGTTGCCATCATCGGCGCCGCCCATCGTTTCCCTGGTACCACACCTGAAACGTTCTGGCAGGACCTGCAGGCAGAGAAGGACCTGGTCACCCAGGTGGCCGAAGACCGCTGGAGCCAGGCGGCCTTCCAGCACCCTGAGCGCCAACACCCCGGCACCAGCATCACCTTTGCGGCGGGCAGCCTCGGCGACGTGAGCGGCTTCGACGCCGGCTTCTTCGGCATCTCCCCCCGCGAGGCCACCCACATGGACCCTCAGCAGCGCCTGCTGCTGGAGCTGGCCTGGGAGGCCATCGAGGATGCCGGCGTGGTGCCCTCGACCCTGCGCGGCAGCCGCTGCGGCGTCTTCGTGGGCGTGGCCAGTATCGACTACGCCTACCGCCTGGCCGACGACCCCGAAGCCATCGGCCCCTCCTCGGCCACTGGCAACACCTCGAGCATCGCCTCCAACCGCATCTCCTACCTGTTCGACCTGCGCGGCCCCAGCATGTCGGTAGATACCGCCTGCTCCTCGTCGCTAGTGGCCTTCCACCAGGCCTGCCAGGCGATCCGCAGCGGCGAAACCGAGATGGCCCTGGCCGGCGGCATCAGCCTGCACCTGCACCCCTACGGCTTCATCATCTTCACCAAGGCCAGCATGCTCTCGGCCAACGGCCGCTGCCGGGTCTTCGACGAGGCCGGCGACGGCTATGTCCGCTCCGAGGGCGCCGGCCTCTTCCTGCTCAAGGACTACGACCGCGCCCTGGCCGACGGCGACCGCATCCTCGCCGTGGTGGCCGGCTCCGCCGTCAATACCGACGGCCACAAGTCCGGGCTGACCGTGCCCAACGCCAGCGCCCAGGTGGCGCTGATGCGCGAGGCCTATGAGCGCGCCGGCATCAGCCCGGACGAGATCGACTACCTGGAGGCCCACGGCACCGGTACCGCCGTGGGCGACCCCATCGAGACCCGCGCCATCGGCGAGGCGCTGGGCAAGCACCGCACTCGCCCGCTGCCCATCGGCTCGGTGAAGAGCAACGTCGGCCATCTGGAGACCGCGTCAGGCGTCGCCGGCCTGGCCAAGGCGCTCTACAGCCTGCGCCACCGCGAGGTGCCCGCCACCATCGGCATCCGCAAGCTCAACCCGCGCATCAAGTTCGACGAGTGGAACCTCGAGGTGGTCACCCGG
>DATGNS010000328.1:0-4018 GCA_035306625.1 Pseudomonas sp. | reverse complement strand
GTGCCGAGGTCATCAGCTACGACGACTTCATCCAGTACAACGGCGAAGCCGGTGCCAAGGAAGCGGGCAAGTGGCGTCTGGAAGGCAAGGACTACATCGTCAAGGACGGTGACGTCATGCACTTCCGCTTCAACGTCTGAGCCCTGCGCAGCGACATCCTGATGCGAGCGAAGAACCCCGGGTCTCCCGGGGTTCTTCGTTTCTGGCCTCCGTCCGGATATTCGTGCCGATCAGCCGCGACTGGCCAGCCAGGCGGCGCCGGCGGCCAGGGCCGCCGCTTCGCTGGGATAGGTGGTGGACGGGCCGCTGATGATGCAGGGTTCGCCTTCCTCGCCACTCTCCCGCGTCCACAGTTCCCAGGTGCCGTCCTGGCGCCAGCTGGGCACCGCGGTATAGGGCCTGTCGTTCATTGCCGCCAGGGCGGCTTCCACCTCGGGGCGGGATTCCAGCATCCCTGCATACAGATAGGGCGTGGCGCAGCGGCCCTCAGAAAGGCGCATGGGCGTACTCCGAAAAGATCCTCAGGAACGTCCTCTTTTTATCTCACGAGCCTGACCAGGCTTTCCAGGGCTTCCGCGGACTGCAGTGGCAGACAGCCGCAGCGCATCAGCTGTTGGGGCCGTCCGCACAAGCTCCACGGGGCCGGGAGCATGCGCTGCCATAACACACGCTTTTCCACCCGGAAAGGCAAGACGCCAGCCTGCCGCTACGAGACCGCCCCCGCCGCTCGCCGCCCCACCCCCGAGGCTCTGCAAGGCTAGCCTAAGTATTTGATCCGACGTGAAAAACTCTTCGCAAAGAGCTTGACAGCAGGCCTCGCGCCAAGAATAACGCGCGCCTCGAATGGCTACGTAGCTCAGTCGGTTAGAGCACGGCATTCATAATGCTGGGCAAGTCCCTGCGTAGCCACCATGATTTTCAAGGGGTTAGCGAGAGCTAGCCCCTTTTTTATTGTCCGGGCAGCCTACAAACAGACTACGTCCCGACTACCCCCCCTCCCCGCCTGGGGCCATCAACCGCCCCACATATCCGCCTTGCGAGAGCGGAGACAGCCTAGGCGCAGACTCCAGATGACCCGGCGACAGGTACGCATAGCGCATGGTCATGCGTGATCGACGAATGCCCCTAGATCCGCTGCAAACCATGGAAACCACACCGCAGGTAAGCGGCCCGGAAGGCAGACCGGCAAGGCATGAACAGACGCCCATTCCCCGGCATCCCCAGGGCTCTACCCCCATTTCCACGGACGGGGCACACAGCAGAAAAAAGAGCCGCATCGCGGCTCTCTAAGGCTCGGGGACTGAACGGAAGGAGGGGGCACCGGCGCGCTGAGCAGCGGTGCCGGTGCCCAGGGCAGGTCAGCTGGCAGCGGCGGCGCGCTTCCAGCTCAGGCGGGCAGTGCGGGCTTCGGAGGTGCCTTCCTCCAACCGTGCGGTAAGGGTCAGGACTTCGCCGTCGAATTCGGCGTTGCGCAGCTGGCTGCCACCGACCCAGTTGGGGAAGATGCTGTAACGCACCTTGTGGGTGATGGTGTCACCGTTCACTTCGTAGTCGCCGGCATAGGTCAGGTAGCTGTTGTAGGCCTCCGCCTTCTCGGCGTCCGAGGCGTTCCACTGGCCGCCGGTGGTGAACTTGGCACGGTCCTTCTTGGCGACCACGCAGAACATGCCGTAATCGCTGTACTCGATGAAACCTTCCAGCTCGGTGCCCATGGGCCGCACTATCCGGCCGTCGTCGTAGACCTGCTCCCAGGAGAGGATGGTCCAGCGGCCCTTAATGCTGTCGCGATTCATGTTCATGCTCCTTGGTTGGCAGGCTGCTCGATCAGGAAATCGACCAGCAGACGGGTAAAGGCCTGGGCCTTCTCGATCTGCACCCAGTGGCCACATTCACCGAAGGCGTGCAGCTGAGCGTGGGGGATCAGGCGCAGCATGCGCTCGGACAGCTCCAGAGGAATCACCTTGTCGTCGCGGCCGTGGATCAGCAGGGTCTCGTGGGGTAGCGCGCGCAGATCCTCATCGGCCAGGGCGAGCATTTCCACACCCTGCTGGCGTGGCGCCGGGAACAGCTGGGCGAAGCGGGTCTGCACGTCGTCACGGATGCTGGCTTCGTAGCGCATGCGCACCAGGTCGTCGTTGATCAGGCTGTGGTCGTAGGCGAAGACTTCCATCAGCTCGCGCATGGCCTGCAGCGAAGGCTGATAGCCCCAGACCTTCTCCAGGCCATCGGTGATGGGGAACGACAACCCGGCCGCGCCCATCAGCACCAGGCGCTGCACGCGCTGCGGATAGGTCTTGGCGAAATGCAGGGCGATGGCGCCGCCGAAGGAGTTGCCGACGATGGACACCCGGGGAATGTCCAGGGCGGACAACAGGCCGACCAGGGACTCCACCCAGGTGGCCGGGTCGAGCTTCCACTCGGGCGGACAGCTGGTGTAGCCGAAGCCAAGCATGTCCGGGGCGATGATCCGGGCGCGCTGGGACAGGGTGGGAATCACCCCGCGCCAGTTGGCCCAGGCGGTGACGCCGGGGCCGGAGCCGTGGATCAGCAGGATGACCTCGCCTTCACCCTGGTCATGGTAGTTGAGGGTGCATTCGCCAATCTGGATGCGCTTGGCGATTTCCGGGGATGCATTGGTACTCATTGTGAGGCCTTGGCAGTTTGCGAGTTGGTGACGACCGGGGCACGCACACCCTGTGCGGCCAGGCGTTTGAGGATCTGGCGGGCTTCTTCACGTTTGTGATCGGGCAGCCAGGTGCGGTCGTGGCCCCACAGGCTCATACCCTGCAGTTCCTCGACCTGCCAGTTGGGGCCGATGGTGCGGCTGGCCCAGCCCAGTTCGAACATCCAGCCGTCCGGATTCTTCAGGTAGAAGGAGGTGGTGTGGTCGTTGATGTGGCGCCCCAGGGTGACGCCGATGGACTCCGGCTTCTCCAGGGCCATGTCGTAGGCCCTGCCGAGGTCGTCGAAGTCGTTGTATTCGAGCATCAGGTGATAGATCTTCGCCGGGCCGCCGGTATGGGCCAGGCCCATGGTGTGATGGCGCGGGTTGCAGTGCAGGAACTCGACGCGGAACGGCGCCTGGGTGTGGTCGCTGACCCTGAAGCCGAAGATGTTGCGGTACAGGTGGCTGAGCTCGTCGAAGTGCTCGGTGATCAGTGCCACGTGGCCTATGCCCATGTCGCCGGTGCGGAAGCCGCCCAGGGGGCGACCCGGCACGAAGGGGGTGGCGGCATCGGCGAGGCCATGGCAGACCTCGAGGCGCACGCCGTCCGGATCGCGGAAGTGGATCATCCCGGCCACTCCGCGCAGGGCCAGCTCTTCGGCAGTGCCCTCGGTGGTGGCGTAGCCCGCCTCTTCCAGACGCTGGCGGATGGTCTGCAGCTGTTCGGCGTTATCCAGCTCGAAGCCCATGCCCATGCTGGCCTGGCCCTCGGTGCGGGTGACCAGCAGGCGCTGGAACTTCTCGTCGGCGCGCAGGCGCACGCACCGGCCGGCTTCCACCACCTCGACCTGCAGACCGATATGCTTCTCGGCCTGCTCCATCCAGGCTTCCAAATGCGGGGTTTCCACCACCACATAGCTGAGTGCTTTGATCATTTCTTGTTCTCCATTGCCTGCCGCGCTCACTGGGCGACCATGCCGCCATCCACCGACAGGGTGCTGCCGGTGACATAGGAGGCCTGGTCGGAGAGCAGCCAGAGCACGGCTTCGGTGACCTCGCGGGGCTGGCCGATGCGGTGCATGGGCACCCCGTCGTCGTACATGTGGTCGTCACCGCCGGTGACACGGTCGTAGCTGGGGGTCTTGATCGGCCCGGGGCAGACGGCATTCACACGGATACCCTGGGTGGCGTAGTCCAGCGCGGCAGCCCGGGTGGCACCGACAATGCCGTGCTTGGAAGCCACGTAGTAGGCAGTCTCGGGCATGGCCTTGAGACCGAAGATGGAGGCGTTGTTGACGATCGCTCCGCCGCCGTTCCTGAGCATGGCGGCCGCCTCGTACTTCATCATGTACA
>DATGNS010000327.1:0-3044 GCA_035306625.1 Pseudomonas sp. | reverse complement strand
AGCCCATGATCAGGGTCACCGGCTTGCCGCTCTCGCCCAGCACGCTGAGGTTCATGGCCTGGCTGTACTTGGTACCCAGCTGGAAGATGTGGCCCACTTCGATGCCGCGCTTGATCACCAGGGTGCCCTTGCCGTCCGGGCTCGGGTCGCCTTCCACCACGTTGCGCAGGTCGGCCACTTCCGGCAGCGGCAGGTCGCGCTCCCAGTTGATGCCGAAGTAGTGCTTGTCGTCGATGTTGGCGCCGGCGCCGAAGTCGCTCATCAGGGCCACGGAGCGGTCGATGATGCAGGGAATCGGCAGGTTGACCGGACCCAGGGAGCCCGGACCGGCGCCGATGGCGGCGCGGATCTCGGCTTCGGAGGCGAACACCAGCGGGCTGGCGACGCGCTCGTGGTTGGCGGCCTTGATCTCGTTCAGCTCGTGGTCGCCGCGCACGATCAGGGCGATCAGCTTGCCTTCCTCGGCGGCGTGCACCACCAGGGTCTTGACCGTCTTCTCGATCGGCAGCTGGTAGCGCTCGACCAGTTCGGCGATGGTCTTGGCGTCCGGGGTATCCACCAGGCGCATTTCCTCGGTGGCGGCGCCACGCTCCTTCTCGCGCGGAATGGCCTCGGCCTTCTCGATGTTGGCGGCGTAGTCGGAGCTGTCGCTGAAGGCGATGGCGTCCTCGCCGGACTCGGCCAGCACGTGGAATTCGTGGGAGCCGGTGCCGCCGATGGAGCCGGTGTCGGCCTGCACGGGACGGAAGTTCAGGCCCAGGCGGGTGAAGATGTTGCAGTACGCCTCGTGCATGCGATCGTAGGTTTCCTGCAGCGACTCTTGGCTCAGGTGGAAGGAGTAGGCGTCCTTCATGATGAACTCGCGGCCGCGCATCAGGCCGAAGCGCGGGCGGATCTCATCGCGGAACTTGGTCTGGATCTGGAAGAAATTGATCGGCAGCTGCTTGTAGCTGTTCAGCTCGTTGCGGGCCAGATCGGTGATCACTTCCTCATGGGTCGGGCCGACGCAGAAATCGCGCTGGTGGCGGTCCTTCAGGCGCAGCAGCTCGGGGCCGTACTGCTCCCAACGGCCGGACTCCTGCCACAGCTCGGCAGGCTGGATGGCCGGCATCAGCACTTCATGGGCACCGGCCTTGACCATCTCGTCGCGCACGATGGCTTCGGCCTTGCGCAGCACGCGCAGGCCCATGGGCAGCCAGGTGTACAGGCCGGAGGCCAGCTTGCGGATCATCCCGGCGCGCAGCAGCAGTTGGTGGCTGATCACCACGGCATCGGACGGGGTTTCTTTCAGGGTCGAGAGGAGATACTGACTGGTACGCATGTTGGCCGTTTTGTCCGTTGCGAGAGCGGAATAGAGCCCGGCATTGTACGGCCACGCCAGCAGGGCGTACAGGCGCAAACCGGGAGAGGAAGGAATGCTGAGTGCCCAGGAGGTTCAGACACTGATTCGCGAAGGAGTGCCGATGGCCGAGGACATCGACCTGCGCATCGACCTGGTCGACGGACACAGGGCCCTGGCGCGGGTGCCGTTCAGCGAGCGGCTGGTGAGGCCCGGCGGGACCCTGTCCGGTCCGGTGCAGATGGCACTGGGCGACGCCGCCATGTATGCGGTGGTGCTGGGGGCGCTGGGGCGGGTGGAGATGGCGGTGACCAGCCAGCTGAACATCAACTTCCTGATGCGGCCGGCGCCGGTGGACCTGCTGGCCGAGGCGCGCATCCTGCGCCTGAGCCGGCGACAGGCGGTGTGCGAGGTGTCCCTGTACAGCGCCGGGCAGGAGGATCAGTTGGTGGCGCATGTCACCGGAACCTACGCGTTGCCGGGGTAGCCCGCATTCAAAGCACCGCGGCTGAAGCCGCTCCTGCGAAAGCGGTTGCTGTGCAACCTGCAGGAGCGGCTTCAGCCGGGACAACAGCTCGCGGATGAATCCGCTCCTGCGGTTCCGTATGGCCTTCTCAGAGGATGCTCAGCGGGTACTCGATGATGAAGCGCACCTCATCAATGCTCGGCGAGCCGTAATAGACCCCGTCGCTGCTGCGGTAGGTGGCCTGGCGCAGGCGCAGGCTCAGGTCCTTGGCCGGGCCTTCCGGCACCACATAGCGCAGCTCGATGTCGCGCTCCCATTCCTTGCCGTTGGTGGTGCCATTCACGTCGGCATCGTCACCGTAGATGTAGCGGGTCATGAACTTGAAACCGTTCAGGCCGACCGCCGCCAGGTCCAGGTCATAGCGGGCCTGCCAGGACTTCTCGTCTTCGGCATTGAAGTCCGAGCGCTGCACCGAGTTGGCCAGATACACGGCGGCGCCGCCATCCACGCCGTAGGCGTAGCCGGTGCCGTCGAAGCCGCCGATGGATTTCTGATAGGCCAGCATGAAGCGATGCGCGCCCATGCTGTAGGTGGCCGCCAGGCTCCAGATGGTGTTGCCTTCATCATCGCCCGTGCTGGTGTAGCTTGCGTCGTAGTCGGTGCGGTAGATGTTGAAGTCGAAGTTCAGCGCCTGCTCGTTGGCCAGCGCCAGGCTGTAGTTGAGGTTGGCGTAGACCTTGTCCCAGAAGTCATCCACCTCCGAGTAGTACAGGGAGACGGAGAAGTTGTCATCGACGCTGTAGGTGCCGCCGACGAAGTTGGCGCGGGTCAGCCCCACGCTGTCGTGGCCGGTCTGGGCTTGCGCGTTCAAGGCCGTGAAATGACCGATGTTCAGATCCAGGCCCGGAAGCTCCTGGCTGGTCAGCAGGAAACCGGTGGCGGTTTCCGGCAGGAGGCGGCTGTCATCGGTGGCGAACACCGGCACGGCGACGATCTGCTGGCCATATTTCAGCACGCTGCTGGAATAGCGTGCCTTGATGGCTGCGCCGGCTTCCGAGTACTCGTCCTCGGCGCGGCCGTCCGAGCCGATCGGCAGCAGGCCGGTGCCGGCTCGGCTGCGGCTGCTGTCCAGCTTGATGCCCAGCATGCCGTAGGCATCGAAGCCGAAGCCGACAAGACCCTGTGTGAAGCCCGATTCGAAGGTGGCGGTAATGCCGTGGGCCCATTCTTCCAGCTTGC
>DATGNS010000326.1:0-2039 GCA_035306625.1 Pseudomonas sp. | reverse complement strand
TGGGCCGGCGCAGCAAGCCGGTGATCGCGCCCACCCTCACCCGCCTGGTCACCCTGGTCAGCCAGAACGCCCTGGCCGAGGCGCAGATCGTGCCGGTCAGCGTGTTCTGGGGTCAGTCACCGGCCCGCGAGACCAGTCCCTGGAAGCTGCTGTTCGCCGACAGCTGGGCGGTCACCGGCCGGCTGCGCAAGCTGCTGACCATCCTGTTCCTGGGCCGCAAGACCCGCGTGCAGTTCTCCGCCCCCATCCAGTTGCGCGAGCTGGTCAACCAGGGCAAGGGCGCCGAGCGCACCCAGCGCATGGCCCATCGCATCCTGCGTGTGCATTTCCGCAACCAGAAGGCCGCGGTCATCGGGCCCGACATCTCGCACCGCCGCAACCTGGTGAAGGGACTGGTGCATGCGCCGCTGGTGCGTCAGGCGATCGCCGCCGAGGCCGAGCGCGACGGCATCAGCCTGGAGAAGGCCGAGGCCCGCGCGCTGCGCTACGGCAACGAGATCGCCTCCGACTACGCCTATACCGCCATCCGCTTCCTGGAGCTGGTGCTGACCTGGTTCTGGAACAAGATCTACGACGGCGTGCAGGTCAACAACGTGGAAGGCGTGAAGCAGGTCGCCCATGGTCACGAGATCATCTACGTGCCCTGTCACCGCAGCCACATCGACTACCTGCTGCTCTCCTTCCTGCTGTTCAAGAACGGCCTGAGCACGCCGCACATCGCCGCCGGCATCAACCTGAACATGCCGCTGATCGGCGGCCTGCTGCGCCGCGGCGGCGCCTTCTTCATGCGCCGCACCTTCAGGGGCAACCCGCTGTACACGGCGGTGTTCAACGAATACCTGCACACGCTGTTCTGCCGCGGCTTCCCGGTGGAGTACTTCGTGGAGGGCGGGCGCTCGCGTACCGGCCGCACCCTGCAGCCCAAGACCGGCATGCTGGCCATCACCCTGCGCAGCTTCCTGCGCTCCAGCCGTCTGCCGATCGCCTTCGTGCCGGTGTACATCGGCTACGAGCGGGTGCTGGAAGGCCGCACCTATCTGGGCGAGCTGCGCGGCGCGGCGAAGAAGAAGGAATCCATCGGCGACCTGTTCCGTGTGTTGGGCGCCCTGCGCCAGCGCTTCGGCCAGGTGTCGGTCAACTTCGGTGAACCGATCCGCCTGGCCAGCTTCCTGGACGAACACCAGCCGGACTGGCGGCAGAATACCGGGGGCCCGGATTTCCGTCCGGAATGGCTGACCGGTGTCACCAACCGTCTGGGCACCGAGGTGGCTCGCCACATCAACGAGGCGGCGGCCATCAACCCGGTCAACCTGGTGGCCATGGTCATGCTGTCCACCAGCCGGCTGGCCATCGACCGTCCGGGCCTGGCCAGCGTGCTGGAGGCCTATCAGCGCCTGCTGCGTCAGGTGCCCTACTCACCCCACACCACCGTGCCGGAAGGCAACGGCGAGGCGCTCATCCAGCACGTGCTGGACATGGAGCTGATCGGCAGCCAGCGCGACGCGCTGGGCGAGATCATCTACCTGGACGAGCAGAACGCGGTGCTGATGACCTACTACCGCAACAACGTCCTGCACATCTTCGCCCTGCCGGCGCTGCTGGCCAGCTTCTTCCAGAACAGCGGACGCATCAGCCGCGAACAGATCCTGCGCTACACCGCGGCCCTGTACCCGTACCTGCAGGCAGAGCTGTTCATCCGCTTCGACCCCGAGGAGCTGGAAGCGGCCATCGACCAGTGGCTGGATGCCTTCGTGGAAATGGAACTGCTGCGTCGCGAGGACGATGTATTCATCCGCCCGGCGCCCAGCTCCGGCCAGTTCGTGCTGCTGACCCTGCTGTCGCGCTCCATCGTGCAGACCCTGCAGCGCTTCTACATGGCCATCGCGCTGATCCTCGACCATCCGCAACATGCCCTGACCGCCGAGGAACTGGAAAGCCTGTGCACCGTCATGGCCCAGCGTCTGTCGATCCTCCACGGCCTGAACGCGCCGGAGTTCTTCGACAAGAGCCTGTTCCGCAACTTCATCGCCACCCTGCTG
>DATGNS010000325.1:0-2522 GCA_035306625.1 Pseudomonas sp. | reverse complement strand
CCGCAGCCGAAGTCGAGGATGGCCAGCCCCGGGCGGGCCGGCAGATGGCGCAGCAGCGCCTCGATGTTCTGGCGTACGTCGTGGTCCCAGGTGCCGCGGCGAAAGGCTTCGGCGCTGCGCTGGTAATGGGCGAGGGTACGCTGGCTGATGTCCTTCATCGCTTCAGCATGGCACGGATGCTGGCCAAGGCATCGTTGCCGCGGGCGGCCTTCACTTCCCGGGGGGCTTCTTCCAGCCCTTCCCATTCCAGGTCGTCCTGGGGCAGCTCGTCGAGGAAACGGCTGGGCAGGCAGTCGACCACCTCGCCGTACTGCTTGCGCCGGGCGGCGAAGGTCAGCGCCAGGTTCTGCCGGGCACGGGTGATGCCCACGTAGGCCAGGCGGCGCTCCTCCTCGATGGTGTCGGCCTCGATGCTGGAGCGGTGCGGCAAGAGCTCCTCTTCCACGCCCATGATGAACACATAGGGGAACTCCAGACCCTTGGAGGCGTGCAGCGTCATCATCTGCACGCCGTCGGCGCCCTCTTCCTCCTCCTGCTGACGCTCCAGCATGTCGCGCAGCACCAGCTTGCCGATGGCGTCCTCGATGGTCATGTCGCCGTCCTCGTCCTTCTCCAGCGTGTTCTTCAGCGCGTCGATGAGGAACCAGACGTTGCCGATGCGATAGTCGGCGGCCTTGTCGCTGGAGCTGTTGGCGCGGATCCAGCCTTCGTAGTCGATGTCCATGACCATGCCGCGCAGCGCCTCGATCGGGTCCTCCTGGGCGCACTGCTGGCGCAGCCTGTCCATGTAGCGCTTGAAACAGCTCAGGCGCTCGGTGTAGCGGCTGTCCAGCACCTCGCCCAGGCCGATCTCGTCGCAGGCGGCGTACAGGGAGATGCCGCGGGCCGTGGCGTAGTTGCCCAGCTTCTCCAGGGTGGCGGAGCCGATCTCGCGGCGCGGCACGTTGATCACCCGCAGGAAGGCGTTGTCGTCGTCCGGGTTGACCAGCAGGCGGAAGTAGCTCATCAGGTCCTTCACTTCCTGGCGGGCGAAGAAGCTGGTGCCGCCGGACAGGCGATAGGGAATCTGATGCTGCTGGAGCTTGAGCTCCATGAGCTTGGCCTGGAAGTTGCCCCGATAGAGGATGGCGAAGTCGCTGTAGGGGCGCTGGGTGCGCAGGTGCAGGGTGAAGATCTCCAGGGCGATGCGCTCGGCCTCGGCCTCCTCGTTCTTGCAGCGGATCACCCGGATCGGATCGCCATGGCCCATCTCCGACCACAGCTGCTTCTGGAACACGTGGGGGTTGTTGGCGATCAGCACGTTGGCGCACTTGAGGATGCGGCTGGTGGAACGGTAGTTCTGCTCCAGCATCACCACCTTCAGCGACGGGAAATCCTCCTTGAGCTGCATGAGGTTTTCCGGTCGCGCGCCGCGCCAGGCGTAGATGGACTGGTCGTCATCGCCCACCACGGTGAACTGGGCACGCTCCTGTACCAGCAGCTTGACCAGCAGGTACTGACTGGCGTTGGTGTCCTGGTATTCGTCCACCAGCATGTAGCGCACGCGGTTGCGCCATTTCTCCAGCACTTCCGGGTGGTCCTGGAACAGCTTCACCGGCAGCAGGATCAGGTCGTCGAAGTCCACCGCGTTGTAGGCCCGGAGGGTGCGCTGGTAGTGGGTGTAGACGATGGCGGCGGTCTGCTCGCGCGGGTTGCGGGCGCCGGCCAGCGCCTCTTCCGGCATGATCAGGTCGTTCTTCCAGGCGCCGATGAAATTCTTGATCTCGTCGACGCCGTCATCGCCGGAATATTCCTTCTGCATGATGTCGCTGAGCAGGTTGCGGATATCGCTCTCGTCGAAGATCGAGAACCCCGGCTTGTAGCCCAGCCTGGCGTATTCCTTGCGGATGATGTTCAGGCCCAGGTTGTGGAAGGTGGACACCGTCAGGCCCTTGCCCTCGCCGGGCCTGAGCAGGCCGGACACGCGGGCCTTCATCTCGCGCGCGGCCTTGTTGGTGAAGGTCACGGCGACGATGTGCTGGGCGCGGATGCCGCACTGCTGGATCAGGTAGGCGATCTTTCGGGTGATCACGCTGGTCTTGCCGGAGCCGGCGCCGGCCAGCACCAGCATCGGACCGCCGATGTAATGCACCGCTTCCTGCTGTCGGGGATTGAGTCGTGACATGGGACACGCCTGGGAACCAAACCGGCGATTCTAACAGGGCTGGATCAAGGACCGATTGGTCCGGACCGGTGGAACGGCTTAGACTAGGGGTCCGGGCGATTTGCCATTATGTTTTTCCAGGATCGAGACGAGCCGAAGAAATGCGTAAGTTCAGCCGTTTTCCGTTTATCAAAGGGATGCGAATCGATGTGCGTGACCCGGCCCGCAACCTGTCGCTGGGCTATGCTGCGGACGTTTCGCTGGGAGGGTTGCGCCTGATTGGCGAGGAAGCCATGACGGCTGGCGAGCAGTACGAGATCGTTCTGGATATCCCCAAGAGCGAACTGATCCCCGAGCAGCAGATCCCCCTCAAGGTGGT
>DATGNS010000324.1:0-2574 GCA_035306625.1 Pseudomonas sp. | reverse complement strand
TGCCTTACAAGCAGAGGGTCGGCGGTTCGATCCCGTCACCACCCACCACTCGAGGTAACGCGCAGCGGTAGTTCAGTCGGTTAGAATACCGGCCTGTCACGCCGGGGGTCGCGGGTTCGAGTCCCGTCCGCTGCGCCATATTCGAGCAAGGGTCAGACTGAAGCCCTTGCCTCACGGAAAGGGCGACCCCAGGGTCGCCTTTTCTGTTTCCGCCTTCCGCGTGCCGGGCATACCTCCTCCGGGGAATGGGCCTGGCGCCGCCTTGCGTGCAGTCTGCTCGTTGAATCTTCAAGGAGACTGCCATGGCCCATCTCTCCACTGCCGACTTCCAGCCGCTGCGTATCGCCGTGCTGACGGTCAGCGACACCCGCAACCTGGAAACCGATACCTCCGGACAGGCCCTGATCACCGCGCTGCAGGACGCCGGGCATCGGCTGGCCGAGCGCGCCCTGGTGCGCGACGACATCTGGCAGATCCGCGCGCGCCTGTGCACCTGGATCGCCGACCCGACCGTGCAGGTGGTGCTGATCACCGGCGGCACCGGCTTCACTGCCCGGGACAACACGCCCCAGGCCGTGGCGCCGCTGCTCGACAAGACCGTCGATGGCTTCGGCGAACTGTTCCGCCAGGTGTCGCTGGCCGACATCGGCACCTCCACCATCCAGTCCCGCGCCCTGGCCGGCATCAGCAACGGCACCCTGGTGTGCTGCCTGCCGGGCTCGCCGAACGCCTGCCGCACCGCCTGGGAGAAGATCCTGCTCGGCCAGCTGGATGCGCGCACCCGGCCGTGCAACTTCGTGCCGCACCTCAAGCGCCTGGATGAGCAGCCGGCGACCTGCTGCGGGAGCCGCTCATGAGCGCCTGCGGCTGTGACACCCACGGGCTGCGTCCGGTGGACGAGGCCATCGCCGCGCTGCTGGAGCGGGTTCCGGCGCCGCCGGCGGTGGAGGACATCGACCTGTGCGATGCCCTCGGCCGGGTGCTGGCCGAACCCCTGAGCGCGCCCTTCGACGTGCCGGCCTGGGACAACAGCGCCATGGACGGCTATGCCCTGCGCGTCGCCGACCTGCCCGCCGAGGGCGGGGCGCTGCCGCTGGCCGGACGCATCGCCGCCGGCGACGCCGCCCTGCAGCCGCTGCCGGCGGGACACGCGGTGCGCATCTTCACCGGCGCGCCGCTGCCGCCCGGCGCCGACACCGTGGTCGCCCAGGAGGCCTGCCGCGTCGAGGGCGAGCGGGTGTGGTTCCCCGCGCTGCAGGGCGGCGAGAACGTGCGCCGGCGCGGCGAGGAACTGGTCGCCGGCACCCCGGTGCTGGAGGCCGGCCGGAAGCTGCGCGCCCAGGAGCTGGGCCTGCTGGCCAGCTTCGGCCAGGCGCGGGTCAGGGTCTACCGGCGCCTGCGCGTCGCCGTGCTGAGCAGCGGCGACGAGCTGCGCGAGCCGGGCGAAAACCTGGAACCGGGCCAGCTGTACAACGCCAATCGCTACAGCCTGCTGGGCGTGCTGCGCAGCCTCGGCTGCGAGGTCAACGACCTGCCGGTGATGCCCGACGACCTGGCGCAAACCCGCGATGCCCTGGCCCGGGCGGCGGCCGAGCACGATGTGCTGGTCAGCTCCGGCGGCGTCTCGGTGGGCGAGGAGGATCACCTCAAGCAGGCGGTGACCAGCCTGGGCGAGCTGCACCTGTGGCGTCTGGCCATCCAGCCCGGCAAGCCACTGGCCTTCGGGCATGTGCAAGGCACCCCCTGGATCGGCCTGCCCGGCAACCCGGCGGCGGCGCTGATCACCGCGCTGGTGGTGGCCCGGCCGTTCCTGCTGCGCGCCCAGGGCTGCGCGAAGGTGCTGCCCCAGGCGCTGCGCCTGCCCGCCGGCTTCGCCTGGCGCAAGGCCAACGGCCGCCGCCAGTACCTGCGGGCGCGCCTGGAAGCACAGGACGGAGCGCTGCGGGTGATCCTGCATCCGCGCCAGGGCTCGGCCATGCTCACCTCCGCCAGCTGGGCCGATGGCCTGGCGCTGGTGGACTGCGGACGCACCCTGGAGGCGGGCGAGACGCTGGAGTACCTGCCGTTCAGCGAGCTGCTGGAGTGAGGCGGGGCCGGGTGGACGAGCCGAGGCTTGTTCACCCGGCAGGTGGCCAGAAGAGCGCTGGCCCCCTGCGTTGAAGGCAGCGAAACCGGGTTATTTCACCGCGCGCAGTTCCGGTTTCGGCGGGGCGGGTTGCATGCGGTCGCTGGCCAGGATCTGGCGCATCTCCTCCAGCATCTCGTCGGCCTGTTCGCTGGAAAAGTCCTCGTGGTGGCGCTTCTTCAGCCCGTAGGAGCTGAGCACCACATGCACGTTGGCGGTGACTCCGTGCTGGTCGAGACAGGCGCGCACGCACTGCAGCTGGCAGCCATCGATGGCCAGGATCGGCCGCTGGGAGTTGGCCTTGTTGACCAGCGAGGCGACGCGCCCGCCCACCCCCGCGATGCAGGACATCTCCGCCAGGCCCGCGCGATCCAGGCGTACCGCCAGGGTGTTGGCCAGCTGCGCCACGTTGGAGCAGCCGGAGCAGGAGTAGACGAGGGGAAGCTTGG
>DATGNS010000323.1:0-3631 GCA_035306625.1 Pseudomonas sp. | reverse complement strand
GCGGCTTCAGCCGCGATTGCGCCCGTTGGGCGGGCAGCGTTTTCCAGTCGCGGAGGCTCGGCCCGGCGGCGCCTGTTAGAATGCCGGCCCTGTTTTCGGAGGCGCTCATGACCCTGCTCAAGTTCACCGATGTTTCCCTCGCCTATGGCGCCATGCCCCTGCTGGATCGGGTGTCCTGGCAGATTGCCCGGGGCGAGCGGGTGTGCATCATCGGCCGCAACGGCACCGGCAAGTCGAGTCTGCTGCAACTGGTCAAGGGTTCGCAGATGCCCGATGACGGCGAGATCTGGCGCGCGCCGGCGCTGAAGATCGGCGAGCTGCCCCAGGAACTGCCCCGGGCCGATGATCGCACCGTGTTCGATGTGGTGGCCGAGGGACTGGCGGAGGTGGGCGAGCTGCTGGCCCGCTACCACCATCTGAGTCAGCACATCCAGGGCGACGATGACCTCACCGAGCTGACCCGCGTGCAGCAGGAGCTGGAAGCCCGGGATGGCTGGCGTCTGCAGCAACTGGTGGAAAGCACCCTGAGCCGGCTCAACCTGCCGGCCGACAAGACCCTGGCCGAGCTGTCCGGCGGCTGGCGCCGTCGCGTCCTGCTGGCCCAGGCGCTGGTCTCCGAGCCGGATCTGCTGCTGCTGGACGAGCCCACCAACCACCTGGACATCGGCGCCATCGCCTGGCTCGAGGAGGCGTTGCTGAACTTCAACGGCGCCGTGCTCTTCATCACCCACGACCGGGCCTTCCTGCAGAGCCTGGCGACCCGCATCCTGGAGCTGGATCGCGGCCACATGATCGACTGGAACGGCGACTACGCCAGTTTCCTCGAGCACAAGGAGCAGCAGTTGGCTGCCGAGGAAACCGCCAACGCGCTGTTCGACAAGAAGCTCGCCCAGGAAGAGGTATGGATCCGCCAGGGCATCAAGGCGCGCCGGACCCGCAACGAAGGCCGGGTGCGCGCCCTGAAGGCCTTGCGCGCCGAGCGTGCCGAGCGCCGGGAACGCCAGGGCAAGGCCAGCATCCAGCTGGAGGCGGCGGACAAGTCCGGGAAGCAGGTAATCGTTGCCGAGAACGTCAGCTTCGCGCACCCCGGCGGCGAGCCGCTGGTGAAGGACTTCTCGATGGTCATCCAGCGCGGCGACCGCATCGGTCTGCTGGGGGCCAACGGCACGGGCAAGACCACGCTGCTCAAGCTGCTGCTCGGTGAGCTGCAGCCGCGGAGTGGAACCATCGAGATCGGTACCAAGCTGGAAGTGGCCTATTTCGATCAATTGCGCCTGCAGCTGGACCCGGAAAAGACCGTGATCGACAACCTGGCCGAGGGGCGCGACTTCATTTCCATCAACGGCCAGAGCCGCCACGTGCTCAGCTACCTGTCGGATTTCCTGTTCAGCCCGCAGCGGGCCCGCACCCCGGTCAAGGCCCTGTCGGGAGGCGAGCGGGCGCGGCTGCTGCTGGCCAAGCTGTTCAGCAAGCCGGCCAACCTGCTGGTGCTGGACGAGCCCACCAACGACCTGGACGTGGAGACCCTCGAACTGCTCGAGGAGGTGCTGCTCGAGTTTCCGGGCACCGTGCTGATCGTCAGTCACGACCGGGCCTTCCTGGACAACGTGGTGACCAGCACCCTGGTGTTCGAGGGCGAGGGGCGCGTGCGCGAATACGTCGGCGGCTATCAGGACTGGCTGCGCCAGGGCGGCTCGCCGCGCCTGCTGGGTGTCGAGGAAGCCCGCGCCAGGCCGGCACCCAAGGCCGAACCGGCGCCTGCGCCAGTTGCGGCACCCGTCGCGGCGCCGCGCCGCAAGCTCAGTTACAAAGAGCAGCGCGAGCTGGAAGCGCTGCCTGGTCAGATCGAGGCGCTGGAGGAAGAGCTGGCGGCCCTGCAGCAGGAAACGGCCGAGCCGTCTTTCTATCAGCGCCCGGTCGAGGAAACCCGTGCGGCCCTGGCTCGCCTGGAGAGCCTGCAGCACGAGCTGGATGCCTTGCTCGAGAGGTGGGCCGAATTGGAAGACTGACCAGGAGCCTTGAATGGCGATCGAGTACCGGATCACCCTCGACGACGAACATACGTTCTATTACCAGATCGAACTGGATCGCCCCCCGCGACCGGCGGAAGAGCAGGAACGGCTCCCCGCCTGGACGCGACTGGAACATCAGCAATGCAGCAACTGCCCGCTCAATCGCAGCGAGCATCCGCGCTGCCCGGCGGCAGTGGATCTGCACCGGGTGATCGAGGACTTTCAGGGTCTGCCGGCGGTGACCCGGGCGTTTGTCTGGGTGCGCACCCCGGAGCGGGAATACAGCAAGCAGGTGGGCCTGGAGGAAGGCCTGCGCTCGCTGCTGGGGGTGATCATGGCGAGCAGCGCCTGTCCGGTGCTGGCGCGGCTGCGGCCGATGGCCCATCAGCATCTGCCGTTCGCCAGCAATCAGGAGTTCATCCTGCGCGCCGTGACCCAGTACCTGATGCGCCAGTACTTCAACAGCCGCGAGGGGCGCCGTCCCGACTGGGAACTGCGCGGCCTGGTACGGGTGTTCCAGCAGCTGCAGCTGGTCAACCAGGCGTTCTGGCAGCGCATCCATGACACCTGTCAGGGTGATTCCAACCTCAAGGCGTTCCTGACCTTCTTCTCCATGGCCAACAGCATGACGGTGTCGCTGGAGACCCAGCTGCGCAAGATTCGCCCGTTGGTGATGAGCGCGGGCGAGGCCGTCGACTGATTCAGAAGGGCGCCGGGCTCTCGAAGCGCAGCCGTTCACCCGTCTGCGGATGGGTCAGTACCAGCAGGCTGGCGTGCAGGCACAGGCGCTCGTGGGCGGCCAGGGCCTCGGCGTGGGCATACAGGCGGTCGCCCAGCAGCGGGTGGCCGATGCTCAGCATGTGCACGCGCAACTGGTGGGAGCGGCCGGTGATCGGCGTGAGCTCCACGCGACTGTAGTGGCCGTGGCGCTCCAGCACCCGCCAGAAGGTCAGCGCATGGCGGCCCAGCTCATGGTCCACCACATGCCGTGGCTTGGTGGGCGGATCGTAGCGCAGCGGCAGCTCGATCCGCCCGCTGTCCTGCTCGGGCTCGCCCCAGCACAGGGCGGTATAGGCCTTCTCGGTTTCGCGATCGTGGAACTGGCGGGACAGTTCGCGATGGCTGTCGGCGTCGCGCGCCAGCACGATGACACCCGAGGTTTCCCAGTCCAGGCGATGGACGATGCGGGCCTCGGGATAGCCGTTCTCCTGCAGGCGGGTCACCAGGCAGTCACGATTGTCCTCGGCGCGGCCGGGCACGGAAAGCAGCAGGGTGGGCTTGTTCACCACCAGCAGCGCGGCGTCCTGGTGGAGGATCTCGATGTTCGAGAGGGGCATGACGGAAACCGGAAAGCGAAGAAGGGTGCGGAGTTTACCGGCAGTGGTGCCCGATGGGCGACCGTTGGGTGGGATGAGGGCCGCCGACGTCTTTCCGGCCGCCGAGTGCGGTGTGCACCGAGGCTGCGCCTGGTGGCCAACGCGAGGCGTTGACCACCCTTGTATCTCGACTACCGCCCTTCACTGGGCGATAGTCCCCGACTGATCATCGGGGGAAGGGAGTGCAAGACGCGACCACCCTACGAAAAGGGGGCTTACCCGGCCCGGGTGGCGCGGCGAAAC
>DATGNS010000322.1:0-11882 GCA_035306625.1 Pseudomonas sp. | reverse complement strand
AGTCAATGGCATTGAACTAATGCCTGATGCCAGAGTGACCTTATTGGGACCTCCCGCGAGCCGCATGACACATATCACACGGCACTAGGCATCTGAAAACAGCGTGCGGGAACATGCCTGCATGCTAGCTCCGCCCTCGCTGGAGTGCAAGCGGTGAATCCGAGCGGCCTCACCCAGACGCGGCGCAATGCGGTGCCAGGCGTAGGCGTCCTGGGTCAGCCGCCGAGCCCGCGCCACTCGGGCCTCTTGCGCCGGCCGCGGCGTCGCCAGCAGGCGTTCTAGAGCCGCGGCCAACCGGTCCAGCTCGGCCAGCCAAAGATGACGTTCGTCAAAGTCGAAGCCGCGGTTGCCGAAGGGGGTCGTCAGGACAGGTACGCCGCTCGCCGTGTAGTCCAACATCTTGAGATTGCTGCCCGAACCGGAGCCCATCGGGTTGAGCGCCACGTCGACGCTAGCCAACAGCGCACCAAGCTCGGCATCTGTTACCGTGCCCATCAGCCGCAGGTTGGGCGGCAGGTCAATATCGGCAAGATCGGGATGCAGACAGAGGCTGCCGACGACAAGAAAGTCCACCGCCGGGCAGGCCGGCGCCAGGCGCTCCATGATCAGACGGGCGGCCTCCAGATTGGGGCCGTGCCAGCTGCCGATGAACAATGCCGTGGGGCGCTGCTGCCCCAGGCTGGCCTGCCAGCGCCGCCTCAACGCCATATCCACGAAGGGCAGACGCTGGATATCGGCGCCGTTGGGCACCACGATGCCGCGCCGTGGGTCCAGCCCGTAGTGCGAAGTAAAGCTCGCCAGGTCCGCCTCGGTGCAGGCCGACACCCAGGCGCCGGCGCAGCAGGCCAGCCTTTCTATCTCTTCCACCTGCCTGAGAGCGGCGCGTGCCTCGGGCAGGTTCTGTCGCAGCGCCTGGGCCAGGATATCGCGCTTGAGCAGGGCCTCGACGTTATGCGACTCGTAGCCCCAGGGTACGTCCAGATGCTCATGCAGCGCCCCGGCCAGGTAGGGGTGGGCCGCCACGCCCATGGTGGCCTCGCTCGCATAGTGCTTGAGCCGCTCGACAAAGCGGGTATTGAGGCGCCAGCCCTCGATGGCGGCGATATCCTCGACCGGCACGCCAAGTGCCTTTTCCAGCGCCTCGAGCCGCTGCTGCTGCGCCTCGCTAAGCGGAACACGATGCTCCACCAGGCCCGGCGCGATTTCGCGGCGGCACTCCTCGCTGCCGACCGGCGCCAGCACCAGCAGGGTCACGCGGCGCCCCGGCTCGGCGGCCAGGTGGCGGTAGAGGTGAAACATGCGGTTCTGGCCGCCTCCCATGGGGGGATAGACGCTGTAAGTGTTGAGCACCAGCCAGTGCTCGCCGGCGCCCAGCCCGGTCACCTGTGCGGGGCACTGGGGACGGGCGTCGGCCGCGGGTGCCTCCAGCAGCGCCGCCACGGTGCTCGGCCAGTTCACGTGGGCGACGCTGCGGCGCGCGGCGGCGGCCATGGCAAGCGCACTCTCGGGCGCCCGCCCCAGCGCCTCGATCACCTCGGCCAGGGCGGCCGGCTCCGGGGGCACGCACCAGCCATTCTCACCGTGGCGCACGAACTCGGTCACGCCACCGGCGTCGTTGCAGGTGATCACCGGCTTGCCGGCGCTCATGGCCTCGATGGTAATCAGGCCGTAGTCCTCCTGGTAGGGAAGAAAGGGCACCGCCAGGGCGTGGCGATACTGCTCTGCCACCTGGCTGTCGCGCAGAAACCCCAGGAAGCGAATGCGCGGGTCACCGGCGGCCAGCTGCCTGAGCGCTTCTTCCTCCGGGCCCGTACCGGCAATGCGCAGCTCCAGGTCGGCGCGGCTGGCCATGAAGGCACGCACCAGAAGCTCGATGCGCTTGGGGCCGTCCAGCCGGCTGACGGTAAACAGGTAGGGGGGCGTCGCTGCGGCAGGCGCGGGCTCTACAGGCGGCAGGTCCGAGGGGTGGTGGATGACCTTGACGGCCTCACCCCGAGGAAAGTAGTGGGCGCGCCGCGTGACGGTCTGTGAAATGGCGGCATAGCGGCGAATGGCGCCCGGTGCCATGGCGATCGCGTCCAGGTGATGAATCACCGCCCGCGTCAGCGGCCCAGGGAAGGCCAGCAGGGCGTCGCGGCTGGCCGCGGGCAGCCAGCGGCTCTGCTGCAGCGCCTCCAGGGTGGCGAAGAGCTCCGGCAGCTGAGCGCGCTCGGGCGCGGCGGCAAGCAGCTTCTGCAGGCGGCGCAGCTGCGGATGGCGCCGCCAGCGCCCCATGGCCTGCCGGCCCGCCGGCGTGGGCCAGGCAGCAGCGCTGAAGGGGTCGTGGGCGGCCAGCTCCGGCCAGGGATAGGTGTCGTAGAGCCCCCGCAGCGGATGCTGCAAATAGAGCCGGTGGTTGGGGTGTGACACCATCCAGGCCGGATACTTGGTGCTGATCACACAGTCGAAGTGGCTCAGGTCCAGCTCGCTGAAGCGACGATAGCTGCTCAGCAGCTCACCCAGGCTGCGCTCGGGCGACGGCAGCTTGATCAGCTCCACCTGGTGGTCGGTCAGCTGATTGAGGTGATGCAGGAGCCCCCACCAGAGCTTTTCGGCACCGCCTACCGTGAAGGGGACGCTGCTGGGCGCCACCAGCGCGATCTTCATGGTCCCGACTCCCCCAGCAGGCGGGCCACCACCTGATCCCAGCTGATGTTGGCGCGGTGGTAGCCTTCCAGGCCGGCGCGCCCCATCTCGGCAGCACGCCGACGGTCGCGCCACACCTCATCGATGGCGGCCGCCACGGCCTGAGGCTCCGGCTCCACCACCCAGCCGGTCTCGGCGTCGCGCACAAACTCCAGCGGACCGCCGCTGTCGCGACAGGTGATGACCGGCTTGGCGGCCAGCATCGCCTCGAGGGTCACGTAGCCGTAGTCCTCGTCGAAGGGGCCATAGAAGACCGCGGTGGCGTTGGCATACCAGGCCAACTTCTCCTCTTCGCTGATGCGCCCGATCAGCCGCACGCGATCACTCAGGCCATGCTGCTCGACCAGCGCCTGATAGCGCTGCCGCTGGCCGCCCTCGCCGGCGATCACCAGGCGCGCCGGCGTCTGCAGGTAACGCGCTGCCTCGATCAGCAGATCCTGGCGCTTGAGGCTCTCCAGGCGGCTGGGGTAGAAGATATAGCCCCAGTCTTCATAGCAGCGAAAGCGCTCGGCGTCATGCGGCGGGTGATAGAGCGGCTGCGCCTGCAGGCCGTTGAAGCGCTCGAGCCGCTCGGCCACGCGCCGGGAGTTGGCCAGCAGCCGAGTGGCACTGGGCAGATGGCGGTCGTCGAAGGCCTGAACGGCATCGCGCAGGCGCTGCTGGGCCGGCGAGGCCTGCTGCGGGGAGTAGAGCTCGTAGCAGGCGCGATGCTGGTGCATCACCCAGACGGTATGGTCTGGGTGTTTCAGCCCCCAGGCGGGAAACTGCAGGCTGATGGCGCGGTCGATCTCGACCCCGTTGGGCGCGGCCATATCGAGGGTCTCGACGTAGGCCATCAGGCGCTCGATGTCCTCCTCCGGGCCGAAGCGAAACGGCAGACGCATCAGCTCGACCTCGTGGCCGCGGTCGTGCAGGGCCTGGGCAACGCCATGAATATGGTAGTCGGCACCGCCGTGAATGAAGGGCACCTGGGTGGCACTGAGCAGGATTCTCACAGCTGCGGCTCCTCGAGCGACGCGGCGACTTCTGCCTGCGCCGGCCGAACCGCCACCAGCGCATAGTCCTGAGGGCCGCACAGATGCCCGTTGACGCGCTCGGTCAGCGGGTCGCTGCCGGGCACCTTGGCGCTCTCCGGGTAGGGGTTGAAGCGCAGCACTTCCAGCCCCCGAAACCCGTGAAACTCCAGCAGGAAGCTCAGCGAGGTGGGCGTCAGCGGATTGCGGTGGGTGGGGTCGTGGTAGAAGGTGTGGCTGCCTACCAGCACATTCTCGGGATTGGGCGTTTCGATGATCAGCACGCCACCCGGCGCCAGCACGCGACCGGCCTCTGCCACGGTGGCATAGAGCACGTCGAAGGGCAGGTGCTCGGCGATATGAAAGGCACTGATCAGGGCGTGACTGCCGTCAGGCTGCGCCTTGAGCACCTCGAGCAGGTCATCTTCCACGACCTCCAGGCCCTGGGCCCGGCAGTGCGCCGCCATGGTCGCGTTGAGATCGACGCCGTGGGCCTTGAAGCCGTGCTCTTCCAGCAGCTGCAGCCACTCACCCCGCCCGCAGCCCAGGTCGAGGGCGCGCTCACCGCAGGCGCGCGCCTGATGCAGCTGGGGCAGATAGCGCTGGAGGTTTTCGCGCACCTGCGCCTCATCGCCGCGAAAGATCGCCTCGAAGGCGAGGTAGTAGTCGTCGAGCTGCTGCTGGCTCGCCGCCGGGCGGCGCTGCGCTCCCAGGGACTCGAGCTTGTGCAGCAGGGGCTCGAGCGCGTCTTCGTCGGGGAGGAGTGCGTGCAGGGCCTCGACCAGCGGCTCGCGGGCCTGGGCCAACCGCTCCAGCTGCCGCGCCTGCTCTTGCAGGCCGCGCTCCTGACTGCGTGAACGCTGCTCCAGCTTGGCACTGTGGTGCGCCTGGCGCTGCAGTTCGGCATCCAGCATCAGCAAGATATCGTAGATCCGCTGCTCCTGGCTCTCCAGGCGGCGAGAGAGCGACCGCAGCCGCTCGCGCCGCCTGAGCTCCGGCATCCAGCGGCGCTCCAGCCCCCGGTACCAGCGCTGTACGCCGCCCTGCAGCCAACGGTTCATGGGGCCTAGCCGTCCCAGCGTACCCAGGCGCCGCTGCAGGCGCAGCGGCAGCGTCAGCCGCTGAAAGCCGCGCGGGCGCAGCTGACCGGCGGCCAGCCGTTGGCGGCACTCCGCGGTGCAGAGCAGCTCGGCCAGCACATGGCAGCGCCCCACCTCGGGCAGCGCCTCGAGGTAGTGCCGCCTGCCCTCCTCGTCCGGCTCTCTGCCCAGCAGCACGGCATAGGCGCGCTGCAGAAACTGTTCGTCAGGCTGGCTGGGCAGCAGCAGCGCTTCCAGCTCGGGGGCGGTATCGTCGTCGATCTCAATGGGCAAATCGCCGCCATCCCGCAGCTCTCCCAGCCGCTGCCGGTAGGCAAGCGGCACGGGCTGAGGGGGCTCCTGATACTCGCCGGCATGGCGCGCGGCAGCCCGAATTCGGCCGATCAGGCCGTCGATATCGTCAAAGCGGTGAGTCATGAAGACAGTTCCGGTTGGGCGTGCCGAGTATCCCCGCCGCTGGCGCCCCCTTCGCGGGGCAGTAGTTCCAGGTTCAGCGGTAGCCGGCATGCACCTGAGAAGAGGTGTCCCTTGAAGCCTGCCACGTCAAACTGCAGGTAGCTGTCGCACCACCAGTAGCACTGGTCGAGGTGGTGCTCGCGGCTGTGCAGCGCCACCGTGACCGTGTATTTGCCCGGGGCGATATCCGCCCGCAGCGACAGCCTGACGCAGCAGGGCTGCTCGGGCTCCAGCTCAATCGCCTGCCCGAGCTGGTAGCTGTTGACGCCGAAAATATCCTGCCCGAAGCGATCGCGGATCATGATGCCCAGCGTCACCTCTTCGAGGGGCCGATGAGCCAGCAGATCAAGCTCGATATCCACCAGCTCACCGCTGGACACCGTATCGCTGGCGCTTTCGTGGCCGCGCACGCGGCCCTTGAGCACTTCCACTTCGCGCGTGCCATAGGCCTGGTGGTCGCGCGCCAGATGGCGCCCTTCCTCCTCTTCGGCCTGCCTGGCCATGATGCGGTTGTAGTGGTTCACGGCTTTTTCGGCGTCGCCGTCGAAGACGATACCGCCATCCTCCAGCACCATGACCCTGTCGCACAAGACCTTGACGGCGTTAAGGTCGTGGGAGACAAACAGGATCGAGCCTCCGCCCTCCTTGAACTCGCGGATCCGCTTCATGCACTTCTGCTGGAAGTAGCCATCGCCCACAGACAGCGCCTCATCCACGAGAAAGCAGCGGGGGTCGGCGTGAATGGCGATGGAGAATCCCAGGCGCATGACCATGCCGGATGAATAGGTGCGCAGGGGTTCGTCGATATAGTCACCCAGTTCGGAGAAGTCGATGATCGCGTCTCGACGCGCCTCGATCTCCTCGTGAGTCATGCCCAGCATCAGAGCGTTGGCGGTAATATTCTGCCGCCCGGTCAGCTCCATGTTGAAGCCGGTCCCCAGCTCCAGCAGGCCGGTGACGCGCCCGTCAATGCGGATAGCGCCGCTATCGGGCACCAGCACGCCGGTCAGCAGCTTGAGCAGCGTCGATTTGCCAGCTCCATTGCGGCCCACCACGCCGAGCACCTCGCCCGGCGCCACGCGAAAGCTGATATCTCTGAGCGCATGGTAGCTGGAGTGGCGGGTTCGGCCGGTTACGGCTTCCAGCAGCCGGTCGCCGGGGCGCTGAAACAGCTTGAAGGTCTTGTTCAGCCCCTCTATCTCGATCATCGCCTCGTTCTCCTAGATGCAGTCGCGCAGGTCGCGCTCGGTACGCCGCAGCAGCCATAGCGCCGACGCCAGCAGCAAAAGCGTCAGCGCTGCCACGCCGGCCAGGCCGTAGGGCCCCGGCAGGGTGTGGTACATGATCAGATCCCGATAGGCATCCACCAGCTGATAGATGGGGTTGAAACGCATCAGTTCCATGGCGCCCTCCGGCAGGATATCGCTGACGTATACGATCGGCGTGGTCCAGAACAGCACCGGCAGCAGCACCGCCACGGCCTCACGAATATCCTTGAGGTAGACGGCCAGGATGGCCAGCAGCAGCCCCAGCGCGTAGGTGAAGGCCAGCTGCAGGGCAAAGACCAGGGGCACCGCCAGCCACCAGGCGCTGAAGGGAAAGCCGATCAGCAGCAGAAAGACAGCGAAGAACAGCATGCTGATGGCATAGATCACCGACTCGGCAATCAGCACCGAGACAGGCAGCGCCTTGAGCGATACCTTGACCTTGGTGATCAGGTGGGCCCGTTCGATAAACAGGTTGGTGATGGTGCTGAGCCCCTTGGCAAAGGCGGCCCAGGCGAGCATGCCGCAGATCAGATAGATGCTGTAGGTGTACTGGTCGATCTCGGCGCCAAAGCCCTCCAGGCGCGCGCCCATGATCTTGGAGAACACCAGCACGAACACCAGGATGTTGATCAGCGGCCCGATCAGCGTCCAGGCCTTGCCGATCACGGAGCCCTTGTGGCGGTCGACCAGGTCCTCACGGGCCAGGTGCCAGAGCAGTGGCAACTGATTGCGCCATCCGGCCAGACGAGGTGACAACGAGGCCAGGGTCATGACAGCGCTCCTTGTTCATTGGCGCCAGAGGCACTTTCATTGGCGCCAGGGGCACTGGGGGCAGGCTCACTGGTACCAGGGCCACCGGGGTCGGACTGGCGGCGACAGTCGTTCGAGCCGGGGTCAGCTGGGCTTGCGTCGAGCGGGCTGATGGAGGCCTGGGGCCGGGGCAGATCGGCGAGAATCGGCGCCAGCCAGGCGTCGGCGCTCTGTGCCCAGGTGAGGCACGGCAGCGCCCGAGAGTCGGGCAGGCCGCCGCTCTGCCAGGCCAGGTACCAGGCCTGCAGTTCGCCGGCCAGCTGCTCGGCGCTCTCGGCGTGGAAGTAACGGGCATGCTCGCCGGCCACTTCACGAAATACCGGAATGTCTCGCGCCAGGATCGGAATACCGCGGTGAGCCGCTTCGATCAGCGGCAGGCCAAAGCCCTCACCGAGGGAGGCTGCCAGCAGGGCATCGCTGTCTGCGTAAAGACGCGACAGCATGGCATCGCTGGCACCCTCCACCCAGTGCAGGCGCTGCCCGGCCATGGGGTGGTGGCGCAGCTGGCCGGCAAGCTTGTCCACGTTCCAGCCCTGTTTGCCCACAATGACCAGATTGAGCGGCAGCTGTCGTTCCCAGCAGCGCTCCAGGGCATCCAGTACCTGACGATGCCCCTTGCGCGGCTCCAGGGTGCCGACCATCAGCAGCGTCGCGCCGCCCGCCTGATCGATCACTTGAAGCTGCGCCTGCTCCTCCTCGCTGGGCGACGCGGCGTCGGCCTGCTCCGCAAAATCGGCGCCCAGATGAAAGTGCCTGACCCAGGGAGACCGGGGCAGCGCAAGGCGGCTCAGCTCCTGGCGCACATCGTCTGCCACCGTCGCCGACACGCAGGTGATGCCGTCGGCCAGCTCGGCGATGGCGTTGAACCAGGCCTGCATGCGCGCCGGAATATCCTCCGGGAAGCAGTGCGGGAGACGCAGCGGCAGCAGGTCATGCACGGTGAAGTAGCAGCGCACGCCCCGCGCGCGCATCCGCTTGAGCGCGTGGCCGGCCTGCTCCAGCAGCGGCGGCGCCCACTCGACGCTGACGTAGATATCACCGGGGCGCGCCTCGCAGGGGCGGTCCGGCGCCGGCGGTTCGATGCCCAGCTGCTCGCTGGCAAAGCCCCGGGCAAGGTGAAAGTCGTCACCCCCCCAGCGCACCAGCTCAACGCGCCAGCCCTGCGGAGGATGGCGCAGCAGCTGGTCTGCCAGCCTTCGAGTGACCCGTTCGATCCCGGTTTTCAGATCGTGCCAGGCAATGGTGCTCACATCGAAGAGGATGCGCGGGGCCGCCGCAGGGGCCGTGGTGTCGAGTTCGCACAGGCCGCCCGTGACCTCCAGCAAGGCTCCTTCATCGAGGCGCCGCAGCGCGCTCAGACCGGCCAGGCGGTCGAGCCAGCGTTCGTGCCTCTCTCGCCGCGTACGGCCGCTGAAGGATTCGATAGCGTCACGGTACTGCTTGGCCACCTGCACCGGGTCCAGCTGGCGCGCCACGTGGCAGCGCGCCTGCTCACCCAGGGTATGGCGCCTTTCGTCGCCCGCTACCAGCGCCTCCAGCGCCTTCCCCAGCTGCTCGGCGCAAAACCGGTCCGGCAGCATCACCAGCGCCTCCTCCGGCAGTTCGGCGCTGCTGCCGTGGGCATTGGCCACCACCGCCAGACCGTGCGCCATGGCGTCCAGAATAGCGCCGGAGGTCTCTCCCCGGGAGTCCTGGCGCAGCTGCACTGCCACATCCGCGGCGCGTAGCCAGCGCAGGTAGTCGCTGCGGGATACATAGCCCGTGACTCTCACTTGCCGGCCAGCCGGATGCGCGCGCAGGCGGCGTTCCAACGCCTGGCCGAAATCCCCGGCGTGCTGGGCGCCGACCAGGGCGAGTATGACCTCGCGCTCCCCCCAGTCGCCGCCGAGGAATGCCTCCACCAGCTGGTCGCTCATCTTCTTGGGATTGATGCCACCGAAACTGGCGATCACGCAGGCATCCTCGCTGAGCTGCAGCTCACGGCGCGCCCGGGCACGGCGCTCGTCGTCCAACTCGGGCAGCGCGCGAAGGTGCGGAATGATGGCGGGCGCCTCTTGCCAGGCGTCAGGACGCCAGCGTCGGTCCAGCTCGCTGGCAAACCGTGAGTGCATGATCAGTCCCGCCGCCTCGTGGGTCACAAAGCCGTTGACCGGGTACTCTTCGGGGCCCCTGCTGCCCCCGCCATGCCCCCCGGCTTCCAGCGCCAGCACGGCTGGGAAGCCGTGTTCGTGGAAGAGCTGACGACGCAACCCGTCCGGCCAGTTGCCACACTCCTGCTGCCACCAGACGGCGTCGAAGAGAAACACATCGTGCAGCACCACGACGCCCGGGCAGCGCTGGAGCAGCGGGAACTGATAGGAGTGAAACATGGAGTTGCCGACCTGATAGAGCACACGATCAAAGCCTGAATAGGCCTCGATGAACTGCGCCGGCGACATGACCGCGTGCGTTCCGACAAGGTCGGGGGCGATGTCGGGCTGGTCGACGACCAGCGTGATCTCGTAGTGCGCTGCCAGATAGGGCAGCAGCTCGGCGCTGTAGTCCGCAATGCCGGTTGCCTCGGGGGGCAGAGGCGCCACGAAGGCCAGCCGCGGCGGCGAGTGAGGCGGACACGCTTCATCCTGCGGCACGCTGTCCAGATGCGCCCAGCGCGGAGTCTGACCGGCATGCCCTATCCAGTGCAGCTGTTCGGCGCCCAGGCCATCGGCCAGGCGCTGCGGTACCAGCTCCCAGAGCTGGCGATCGACCCGAGCCAGATGCTCCTGGGCCGGCGCGGGAATATGCAGAATACGCTGCTCCTCCAACCGCCCCGCCAGCCGCCGCCTGACCTCGATGGCATCATCGTCGTCAAAGCCGATCAGCAGGAGCCCGGCCTCGGGCGCAAGGGCCTCCAGCCAGCCATCGCCCTCCGCCAGAGGGCGCTCACCGGGGTTGTCCACCACGTTCAGACGCTTCATGCCTCCCGCTCCCAGCGCTGTTGCAGATCGTCCAGCAGGCGCTTTTGGTACTCACCGCGGCCGTCGAAGTCGTTAACGGGCTGTGCTTCGCCGGCGCGCCATGCACCACCGTACATGAGGCGCAGTACCAGCCCGCGCAGGCGCGGAGCGCGCGCGAGCGTTCGTTGCCCGAGGAGCTTGAGGCGCGGCGAACGTGCCAGCCTCATCAGCGTGCGTGAAAGCAGACGGCGCGCTGTGCTAGTCATGGAACGACTCCAGATCAGGAAAGTGATGAGGTCAAAAGGCTCTGCCAACGAGACCAGAATTGTTCTGTCGAGAAGCGCTCGGCCTGACGGCGACACGCCTGAGGGTCAATGGCCAGCGTCTCGAACGCGTTAAGGCCGGCGCGCAGCGAATCGGCGCATTGATCGGCGAAGAACAGGCCGGTGGCCGCATCGCCGTGTTCGGGTCCCAGCACGGTTTCCAGAGCCCCGCCTCGCCCCAGCGCCAGCACGGGCGTGCCTACGGCCTGCGCCTCCAACGGCATGATGCCGAAGTCCTCATCGGCGGCGAAGACAAACCCGCGCGCCTGCGTCATCAGCCGACGCAGCACATCCCGGGGCTGGTAGCCGAGGATCTCGATGTTCTCCGCACCGGCGGCCAGCGCCTCCAGCCTGCCCCGCTCGGGGCCATCCCCCACCGCTCGCAGCCGCTTGTTCGGCATGCCGCGAAACGCTTCCACCACGATATCCAGGCGCTTATAGGGCACCAGCCGCGAAGCCGCCAGATAGAAGTCATCGCGCGGTGACGGGTCAAAGGGAAAAGCGTCGAGGTCAACGGGCGGGTGTATCACACTCGACTCGCGGCGGTAGTAGCGGCGGATGCGCCCGGCGACGTTGGCAGAGTTGGCCACGAAGTGGTCGACCCCCGCGGCAGTGGCCGCATCCCAACGGCGCAGGCGCTCCAGCATGCGCTCGGCACACCAGCTCAGCGGTGCCGGGTAGCGGGCGTCGCGCAGGTAGTCATCGCGCATCTCCCAGGCGTAGCGCATCGGCGTATGGCAGTAGCAGAGGTGCCGCTGCCCCGAGTGGGTCACGACTCCCTTGGCCACCGCATGGCTCGACGAAATGACCAGATCGAAGCGGCTCAGGTCGAAGCGCGCCATCACCTTTGGCATGACCGGGAGGTAATAGCGGTAGTGGTCGCGTATTCTCGGCAGTCGCTGCAGCCAGCTGGTGTGCACCACGTGCTCGGCCAGGCGACCTCGCTCCTCCTGCGGCATGGCGTATACCGTGGTAAAGACTTCGGCATGCGGGAAAGCCTGCAGGAGCGCGTCCAGCACCTTTTCCGCGCCGCCGGACACCACCAACCAGTCGTGGATGATCGCCACCCGGTAGCCCTTGCTTAGTGCCTGAAGCCCGGCTAGCGGTGCATTAATGATCGCCATGGAGAGAGGGCTTGGTGGGCTCGGTGCTGGAGCGCCCATAGGCGTCATCGAAACGGACAATATCGTCCTCGCCAAGGTAGTCGCCGGTCTGCACTTCTATCAGGCGCAGGGGGATGAGGCCAGGGTTCTCGAGTCTGTGTACCGTGCCCTGGGGAATATAGGTGGAC
>DATGNS010000321.1:0-3503 GCA_035306625.1 Pseudomonas sp. | reverse complement strand
GATCGATTCGCCGAACAGGAAGATGCCGGCGATCACCGTGCCCACCGCGCCGATGCCGGTCCACACCGCATAGGCGGTGCCCAGCGGCAGGCCCTTCATGGCCCAGCCGAGCAGGACCACGCTGATGACCATGGCGGCGAGGGTGAGTACGGAGGGCAGCAGACGGGTAAAGCCATCGCTGTACTTCAGGCCGACGGCCCAGGCGATTTCGAACAGGCCGGCAAAGAAAAGGATCAGCCAGGACATAGGGATCACTCCACTTGGCGAAAATGGGGTCGTCCCCTGGATAAAGAAGGCGTTTCTGAAGGCTGCGCAGGCAGCGGAGGAGGCGCGGCGCGGGCCGGCTCGGAAGAACGCTGGCGGGGTCGTCCCCGCCAGGCGCCTATTGTGCACACCGGAATGGGTGGGGCAAGCCGCGATCAGGCGGAGGGCTGCTCCGAACCATCCTTCAGGCGACGGTAGAAGGTGGCCAGCAGGGCACCCGAGAGGTTGTGCCAGACACTGAACAGTGCGCTGGGCACCGCTGCCAGGGGTGTGAAGTGGGCGCTGGCCAGGGCCGCGCCGAGGCCGGAATTCTGCATGCCCACCTCGATGGACAGGGTCTTGCGCTGCGCCAGCGGCAGGCCGAGCAGGCGCGCCAGCAGGTAGCCGAACGTCAGGCCCAGGCCGTTGTGCAGGATCACCACCGCCATGATCAGCAGGCCGGATTCGGCGATCTTCGGCTGGCTGGCGGCCACCACGCCGGCGACGATGGCGACGATGGCCGCCACCGACACCAGCGGCAGCACCTCCACGGCCACCTGCACGCGTTCACCCAGCAGGCGCTGGGCGATCAGGCCCAGGACGATGGGCAGGATCACCACTTGCACGATGGACCAGAACATGGCGGCGAAATCCACCGGCAGCCAGGCCGAGGCCAGCAGCCAGATCAGCGCGGGCGTCACCACCGGGGCCAGCAGGGTGGTCACCGAGGTGATGGCCACCGACAGCGCCACATCGCCACGGGAGAACCAGGTGATGACGTTGGAGGCGGTGCCGCCCGGGCAGCAACCCACCAGGATCACGCCCACGGCGATCTCGGCCGGCAGGCCGAGCAACTGGCAGAGCAGCCAGGCCAGGCCCGGCATGACGAGGAACTGGGCCAGCACGCCGAGCAGCACGCGCAGCGGCCGGCGGGCCACCTCGGCGAAGTCCGCGGCCTTCAGGGTCAGGCCCATGCCGAACATGACGATGCCCAGCAGCGGCACGATCCAGCCACCCTTGGCGATGGGCAGGAACCAGGCGGGGAGGAAGAAGGCCAGGACGGCGAAGAGCAGAACCCAGAAGGCGAAGGTGTTGCCGGCGAAGCGGCTGATGGCAGCAAGTGCACGCATGGATGGTTCCTTGAAGCGGCAGTTGGATGCTCACATGGGCCACGGGTGCCTTTCCGGGATGATGGAAGCCGGTCGGCGCGACGCCGGTCGACACCGGATGGGTGTCCCGGCATCCGCACCGGCCGCGGCACTGCCCCGGATGAGGGGCAGGGGCGCGACACAGGTCGAGCGGGGTAGGAAGCTTATACCGCCTGGGCGATCTCTTCGCCGCCCAGGGCCTCGAACAGTTGGGGCAGGAATTCGGTCAGGGTCAGCATCATCAGGGTGAAGCTGGCGTCGAACTGGCCGTCGCTGTCGTCACCGCCGTCCTGCTCGGCCTGCTCCTGGAGCAGGTCCTCGAAGCGCAGGCGCTTGATCACCAGCTTGTCGTCCAGCACGAAGGACAGCTTGTCCTCCCAGGCCAGGCTCAGCTTGGTGACCAGCTTGCCGGCGGCCAGATGGTTCTGCACCTCCTCGCTGGCCAGGTCCTGGCGCTTGCACTGAATGATGCCGCCGTCCTCGTGGGGGTCGCGCAGCTCGCATTCGTCGCGCAGGTACAGGCCGTGGCTGGCGGCGTTGTTCTTCACCCATTCGGTGAAGGTGGCCAGCGGCGCCTGCCTGACGTTGACCGGGCGCACCGGCAGCGAACCGAGTACCTCGCGCAGGGTGGACAGCAGGTCCTCGGCGCGCTTGGCGCTGGAGCTGTCCACCAGGATCAGCCCCTGGGCCGGGGCGATGGCGGCGAAGGTGGTGGACTTGCGGATGAAGGCGCGGGGCAGGAAGGTCTGCACGATCTCGTCCTTCAGCTGCTCGCGTTCCTTCTTGTAGACCTTGCGCATCTGTTCGGCCTCGATCTCCTCGATCTTCTCCTTGAGGGCGTCGCGCACCACGCTGCCCGGCAGGATGCGCTCTTCCTTGCGCGCCGCCAGCAGATGGAAGCCCTGGCTGACATGGGTCAGGGGCGCGTCGGGACCCTTGCCCCACGGCGCCACGAAGCCGTAGGTGGACAGTTCCTGGCTGGCGCAGGGGCGGGCGGGCTTTTCGGCCAGCGCGGCTTCCAGGGCTTCGGCATCGAAGCGGTAATCCGGGGCGAGGCGATAGACGAGCAGGTTGCGGAACCACATGGCGGGGGCAGACTCCTGAAGACGCAAAGCGCGCATTATTCCCGCTGCGCGGAAAACAGGCCAATGCCGGGTGCGGCGAATCGATGAAAGCGCTGTGACTTTTCTAAGTCCTTGGAAGCTCTGAAAAATTTTTTTGAAAAGGGGGTTGCCAACTGTCGGGAGCCTCTCTAGAATGCGCCCCACTTCGAGAGCAAATGGGTGGTTAGCTCAGCTGGGAGAGCATCTGCCTTACAAGCAGAGGGTCGGCGGTTCGATCCCGTCACCACCCACCACTCGAGGTAACGCGCAGCGGTAGTTCAGTTGGTTAGAATACCGGCCTGTCACGCCGGGGGTCCCGGGTTCGAGCCCCGTCCGCTCCGCCAAAATTCAAAAAGCCTTGTAAGTCAAATACTTACAAGGCTTTTGTCTTTCTGGGCTGGTTGCAAATTTGGTAGCAATATGCTGAATTTGCCCGTCTATCGTAGGGGTCACACCTACTACCTGCATACTCGTATTGCAGGGCGTCAGTTCAAAAGGTCGCTACGCACAAGCGACACGCTCACGGCTATGATTAGGGCAACCAAGTTGCTGGAAGCTGTGGCCGTGTCTTTCGACCTGTCAAGAATTAGAAAATACGAACTTGACCTTTCTAACGGCATTGTCCGTGCCGACGGTCCTGAAGACCACGGCAGGCTTATGGACGCCTTGGATATGCTTCTAAAAGTGAAGCAGGCCACAAGGTCTGCCCCACCTGCTCCTACCCCCCAGCCCCCACAGGGGGAGCCTGTAGAGAGTTTGGGCATACGCCCTGCTACGCAACACGGGTTGACCCTGCTGGAACTTCTGGACAAGTATCTGCTCTTGAAACAGGTCAAGCCTGTGTTCAGCGACAATTAACTTGTCCGGCGCATTGACTCATCGTTTTTGTTACCCGCGATAAGCTGTTGCCTCATGTACTGTGTTACCCCATCGGATGGTCCAGTGGGAGCACATCATGACGAGGCAGATCAGCATGGCAACACGTAAAGAAATCAGCGCCGCTGTGGGA
>DATGNS010000320.1:0-25261 GCA_035306625.1 Pseudomonas sp. | reverse complement strand
GCCAGCACAAGCTGGATGGCCAGGCCCTCTCCCTGGTGGCCATCCCCCTCAACGGTCCGGGCCAGGTCACGGCCTACAACGCCGATGTTCCGGTCAACCCGGCCTCCACCATCAAGCTGGTGACCACCTACGCCGCCCTGGAGCTGCTCGGTCCCAGCTACACCTGGAAGACCGAGCTGTACGCCGACGGACCGCTGCGCGACGGGGTGCTGCACGGCAATCTCTACCTCAAGGGCGGTGGCGACCCCAAGCTGAACATGGAACGCCTCTGGCTGCTGCTGCGGGACCTGCGCAGCCACGGGGTGGAAACCATCAGCGGCGACCTGGTGCTCGACCGCAGCCACTTCGTGCAGCCCAGGCTGCCGGAGTTCGACGATGACGGCGGCGATGCCAATCGTCCCTATCTGGTGCCGCCCGACGCCCTGCTGATCAACCTCAACGCCCAGCGCTTCTCCGTGCGCGCCGAGGGCGGCAAGGTGCATGTCAGCGCCGAGCCGCCCCTGGCGGCGGTGCGCATCGACAACCGGGTCCGTCCGCTGCCGGCCCGGGACCGCTGCCCGTCCTGGCCGCAGGTGAACTACCGACCGATCCATCAGGGCGACAGCGTGACCCTGGTGGTCACCGGCGAGCTGGCCCAGGGCTGCAAGGCGCACACCTATCTGGCGCTGCTGGATCACCACCATTACGCGGCCGGCACCGTGCGGGCCATCTGGGGTGAGCTGGGTGGCCGCCTGCTGGGCGCCGATCGCATCGACCGGGTGCCGGACGATGCCCGCCTGCTGGTGCGCGCCGAGTCGCCGGACCTGGTGGAAGTCATCCGCGACATCAACAAGTACAGCAACAACACCATGGCGCGACAGCTGTTTCTCAGCCTGGGGGCGGCGTTCCGCACCCCCCAGGACAGCGACGATGTCGCCGCCGCGCAGCGGGTGATCCGTCAGTGGCTGGCCCGCAAGGGTCTGCCCACCTCCAGCCTGGTGCTGGAGAACGGCTCGGGGCTGTCGCGCAGCGAGCGTGTCACCGCTCGGGGCCTGGCCGGTCTGCTGCAGTCGGCCTGGCAGAGCCCGTTCGCCGCCGAGTTCATTTCCTCGATGCCGCTGGCCGCCCTGGACGGCACCATGCGCAAGCGCCTGCAGGACACCGCGGTGGCCGGCAAGGCGCACATCAAGACCGGCACCCTGAACAACGTGCGCGCCATCGCCGGCTACAGCCGCGACGTCAACGGCAACAGCTGGGCGGTGGTGGCCATCCTCAACCATCCGCGCCCCTGGGGCGCGGCGGCGGTGCTGGACCAGGTGCTGCTGTCGCTCTACGAGCAGCCGCGCGGAGCCAAGAACACCGCGCGCCGCTGACTATTTGGTGATGCGCCAGGCCCGATGGATGCGCGGATTGCGCGTGAAGTCCGCGTCCAGGGTCTGCTCGCTGATCTCCTCGATCCGGTAGCGCTCGCCCAGGCCCTCGTCCAGGCGGAACTTGCGGAAGTTGTTGGAGAAATACAACACGCCACCGGGCGCCAGCCTGGCCATGGCCAGGTCCAGCAGGCGCACGTGGTCGCGCTGCACGTCGAACACGCCCTCCATGCGCTTGGAGTTGGAGAAGGTCGGCGGGTCGATGAAGATCAGGTCGTACTCGCCGCGATCCCTTTCCAGCCAGCTCATCACGTCGCCCTGCTCCAGGCGGTGCTTCTCCGAGAAGCCGTTCAGCGCCAGGTTGCGACGCGCCCAGTCCAGGTAGGTCTTCGACAGGTCCACGCTGGTGGTGCTGCGCGCCCCGCCCCTGGCCGCGTGCACGGTGGCGGTGGCGGTGTAGCAGAACAGGTTGAGGAAGCGCTTGCCGGCCGCCTCGCGCTGGATGCGCAGGCGCATGGGCCGGTGGTCGAGGAACAGGCCGGTGTCCAGATAGTCGGTGAGGTTGACCAGCAGCTTCACACCACCCTCGCTGACTTCCATGAAGCGCCCCTGCTGGTCCTGGCGCTCGTACTGGCGGGTGCCGGTCTGCCGCTCGCGGCGCTTGATCACCACCCGGTCGGCGGGCACACCGAGGGCCACGGGAATGGCCGACAGGGCGTCGAGCAGGCGCGCCTGGGCCTTCTCCGGGTCCACCGAGCGCGGCGGCGCGTATTCCTGCACATGCACCCAGTCGCCATACAGATCGATGGCCAGGGCGTATTCCGGCATGTCCGCGTCATACAGGCGGTAGCATTCCACCCCGTTCTGCTTCGCCCACTTGCCCAGGCTCTTGAGATTCTTGCGCAGGCGGTTGGCGAACATCTGCCCGCCTTCGGACAGGCGCGCCGGCTCGCTGGCCTGGGGCGCAACCGCCTCCTCACCACCCTGACGATTGCCGGTCACGAACTGTTCCGGACGCACCTGCAACAGCAGCAGCTTGCACGGCAGCGCGCCGTTGAACAGGGCGTACTGCTTGTGGCTGCGGATACCCATGCGCTTGCCCAGCTCCGGGGCGCCGGTGAAGATCGCCGCCTCCCAGCCCAGGCAGGCCTGGCGCAGACGCTCGCCCAGGTTCTGGTAGAGGTACAGCAGGCTGGCCTCGTCGCCCAGGCGCTCGCCGTAGGGCGGGTTGCACACCACCAGGCCGGTCTGGCCCTTGTCGGGGCGCGGTTCGAAGGTGGCCAGTTCGCCCTGGTAGACGCGCACCCAGTCGCCCAGCCCGGCACGCTCGATATTGTTGCGCGCCGGCTGGATCAGGCGCGGATCGGCCTCGTAGCCGCGAATCCACAGCGGCGGGCGGCCCAGGCCGATGCGCGCGCGTTCCTCGGCTTCGGCATGCAGCCGGTTCCACAGCGCCGGCACGTGGCCCAGCCAGTTGGAGAAGCCCCACTGCTGGCGCTTCAGGTTGGGAGCGATGTCGGCGGCCATCAGGCCCGCCTCGACCAGGAAGGTGCCCACCCCGCACATGGGGTCGGCCAGGGCACCACCCGCCGCGGCGATGCGCGGCCAGCCGGCGCGAATGAGAATGGCCGCGGCCAGGTTTTCCTTGAGCGGCGCGGCGCCCTGCTGCAGGCGATAGCCGCGCTGGTGCAGGCTGTGGCCTGCGAGGTCGATGGACAGCACCGCCTCGCCCCTGTCCAGGCGCAGGTGCACACGCAGGTCGGGGTTGTCCTTGTCCACCGACGGGCGCTGGCCGAACTGGGCGCGCAGGCGATCGACAATGGCGTCCTTGACCTTCAGGGCGCCGAAGTGGGTGTTGTCGATGCCCGCGCCACGGCCACTGAATTCCACCGCCAGGCTGCCGGAGGCCGCCAGATGCTCGCTCCAGTCGACGGCCTTGACGCCTTCATAGAGGCTGTCGGCGCTGTCCACCGGGAAGCGCGCCAGCACCAGCAGCACGCGGTTGGCCAGGCGCGACCAGAGGCACAGCCGGTAGGCGGTTTCCAGGCCGGCGAAGCCGCGCACCATGGCCACATGCTCGCGGGCCTCTTGCAGACCGAGTTCCGTCGCCTCCTCCAGCAGCAGGCTTTCCAGGCTCTTGGGACAAGTGAGAACCAGTTCGTAACGCTCAGACATTTGGAATATCCAGGCCTCCTGGGGCCGCAAGAACGCATCCGGCAAGGAGGCGCAATGAATTGAAACAACAAAAAAACTGACAAAGTCACGCGAGGCAACTAACGGGCCAATCTTTGGTACAGCCAGCAGGCACGCAGCTTTGCCACGACAAGTCGGGCGCCTTATGGTTCCCTCACCCGAATTGGCATCCCGTTATGCCAAAACGTTCGTTCACAGTCCGTGTCCCTTTGGATAGAACCAATCTGGAAGGGGATGCAATGTCACCTTCATGGGGGGCGCCACGCCGGCAGCGCCCTCCGTCAGGCGGCTCCGCAAGGGAGCGGCCAGTGGGAAACTCAAGTCAACGAACGAGGGCAACACCCGATGAGAAGACTAAAGCGTGACCCGATGGAACGTGCATTTCTCCGCGGCTACCAGCATGGAGTCAGTGGCAAATCCCGCGACCTGTGTCCCTTCACCCATCCGCTGACCCGCCAGGCCTGGCTAAATGGCTGGCGCGAAGGTCGCGGCGACAACTGGGACGGCCTGACCGGCACTGCCGGCATACATCGACTGAATGAAATGCGAGCGGTCGGCTGACGCGGCCCACCTCTCCTGCTCCGCGACCGACCCACACGGTCCCCGTCGCGACGATTCACAGGGCTCCCACCGGGAGCCCTTTTCATTTGCCGCTCAGGTGCGCGGCAACGCGGCGATGGCGTCCACCGCCTCGCGGATCAGCGCCGGCCCCTTGTAGATGAACCCCGTGTAGATCTGTACCAGGCTGGCGCCGGCGGCGATCTTCTCCGCAGCGTCGCGCCCCGAGGTGATACCGCCTACCGCGATGATCGGCAGACGACCGCCCAGTTCGCCGGCCAGCACCTTCACGGTGTGAGTGCTCTTGTCGCGCACCGGCGCACCGGACAGCCCGCCCGCCTCGTCACCGTGCAGCAGGCCCTCGACCCCCTCGCGGCTCAGGGTGGTGTTGGTGGCGATCACCGCGTCCATACCCGCCTCCACCAGCGCGCGAGCCACTTCGACGGTTTCCTCGTCACTCATGTCCGGCGCGATCTTGATGGCCAGCGGCACCCGACGGCCGTGCTCGACGGCCAGATCCTCCTGACGACGGCGCAGGGCCTCGAGCAGCTGGCGCAGCGAGTCGCCGAACTGCAGGTTGCGCAGGCCGGGGGTGTTGGGCGAGCTGACATTCACCGTCACGTAGCTGGCATATGGATAGACCTTCTCCAGACCGATCAGGTAATCGTCCACCGCGCGTTCCACCGGCGTGTCGAAGTTCTTGCCGATGTTGATGCCGAGGATGCCCTGGTAGCGCGCCGCGCGTACCCGCTCGAGCAGGTAGTCGACGCCATGGTTGTTGAAGCCCATGCGGTTGATGATGGCCTGGGCCTCCGGCAGGCGGAACAGGCGCGGCTTGGGGTTGCCCGGCTGCGGGCGCGGCGTCACGGTGCCGATCTCGATGAAGCCGAAACCCAGCTGCCCCAGGCCGTCGATGGCATCGCCGTTCTTGTCCAGACCGGCGGCCAGGCCGACCGGGTTGGCGAATTCCAGGCCCATGATCTTCACTGGCAGGGCCGCCGGCTTCTTGCACAGCAGGCGGTTCAGCCCCAGACGTCCACCGGCGCCGAGCAGGTCGATGGACAGTTCATGAGCAGTTTCCGGAGACAGTCGAAAGAGCAGATCGCGGGCCAGGGCGTACATGGTCGGGCTCGTTGGAATTGGAAAGCCGACGAGTATACCCGCTTGCCACGCGCTTTTGACCGATCCGTTGGCCTCAGGCCAGACGCTTGAGCTCCAGCAGCTTGCCATCCTCGCCCACTACCAGACGAAAGGTGCCCTGGATGCCCTCATGGGTCAGGAACGGGCGCAGGTGATGGGCCGGCAGGCTGACGCTGCGCCCGTCGCGGCTGTAGGCCAGCACCCGGTTGGCGCGGCCCTGGTAGTAGGCCAGGAACTGCTCGGCCGACAACTTGATATCCAGCACCAGGCTGGGCATGGAGAACCCCCTTGTCATACACGCGCGGCAGTTTGCCACATCATCTACCCAAGTCTCCCTCGCCATCGAGGCGGCCGCTCTGCCACACTACGGGAGCATGCAAGGATGGCGGAAGGGAGTCCCTGCCGCTGGCCGAACGTGGTGCCAGGCGCAAGCGCCCGGGCACCGACGTCGTACTGCTGGAGCCCGTAGCATCACCATGACTTCATCCACAGCCCCCACGCGTCTCGCCAGTCGCCTGTCATCCCTGGCCGGGCAACTGGGCCTGAGCGGCAAGGCCGCCAGGCGCATGCTCGACCGCGCCCGCCAGTTGAACCTGCCGTTCCAGCCCATCGCCCTGCCTACCCTGAGCATCTGGTGGCAGCTGGGGCCGCAGCTGGATCGCCTGGTGGATCTGCCCCGCGGCGCCCTGTCCGGCCCGGTGCAGGAGGACAAGGCCGCCGCCCATGCCGTGCTGGCCCGCCTGGTACAGATGACCCACAGCCAGGAGAGCGCCTTCGACCTGCGCGACATCGCCGGCCTGTGCTGCCCGCCGGGCGACCAGCCGCCCCACACGCGCCTGGAGGACCTGGCCGCCACCCCGGCCTGCCGCAGCCTGCGCCTGATCAGCTACAAGGACTTCCTGCGCACCGCCGAACAGGTGCTGCCCAAGGGCCAGCCCCTGCGCCTGCGCCAGGCCGAGTGGTTCGGCGAGCGGTTGTTCTACGCGGGTGACCACGGCACCACCCTGGCCGCCCTGGTGGCCTATGCCCGCCTGCGCGGCCTGCAGCACGAGGTCCCGGCGGAGATCGCCCAGTATCGCCTCAACCCGGTGGCGCTGGCCGAACTGCATGCCAGCTATCACGTGCTGGGCATGCCGGCCGAGACCTGGAGCGATCCGGGTTTCATGGGCCTGCTGCTGGACAGCCGCCTGCCCTACTCGCGCCTGCTGCTGCAGCGCACCCCCAGCGTGCTCGAGGCCCTGCTGCTGCCCAGGGACGACGAGCAGGCCAACGCCCTGGGCGAGGGTCTGCGCCTGGCCGGCGCCCCCGATCTGGTCGAGTTCATGTACAACCTGCCCACCACCCTGCAGATCGACCCCTGAGCCGACACGGCGGACAGGCGTCCCTGTCCGCCATCCCGACCGCCGATCAACCCGAACGGGCAAGCTCGGCCAGTTCCCGACTGGCCACCGCGTGCAGCGCGAAGTCGCTGTCGCCGGCGGTGCGCAGCTCGCCGAGAATCGTCTCCCAGCGACGCACCAGCGGCTCGCGCTGCTGCAGCCAGGCATTCAGGCGCTGGCGCGGGTCCCCCTCGCCGGGCGCCGACAGCAGCGACAGGGTGATCGCCCGCTGCTGGCTGTCCAGCTCGTCACGGAAGGCCTCGCGGGCCAGCGCCTGCCAGTGGCTGCTCACCGCCAGATCGGTGATGTGTCGCAGGTAGCTGTCCAGATCGAGGGCACTGCCCACGGCGAAGAAGGCCCGGGCGACCTGCAGCGGCTCATGGCCGGTCTGCTCGGCCACCTCGAGGATCGGCAGCAGCATGTACAGATGGTTGCTGGCCGCCACCATGCGCGCCAGCAGCTCCGGCACCCCGGCCTCGGCGAAGGCCTGATGGCGCTCCTGCCACTGCTCGCGGGCCGCGCCCTGCAGCAGCTCGTCGAGCTTCAGGCCCAGGGTGGCCACCTGCGGGGCGAAATGTGCCACGTCGCGGGCGGCATCCAGGGACTGGCGCCGACTGCGCAGGAACCAGCGGGTGGCCCGCCGGCCCAGGCGCATCAGTTCTTCCATGAGGGTCAGCTGGGTGTCCGCGGCCACACCGTGGTCCAGGGCCTCGATCTGCCGGAACCAGTGGGGCAGATGGAAGACATCGCGGACGATCACGTAGGCCTCCGCCACCTGGGCCGGCCCCATGCCGGTGGAGGAACACAGGCGGTGCACGAAGGTGATGCCCATGCGGTCGACCAGGTCGTTGGCGATCTGGGTGGCGACGATCTCGCGGCGCAGCCGGTGCGCCAGCATCGCCTCGCCGAAGCGGTCCACCAGGCGCTGCGGGAAGGCCCGGTGCATCTCGCGAATCAGGTAGTCGTCATCCAGCACCGGCGACTCCAGCAGGGCCTGCTTGAGGTCGATCTTGCTGTAGGACAGCAGCACCGCCAGCTCCGGGCGGGTCAGCGGGCGCTCGGCCAGCTGCTCGTCGCCGGGCAGGAATTCCAGTGCCCGATCCAGCCGGCCGCGGCTTTCCAGGTCGGCCATCAGCCGCCGGTATTCGCCAGCCCGCTCGCGGGCGCGGCGCTCGGCCAGGGACAGCGCCTGGGTCTGCCGGTAGTTGCTGCCCAGCACCAGCTCCGCCACCTCGTCGGTCATCTCGGCCAGCAGCTGGTTGCGCTGCTTGCCGGTCATGTCGCCGGCGGCCACCACGCCATTGAGGAGAATCTTGATGTTCACCTCATGGTCGGAGCAGTTCACCCCGCCGGCGTTGTCGATGGCGTCGGTGTTGCAGGCGCCGCCGTGCAGGCAGTACTCGATGCGCCCCAGCTGGCTCATGCCCAGGTTGCCGCCCTCGCCGATCACCCGGGCGCGCACGTCGCGACCATCGACGCGCACCGGGTCGTTGGTCTTGTCGCCGATATCCGCGTGGCTTTCGGTGCTGGCCTTGATGTAGGTGCCGATGCCGCCATTCCAGATCAGGTCCACCGGGGCCCTGAGCAGGGCGCTGATCAGCTCGTTGGGCGACAGCTCCTCGGCCTGGATGTCGAAGCGCTCGCGCATGCGCGGGCTGATGGGGATGCTCTTGGCGGCCCGCGAGAACACCCCGCCGCCGGCGGAGATCAGCGCCGGCTCGTAGTCCGCCCAGGTGGAGCGCGGCAGTTCGAACAGGCGCTTGCGCTCGGCGAAGCTGGCGGCCGGGTCCGGATCGGGGTCGACGAAGATGTGCATGTGGTTGAAGGCAGCCAGCAGCTGCACCCGGTCGGAGCGCAGCAGACCGTTGCCGAACACGTCACCGCTCATGTCGCCGATGCCGATCATGGTGATGGACTCGCGCTGCACGTCGATGCCGCGCTCGCGGAAGTGCCGCTGCACCGACACCCAGGCGCCGCGCGCGGTGATGCCCATCTTCTTGTGGTCGTAGCCGGCCGAGCCCCCGGAGGCGAAGGCATCGCCCAGCCAGAAACCGTGCTGGGCGGCGATGCCGTTGGCAATGTCGGAGAAGCTCGCCGTGCCCTTGTCGGCCGCCACCACCAGGTAGGGATCGTCGCCGTCATGGCGCACCACCTGCTCCGGCGGCACCACGCGGCCTTCCAGGAAGTTGTCGGTGATATCCAGCAGGCCGCTGATGAACAGTCTGTAGCAGGCGATGGCCTCGGTCTGGATCTCGTCGCGGCTGCCGCCGGCCGGCAGACGCCGGGGCACGAAGCCGCCCTTGGCGCCCATCGGCACGATCACCGAGTTCTTCACCTGCTGGGCCTTGACCAGGCCCAGCACCTCGGTGCGGAAATCCTCCTCGCGGTCCGACCAGCGCAGGCCGCCGCGCGCCACCAGGCCGAAGCGCAGGTGCACGCCCTCGACCCGGGGCGAATAGACGTAGATCTCGTACAGCGGCACCGGCCGGGGCATGTCGCCGATGCCGGCGGGGCTGAGCTTGAAGCTGATGTAGGGCTTGGCAGCGCCTTCGGCGTCGGTCTGGTAGAAGTTGCTGCGCACCGTGGCCAGGATCGCCTCCAGAAAGCGGCGCAGGATGCGGTCCTCGTTGAGCACCGTCACGCCGTCCAGCGCGCCGCGGATGGCCTCCACCAGCCGCTCCTGCTTCTCCGCCAGCGCCTCGGCCGACAGCTTGCGTGCCAGGTAGAAGCGGGTCTTGAACAGGCGCACCAGGCTCAGGGCGATGTCCGTGTGGTTATTGAGGGTGGCGGCGATGTAGCCCAGGTCGAAACCGATGCGGATCTGCTTGAGATAGCGGCCATAGGCGCGCAGCAGCGCCACCTCCCGCCAGTTCAGGCCGGCGGCCAGCACCAGACGGTTGAAGGCGTCGTTCTCGGCGTTGCCGGCGATGATGTTGGTGAAGGCCTCCTGGCACAGGCCGTTGAGGGTCTTCAGGTCGACGCCCAGCCCGGCCAGCGGCGCGAAGGTCAGGTCATGGATCCAGTAGGGCCGGCCGTCGCGCTGGCGCAGGCGGTAGGAATACTCGCTGAGCACCCGCAGCCCCAGGTTCTCCAGGATCGGCAGCACATCGGAGAGCGGCAGCGGCTCGGCGGCATGGTAGACCTTGCAGTGCAGCTCCCCCTCGCCCTGCCCCAGGGGCTGGTAGAAGCTCATCACCAGCGGCTGTTCTTCGGACAGGCTGCGGATGTGCTGCATGTCCGCCACCGCCGAATGCGGTTCGAAGCGCTCCCGGTAGCCGGCCGGGAAACCGGGGGCGAAGCGCGCCAGCAGGTCGGTGCCGCGGGCCTCGCCGAAGCGTTCGATCATCAGGGTGGAGAACTCGTCCTGCCAGGAGCGGCAGGCCTGGATCACCTCGCGCTCCAGCTCGCGGCTGTCGAAGACCGGTACCGTCTTCGGATCGACCCGAAGGATCAGCTGCACGCGCGCCAGCACCGACTCGGAGAAATGGGTCCAGAACTCGCAGTCGCTGGCATTGAGACGTTCCATCAGCAACTGCTGGATCTTCTCGCGGATCTCGGTGGAGTAGTGATCGCGCGGCACGTACACCAGGCAGTAGACGAAATGGCCGTAGGGATCCTGGCGCAGGAACAGGCGCAGCTTGTTGCGCTCCTGGATCTGCACGATGGCAATGGCGGTGTCGTACAGCTCATCCACCGGGGTCTGGAACAGCTCGTCGCGGGGCAGCACCTCCAGTACCTGGGCCAGCTCCTTGCCCAGGTGGGCATGCAGGTCGAAGCCCGAGCGGGCGAGAATCTCCTCCACCTTGCGGCGCACGTAGGGAATCCGCTTGACGCTCTCGGTGTAGAGCAGCGAGGTGTACAAACCGATGAAGCGGCACTCGCGCACCACCTGGCCCTGCTCGTCGATGATGCGCAGCGACACCAGGTCGGGGTAGGCCGCACGATGCACGTGACTGGGCTGCGACGCCTTGGCGAAGCTGAGCAGGCGCGGTTCGCGCAGGTAGGTCAGGGCGGCCGGCTCGATGCGCCGCTGCGCTTCGCCGAGCCCGGCGCGCAGCTGGCGCGACAGGCCCAGCAGACTGCTCTCGTCGTACTCCACCCGGGCGCCGCGCTCGTCCTCGACGACCCGGAACTCCTCGTAGCCCAGGAAGGTGAAGTGGTGATCCAGCAGCCACTCGCAGAAGGCGCGCACTTCGCTGGTTTCCGGGTCCGCGGCATCCTCCGGGGCCAGGCTGTCCATCAGGCGGCGCAGCTGCTCCTGCATGGCGGGAAAATCCCCCACCGCCAGGCGCACCTCGCCCAGCACCCCGATGAGCAACTGCTGCAGCTCGCGCATTTCGGCGGCATTGGCGCAGCGGTCGATCTCCAGGAACATCAGCGCCTCGGCACGCACATCCTCGCCCCGGCTGCCGCGCGGCAGGATGTCCAGCAGCGTGCCATCGGCGCCGCGGCGCACGCTGAGCACACTGTTCTGCAGGGTATGGATGCTGATGCCGCGCCGGTTCAGGGCCATGCGCACCGAATCGACCAGGAACGGCATGTCCGGATGCAGCACCTGCACCACACTGTGGGTGGATTGCCAGCCATGCTGCTCGTAGTCGGGATTGAAGACCTGCACGACGGGCTCGCCACGGAACGCCTCCAGCAGGCGCCAGGCCGCCAGCGTGCTGCCCTCCAGGTCGCTCAGACGATGCTGCTGCAATTCATCGAGCGGCGCGATGGCGAAGAACTGCTCGGCAAAGCGAGCCAGCTTCTCCAGCCGCTCGGGTTCGACGTGCCGGGCAAGCGCCTCCTCCAGTTGTCGGTGAAACTCGCCCTTGTCGGATGCACTGAAGAACGCCATGGGAACCCCATCAGTAACGGTACGTAAAGCCGGTTGATGTTAACGGGCCGGGGCCTGGGTTCAACGGTAGCGCAGATCCGACCACCCGGTCGGATGGCCCCGGCGGACGGCAGCCCGCGCCGGTAAACCCCGGCTGGTATGGGTTTGCGCGCGCCACGCCCCTGCGACGTTTCGCCTCGCCTCGGCGGCGGTGCCGGCGCGAGGGCCGCGTGCCAGCGCGCGCGAGTTGCATTAAAGTGCCCTTCCCGCCGACGAGCCGACCGGACTCGCCCACCTGGAGATGAACCCCCGATGGAACACCGCGAAGCCCTGCTTGCCCTGCGCCAGTTCATGGCCAGCCGAATCCTCGGCCAGGAACGCCTGATCGACCGCCTGCTGATCGCCCTGCTCGCAGACGGCCACCTGCTGGTGGAAGGCGCGCCGGGCCTGGCCAAGACGCGCGCCATCCGCGAGCTGGGCGAGGGCCTTGAGGCCGAGTTCCACCGCATCCAGTTCACTCCCGACCTGCTGCCGGCGGACATCACCGGCACCGAGATCTACCGGCCGGAAACCGGCAGTTTCGTGTTCCAGCAGGGGCCGATCTTCCACAACCTGGTGCTGGCCGACGAGATCAACCGCGCCCCGGCCAAGGTGCAGTCGGCCCTGCTCGAGGCCATGGCCGAGCGTCAGGTCAGCGTCGGCCGCAGCACCTACGCCCTGCCGCCGCTGTTCATGGTAATGGCCACCCAGAACCCCATCGAGCAGGAAGGCACCTACCCGCTCCCCGAGGCGCAGCTGGACCGCTTCCTGATGTATGTGCGCATCGGCTATCCGGACGCCTCGGTGGAACGGCGCATTCTCCAGCAGGCCCGCGGCGAGGCCCTGCAGGGCGCCGAGCCGGCGCCGCACCGGCGCATCAGCCAGCAGGCGGTGTTCGCCGCCCGCCAGGAGGTGCTCGGCCTGCACATGGCCGACGCCGTGGAGGAATACCTGGTGCAGCTGGTGATGGCGACCCGCTTCCCGGCCAAGTTCGACGCCAACCTGGCCGCCTGGCTCAGCTACGGTGCCAGCCCGCGCGGCAGTATCGCCCTGGACCGTTGCGCCCGCGCCCACGCCTGGCTGGCCGGTCGCGACTTCGTCAGCCCGGAGGATATCCAGGCGGTGTTCTTCGACGTGCTGCGCCACCGTATCATCCTGTCCTTCGAGGCCGAGGCCTCCGGCATCGACCAGGATCAGGTGCTGCAGCGCGTGCTCGACGTGGTGGCGGTAGGCTGATGGACCGTGTGGCTCCCGGCCCCGCCGGCGCCTATACCAGCCTGCGCGAACTGGTGGAAATCCGTCATCAGCTGCGCGGCCTGCAACTGTTCTCCGCGCCCCAGCGCCGCGGCGCGCTGGTGGGCCTGCACCGCGCGCGCCTGCGCGGTCGCGGCATCGACTTCGATCAGGTGCGCGTCTACCAGCCCGGGGACGACGTGCGCAGCATCGACTGGCGCGTCACCGCGCGCACCCAGCAGCCGCACACCAAGCTGTACCACGAGGAACGCGAGCGCCCGGTGTACCTGCTGGTGGAGCAGAGCCGCGCGCTGTTCTTCGGTACCGGCGGGCAGTTCAAGTCGGTGCTGGCCGCCCAGGCGGCGGCGCTGTTCGGCTGGGCCGCGCTGGACAACCACGACCGCATCGGCGGTCTGGTGTTCGGCGGCGACAGCGCCCCGGAGGTACGCCCCCGGCGCAGCAAGCAGAGCCTGCTGCAACTGCTCAGCCGGGTGGTGGACGCCAACCACGCCCTGCGCGCCGACATGCCCGGCCCCGGCGAGCGCTTCGGCTCGGCCCTGCGCCGCGCCCGCGAGGTACTGCGCCCCGGCAGCCTGCTGGTGGTGATCTGCGACGAACGCGCCCTGGACGACGCCGGCGAACAGCAGCTGACCCTGCTCGCCCAGCATGTGGAACTGATCCTGGTGCCGCTCAGCGATCCCCTCGATCACGCCCTGCCGGCCGCCGGCCTGCTGCGCTTCGCCGAAGGCGCCCGGGTGCTGGACGTGGATACCTACGATCCGCTGCTGCGCCGGGCCTACCGTGCCCGTGGCCAGGCCCGCCAGGCACGCTGGCAGCAACTGGCGGACAAGGCCCGCGCCCTGCTGCTGCCGCTGAGCAGCCAGCACACGCTGCTGGACCAGCTGCGGGACTTCAACCGAGAGGCCTGGTCATGACTGCCCTGGACGAGCTGCTGCCGCCGATCCCGCCGGAGCCGGTGTCCTGGTGGCCGCCGGCGCCCGGCTGGTGGCTGCTTGCCCTGACACTGCTGCTGGCCGGCATCGGCCTGTACCTGCTGCGTCGCCGCCTGCGCCGGCGCCCGCCGCACGCGGGCGGGCTCGACCCGCTGCGCCTGGCCGCCCTGGACGAGCTCAACAGCCTGCGCCCGCCCTACGGCGACGAGGCCGGCCCCTGGCTGCAGCAGATCAACGCCCTGCTCAAGCGCCTGTGCCTGCAGCGCTATCCGCAGAGCCAGTGCCAGACGCTGACCGGCCGCGCCTGGCTGGCCTTCCTGGACAGTCGCTGCCCCTCCGCCGGCCTGACCCGCTGGATGGTGCTGGTGGAAGGCGCCTACCGGCCCCGTTGCCGGCTGGACGACAAGTCGCTGGACGCCCTGCGCCAGGCCATCGACCTGTGGATTCGCAAGCATGTTTGACCTCGCCTGGCCCTGGATCTTCCTGCTCGCGCCCCTGCCCTGGGTGCTGCGCGCCCTGCTGCCGCCGGCCGACAGCGGCGAGGCGGCGCTGCAGGTGGGCTTTCTCGACGAGTTGCAGGAGCTCAGCGGCCAGCAGGCCGGCGGCGCCCTGCCGGGCTGGCGCCAGCAACTGCCCTTCGTGCTGGTCTGGCTGTGCCTGCTGCTGGCGGCGGCCCGTCCCCAGTGGCTCGGCGAACGCCTGCCGATTCCCGCCAGCGGCCGCGACCTGCTGGTGGCAGTGGACGTGTCCGGTTCCATGGACTACCCGGACATGCAGTGGCAGGGCCAGCCCATCAGCCGCCTGGGCCTGGTACAGCAGCTGTTCGGCGAGTTCATCGAGCAGCGCCAGGGTGACCGGGTGGGCCTGATCCTGTTCGGCAGCCAGGCCTACCTGCAGGCGCCGCTGACCTTCGACCGCCGCACGGTGCGCACCTGGCTGGAGGAAGCCCAGACCGGCATCGCCGGACCGAACACCGCCATCGGCGACGCCATCGGCCTGGCCGTCAAGCGCCTGCGCGACCAGCCGGCCGACAGCCGCGTGCTGATCCTCATCACCGATGGCGCCAACAACGGCGGCAGCCTGGCGCCGATGACCGCCGCGCAACTGGCCGCTGACAACGACATCACCCTCTACACCATCGGCATCGGCGCCCTGCCGGGCCAGACGCGCGGCCCGGGCATGTTCGCCCTCGCCCCGGCGCTGGACCTGGACGAGCCGGGGCTGCTGGCCATGGCCGAGCTCACCGGCGGGCAGTACTTCCGCGCCCATTCCAGCGAGGCGCTGCGGGACATCGGCCACACCCTGGACCGCCTGCAGCCGGTGGCCCGGCATGCGCTGCCGGTGCGCCGCACCCATGAACTCTACGCCTGGCCGCTGGCGCTGGCCCTGCTGCTGAGCCTGTGGCTGGTGGTACGGGTGGTGTATCCCCAGGGCATGACGCCCTACTGGCTGAGGAGGCCGCGGTCATGAGCGACTGGCTGCCCACCCTGCTGCGCCCCGCCTGGCTGGTGCTGCTGGTGCCCTGCGTCTGGCTGCTGTGGCAGTTGTGGCGCCGGGAACGGCGGCGCGGCCGCTGGCAGCTGCTGCTGCCGCCGGTCTTCCATGCCCTGCTGCTGAGCGGCGGCGCCGCCCGCGGCAGCCGGCTGCCCTGGCTGGCCCTGGGCCTGGCCTGGCTGCTGGCCTTGCTGGCCCTGCTCGGCCCCAGCTGGCAACGCCTGGAACAGGCCGGCGCCGCTCGGGGCGAGGCACTGGCGGTGGTGCTCGACCTGACGCCGCGCATGCTGGCCGCCGACCTGCCGCCCTCGCGCCTGGAACAGGCGCGGCGCGCCCTGGCCGACCTGCTGGAGGCCCGCCGCGGCGAGCAGACCGGCATCGTCGTCTACGCCGGCAGCGCCCATGCGCTGGTGCCGCTGTCCGATGACCAGGCCACGGCCCTCAACCTGCTCGGCGCCGTGCGCCCGTCCATCATGCCGGAGCCGGGCCAGCGCGCTGACCTGGGCGTGGCCCGCGCCCTGGCGCTGCTGGAACAGGCCGGCCGGGACGACGGCCGCCTGCTGCTGCTGACCAGCGGCCTGAGCCGCGAGGAGCAGACCGCCATCGACGACCTGCTGCCGCGCGGCGTGCGCCTGGACATCGTCGGCGTGGGCAGCCCCAGTGGCGCGCCCATCCTCCAGGAGGACGGCAGCTTCCTCAAGGACGAGCAGGGCAACATCCTCATTGCGCGTCTGGATGCCGCCAGCCATGAACGCTTCGTCCGTACCCTGGGCGGTGTCTACCAGCCGCTGCGCCCGGGCGGCCTGGACCTGCGTGGCCTGGACCTGCTGCTGCCCAGCGGCGAACAGCAGGCCGGCACCCAGACCACGCCCCTGGCCCACTGGCTCGACCAGGGCTACTGGCTGCTGCTGCCCCTGGTGCTGCTGGCCGCCTTCGCCGGCCGGCGCGGCTGGCTGTTCTGTCTGCCCCTGCTGCTGGGCCTGCCGACACCCGGCCACGCCTACGACGGCCTGTGGCTGCGCGACGAGCAGCGGGCCGAGCGCCTGCTGCAGGAAGGCGACTTCCCGGGGGCGGCCCGTCTGTTCAGCGATCCCCGCCGCCAGGGCTACGCCCTCTACCTGGCCGGGGAATACGCCGAGGCCGCCAAGCGCTTCGCCGCCGGCGACACGGCGGCCGACCACTACAATCGCGGCAACGCCCTGGCGCAGGCAGGCGAGCTGGAAGAGGCCCTGGGGGCCTACGACCTGGCTCTGGAGCGCGATCCGCAACTGGAGCAGGCCCGCTACAATCGCCAGCTGGTCGAGTCGCTGCTGCGCCAGCGGGAAGCCGAACGGCAGGCGCCGCCCGAACAGCCGGTCGCCGCACAGCCGGCTCCGGATACCGAACAGCCGACCGGCGCGGGAGCGGACGACGTCGCCCCGCCCGCCCCGACGGCGGAAGAGGGCGACGCCTCCCCGGCGGACGAGCCGTCCGAGGAATCTCCGGTCGATGCCGCCACGGCGGGTGCCGAGGATGGTGGGGCACACACCGATGACCTGCCGACGCTGGACCGCGAACGGCGCCAGGCCCTGGAACAGTGGCTGCGCCAGATCCCCGACGACCCGGGCGAGCTGCTGCGCCGCAAGTTCCGCCTCGAACAACAACAGCGTCAGGAAATTCCGTGATGATCCGCCTGCTCGGCCTGCTGCTTCTCCTGATCCCCCTGCTCGGCAACCCGGCCCGGGCCGCCGAGCTGGTGGCCAGCGTCGACCGCCTCCAGGTGATGGCAGGCGACAGCGTGGAACTCACCCTGGAACTGTCCGCCCCGGCGCTGGCCAACAAGCCGGACCTCACCCCCCTGCTGCCGCTGTTCGAGGTGCTCGACAGCCGCCAGATCAACCGCGTGGTCCGCGATGCAGAAGGCAGCCGCGCCACCACCCGCTGGATCCTGACCCTGCTGCCGCGGCGCACCGGCTACGTGGTGATCCCCCCCCTGCAGGTCGGCGACGCGGTGTCCGCGCCCATCACCCTGCAGGTCAGCGAGGCCAGCGCGCCGGAGAGCAATGGCGAGCGCCTGATGCCGGTGTTCATCGACGCCAGCCTGGACCGCGACACCCTCTACGTGCAGGCCCAGGCGCTGCTCACCCTGCGCATCTACCACTCGGTGTCACTGTTCGACGACAGCACCCTCACCCCGCTGCAGACCCCGGAAGCCCGGGTCGAGCAGCTCGGCAAGCCGCGCACCTACGAGACCCGCATCAACGGTGTGCGCCACGGGGTCATCGAGGTGCGCTACGCCGTCCACCCGCTGCGCAGCGGTGAACTGGAGCTGCCCTCCCAGGTGTTCAGCGCGACCCTGGTGGAGCGCAGCGACCCGGGCGCCTTCAACCCCTTCGGCCCGCGCAGCGGACGGCGGGTGCAGGTCAGCTCGCCGACCATCCCCCTGACCGTCAAGCCGGTGCCGGCGGAGTATCCGGCCGACGCCCCCTGGCTGCCGGCCACCGCGCTGACCCTGAGCGAAAGCTGGAGCGACAGCGAGGAGCCCCTGAAGGTGGGCGACTCGCTGACCCGGACCCTGACCCTGCGGGCCGAGGGCCTGTCGGCCAGCCAGCTGCCGCCCGTGCCGCTGAGCGAAGCCGAGGGCGTGCGGCGTTATCCGGACCAGCCGAAACTGGAGAGCAGCTTCACGGAAACCGGCCTGCTCGGCCTGCGCGAGCAGCGCGAGGCACTGGTGGCGACCCGGCCCGGCACCCTGGAGATCCCGGCCACGGAACTGGTGTGGTGGAACCTGACCACCGACAGCCTGGAGCGGGTCAGTCTGCCGGCACGGCGCTTCGAAGTACAGGCCGACCCGCAGCTGGTCAGCGTGCCGCCCGCGGCGGTCGGCGAGACCGAGGACCACCTGCTGCCCTGGCAGCTGAGCACCCTGGCGCTGGGCCTGACCACCCTGCTCGGCTTCACGCTCTGGTGGCGCGCTCGCCGCCAGCCGGCGGTACCGCGCACCCTGCCGACCCCGACCAACACCCGCAGCCTGCTGGATGAGCTCAAGCGCGCCTGCCAGGCCAACGACCCGCAGGCCACCCGCCAGGCTCTGGACGCCTGGGCCCGCGCCCAGCCGGAAACCCTGGCGGACATGGCCGCCCGCTCGGTGCCGCTGTCCGCGGCGCTGGATGGTCTCAATGGCGTGCTGTATGGCGTGAGCGGCCAGCAGTGGGACGGCCGCGAGCTGTGGCTGGCCATCCGCGACCTGCCGCCCCGGCCGGACGAGGCTCCCGCCGGCAACGGCGCCCTGCCGCCCCTGTATCCCCGATGAGCAAGCCCGGCGCCCGTGCCGGAGATGATGGAGAAGATTCCGTGACCCCTGACGACGCCCTTTGGGTACAAATCTGCGAAGCCGACGGTCTCGACCCGGCCAAGCGCCTGCAGGCCCGCCAGCAGGTGCTGGACAGCCCGGAGGCCTGCGACTGCACCCTGTATCGCTCCGTGGAGGACGATGACCCGGACGGCGAGGAGGAAGACCTGGGCGATGCCCGCATCCTGTTCGGCGGTCCTTTCCAGGCGCCGGCCGACTGGGGCGAGGCCGAGCTGGAGGAATTCTTCGGCGACGAAGACCCCGAGCTGTTCGTGACCGCCCGCATCGAGTGCTGCGCGGCGCCCAGCAGCGCCCAGTACTTCACCCCCGAGCCGGGGGACTACGTGGCCGTGGTCAACGCCCGCGGCCAGGTGACCATGTACTACCTGTACGCCTGCGAGCAGGACGACGACGGCCATCATTGCGTGCTGATCCACGACGACGAGGCGCTGCTGTAGGCAGCGTGTTCGCCCACGTTGCAGCTCGTAGCAGGCGGTCGGTGCTTTCCCGGCCGCCATCCCGGCTTGCACCGTTGCCGCGCTCGGTGGCCAACGCGATGCGTTGCCCCCCCTACGAAATGGGCCGTCGAATGCCGACCCGTAGGGCGGTCGGCGCCTTTCCGGCCGCCGCTGCGCAGTGCACGGGTGCCCACGCCCGGCGGCCAACGCGTTCGCGCTGACCACCCAGCGCAAGCACCCACCTGGCCGGTTGCGGGCTCGCCTCGTCGCCGTGACGGTCAGAGCACGAAGCTGTAGCTGACGGTCAGGCGGTTCTGGTCCTGGGCGGCGCTGCCGTCCGAGCGCAGCACGCCGTTGCGCCACTGCACACCCAGGCCCTTGAGGCTGCCTTCCGGCACCGTGTAGCCGACGAAGATGTCACGCTCCCATTCGCTCTGCGCGACGCCGGCGGCGTTGTCCCACTCGCCCTTCTGGTAGAGCACGCTGGCACTCAGACCCTTGATGCCCAGCTGACCGAAGTCGTAGCCGTACTGCACCAGCCAAGTGTCTTCCCCGGCACGGCCGAAGTTGTTGATGAAACGCTCGGTGACCAGGTACACACTGGCGCCGCCGGCGCCCTTGCCGGCCAGGCCGCTCTGATCGAGCTGGGCGAAGTCGGTGTCGCCCCGCGACTGCTGGTAGCCGGCCGTCAGGGTGTGACCAGACAGGCTGTAGCTGGACAGTGCGCTCCACAGCCGGTTGTCGATCTGCTTGCCGTAGCCGGCCCGCCCTTCACTGTTCCTGCCGTCAGCGCTGGTATCGAAGTAGCGCAGGTCGCTGGCCAGCTTGCCGCCGCCCAGCACGAGATTGTGGCGCAAGCCCACGAAGTGCTGCTGGTAGTAGTCGTCCAGTCCGCCGAAGTAGTACTGGGCGACCAGATCCCGGGTGATCGCGTAGTCGCCACCGGCGAACAGGAAATCGCTTTCCTCGGCGCCACCCTTGGTGGCCAGGCCGGTACGGTCGCTGGAGGCGCGGCCGGCAGCCTTGTCCAGGTAGCCCAGGTGCAGGGTCAGGCCCTCCAGCGCCTGGCTGGTCAGGTGCGCGCCCTGGAAGGTCTGCGGCAGCAGGCGGCCGTCGTTGCTGACCAGCACCGGCAGGCGGGGCTGCAGGGTGCCGACGCGCACTTCGGTCTTGCCGGCCCGGGCCTTGCCGGTCAGACCCAGGCGGCTGAACTGATCGGCCGCCGACCTGCCATTCAGCGGGAACAGCTGGCTGCTGTTGTCGGGCGCATCCGAGTGCAGGCGGATGCCCAGCAGGCCCTGGACATCCAGACCGAAGCCCACCGCGCCTTCCGTGAACCCGGAACGGGCATTGAGGACGAGGCCCTGACCCCACTGATCCAGGTCGTTGGCGTTGTTGTCGAAGTCCTGCTTGAAGTAGAAGTTGCGCGCGTCCAGGCGGACGCTGCCGTCTTCGAGGAATCCCGCGGAGGCTGCCTGCTGGGTGGCGATGGCGGCGGCGATGGCCAGCGCGAGGGTCGATCTGTTCATGCTCAATGCTCCGAAATACCAGGGTCTGTTTTTCTGGCGCGGGGCATCGAGGCAAATGGGAAGGCCCGACAGCGCTACCCCGCGAAAACGATTGGCACGGTGCGGTGGTCCGCTGTCGGCGGAGCGACTGTAGGGCAACTGGCACCCAACGAAGAAGGAATTTGTTTTTACTTTCTTATAACCAATCGAAGTTACCCCGAACATCCCCTGTGGACATCGCGGCAGCGGTCAGGCCGAAGACGCAAGTCGCGGCCAGCGCCCGGCCCGTATAATCGGCCGTGTTTCCGTCCCTGATGAAAGGTAACAACATGCACAAGATCGTCTTCATTACCGGGGCCACCTCCGGCTTCGGCCGTGCCGCGGCACGCCGTTTCGCCGCCGCCGGCTGGTCGCTGGTGCTCACCGGCCGCCGCCAGGAACGTCTGGAAGAGTTGCGGAACGAGCTGTCCGCTCAGGTGCCCGTGCATGTCGCCGCGCTGGACGTGCGCGATGCCGAGGCGGTGCAGGCGGTGGTTGCCGCCCTGCCCGAGGGTTTCCGCCGGGTGCGCACCCTGATCAACAACGCCGGCCTGGCCCTGGCCCCGCAGCCGGCGCAGACGGTCGAGCTGGCCGACTGGCACACCATGATCGACACCAACGTGAAGGGCCTGGTGAACGTCACCCACGCCCTGCTGCCGACCCTGATCGAGACCGGCGCCGGCGCCAGCATCATCAACATCGGCTCCACCGCCGGCAAATGGCCCTACCCGGGCAGCCACGTGTACGGCGCCACCAAGGCGTTCGTCGAGCAGTTCAGCTACAACCTGCGCTGCGATCTGCAGGGCACCGGCGTGCGCGTCACCGACATCGCCCCGGGCATGTCGGAAACCGAGTTCTCGCTGGTACGCACCAAGGGCAACACCGCCGCCGCGGCGAAGATCTATGCCGGCACCACCCCGCTGCTGCCCGAAGACGTGGCCGAGCAGATGTTCTACGTGGCCAACCTGCCGGACCGCGTCAACATCAACTTCCTGGAAGTGATGCCGACCCGCCAGGCCTGGTCGCCGTTCGCCATCGACCGCGACTGACCCCTGAGTGGCGGGCCTCCGCGGCCCGCCATGCCCTCACGCCGCGCGGAACTGGCCGACGCTGTCCTGCAACTGGCCGGACAGTTCGCCCAGGCGCCGAGCGGTCTGATGATTGCTGGCCACCGCCTCGTCGTTCTCGCCGGTCATGCGGGCGATCAGCCCCACCTGACGGGCGATCTCCCCGGACGCGCTGCTTTGCTCGCGCAGGGCATGGGAGATTTCCGCCACCCGCGACACCACCTGCTCGGCGGCCTCGCTGATCTGCGCCATGGCCTCGCCGGCACGCCGCGCGCGGCCGACGCCCTCGCCGACCCGGTCCACACCCTGCTCCATGCTGGCCACCGCGCCGTGGATGCCCTCCTGGATGGAACGCACCATCTCGGCGATCTCCCGTGCCGATTCGGCGGTGCGCTCGGAGAGCTGGCGCACCTCGTCGGCCACCACGGCAAAGCCGCGGCCCTTGTCGCCGGCGCGGGCCGCCTCGATGGCCGCGTTGAGCGCCAGCAGATTGGTCTGCGAAGCGATGTTGCCGATCACGTCGACGATGCTCGCGATCTGGCCCGAGCGCTCGCCCAGGGCATCGATGGTGCGCGCCGACTCGGCCACCGAAGCGGCGATCACCTCGATCTCGCCCACCACGCTGGCGACGATCTCGCCGCCCTGGCGCGACAGCTGACCCGAGCGACTGGCCAGCTCGTCGGCGCTGGCGGCGTTGCGGCTGATGTCCTCGATGCTCACGGTCATCTGCTCGACCGCCGCCGCCATGCTGGAAGCCGCGTCGGTCTGCTGCTGGGTCGCCACGCGAATCTGCCCGGAAGCGGCCGCCAGCTGGTGGGCGGCATCGGCCACCTGATCGGAGTGCCCCTTGATGCCGCCGATCAGGCGCGCCATGGACTCGGCCATGCGGTTGAAGCTGGCCGCCACCCGCGCCAGCTCGTCCCGGGCTTCCAGGTGGATGCGCACCGTCAGGTCACCCGCCGCCAGGCGCTCGCTGCCCTCGCGCAGGTGCATGATGCTGCCCAGCACCGAGCGATAGGCACCCGCCGCCAGATAGCCGACCACCAGCAGCAGGCCGAGGAACAGCGCCAGGTTGCGCAGCAGCTCACCGCGCGCCCGGGCACTGCGCTCGCCCAGCAGACGGTCCAGCTCGGGCAGCAGCACCTCGAACATCTGTCGGTAGCCTTCGTCGATGGTCTCGGTGGCCAGGCGATAGAAGGTCTCGCCGGTCAGCTGCCGCTCGCCGCGATAGGCCAGCGCCTGGATCACCCGCTCCATCTCGGCACCCCGCTCACGCAGGCGGGCCAGGGAACCCTGCAGGCGGTCACGCAGGTCGGGGTGCAGGCGGATCACCTTGTCCAGGCTGTCCTGCATGTCGCGCAGCCCGGTGCCGATCTCGTCGGCCCGCACCAGCAGCATGCCTCGCTCCTCGGCACTGGTTTCGCCGCGCACCAGCGCGCCGGAGCCGAGGGCGCGCATCCGCCCGAAGCGCTCCAGCAGGAACGGCAGGCGCTCCACCGCCACTGCCTTGAGGAAGTAGGTGCCCGCTTCGGGATCGAAGGTCAGCCCATGGTCGTCGGCGATGCGCGCCTGCAGGCGCAGCAGCTCCTCGATCAGCACGCTGTGCCGGGCGAAGCTCTGTTCCCGATCCCGAGGCGCCTCGGCGACCAGACCCCGCCAGTCCGCCTGGATCTGTACAAGCGCCGCCCGATGCGTCGGTGCCAGGCGCTGCGCCAGGTGCTCCAGCCGATTGCCCAGTTCTCCCCGCACCTGGCCCAGCGGACCTTCGGCCTCGGCATCGCCGCCCAGCAGACGGGCCGAGAGGCCCCGTTGCTGCTGCGTCAGGCGCACCAGTTCGGACAGCGGCCGGGCCAGCGCGGCGGCGTGCTGCTCCTGCTCGGCGCGCTCGATGGTCTGCAGCTGCTGCCGGGCCAGGGCCCACAGCAGCGCGGCCAGCGCCAGCAGCATCAGCAGCCCCATGGCGAGGAACTTCAGCGGGTAGTTCAGGCGATTCATCAGCGCCTCGGCGGGCCGAAACAGTCGTTGCATGGCAGCTCCGTCACAGGGCCGGCAATTCGCTTCGCCTCCCCCGAATTACCAAGCCAGCTAATGAATTGCGGGAAGGTGGCACAACGCTATCGGCGCCGCCCGCCTGGCTCCATGATGGCGATCAAGGGGACAAGAACAGCCGCCCACGACGACTGTTTCCGCCCGAGAAAACAAAAGGCCGCCCCGGTTTCCCGGGGCGGCCTTTCTGCACTGCGGTCCTGAGCTTACGCCAGGCTCTTGCTCACCACTTCATACACATCCGGCGACAGCTCGCCGCTGGCCAGGATACGCTCCAGCTCGCCACGCATCAGCGCCTGGCGGGCCGGGGAATACCGGCGCCAGCGGGTCAGCGGGGCCAGCTGGCGGGCGGCGATCTGCGGGTTGAAGCCGTCCAGGGCGATCACCTGGTCGGCCAGGAAGCGGTAGCCGCTGCCATCCAGGGCGTGGAAGTTCACGTGGTTCTGGTTGGCGAAGGCGCCAATCAGCGCGCGCACCTTGTTGGGGTTCTTGATGTTGAACGCCGGGTGCGCCATCAGCCCCTTGACGCGCTCCAGGCCGCCGGGCAGCGGGCAGCCGGCCTGCACGCTGAACCACTGGTCCATGACCAGCGGGTTGTCCTTGAAGTGCTCGGCGAACTTGGCCAGCGCGGCAGCCTTCTCCGCATCGAACGGCGAGTTGACCAGCACCGCCAGCGCGTGCAGGCGCTCGGTCATGTTGTCGCTGTGCTCGAACTGCTCCAGGCAGGCGGCCAGCACCTCCTCGCGACCCGCTTCCATCAGATAGCCGAGGGCGATGTTCTGCAGGCTGCGGCGGGCGATGTGGCTCGCTTCGGCCACATAGGGCGTCTGCCGGGACAATTCGCGGTTGGCCTGGTAGCGCGCCCACAGCGGCTCGTACAGGGCCTCGGCGATCTGCCTGCGCACGAACTCGCGGGCGGCGTGAATGGCGTCCACATCCGCCTCGTCGCAGATCTCGGCCAGGTAGGCCTCGCTGGGCAGGCTGAGCATCTCCGCCACCATGGCCTGGTCCAGCGTATCGTTGTTCAGCAGGGTGCCCAGCGCGTCGATCAGGCGCCGGTCGAGCACCAGGGCCTCGCCGCGCTGCTGCTGGCCGATCAGTTCCTGCAGCACCAGCACGGCCAGCTGCTGGCCGGCCTCCCAGCGGTTGAAGCCGTCGGAGTCATGCTGCATGAGGAACATCAGCTGGTCGCGGCTGTACGGGAAGTGCATCTTCACCGGCGCGGAGAAGCCGCGCAGCAGCGACGGCAGCGGCCGTTCGGTCAGGTTGACGAAGGTGAAGCTCTGGCGCGCCTCGGTTACCGACAGCACGCGACTGGTGCCCTGGGCCTCGGCTTCGCCGGCCAGCTGCAGCGGCATGTCGTTGCCCTGGCTGTCCAGCAGGCCCAGGGCGACCGGGATCACGAAGGGCAGCTTTTCCGGCTGGCCCGGGGTGGGCGGGCAGCTCTGGGCGAAGGTCAGGGTGTAGGTCCGCTCGGCGGCGTCGTAGGCCTCGGTGACCTGCAGGCGCGGCGTGCCGGCCTGGCTGTACCAGCGCTTGAACTGGGTCAGGTCCAGACCGCTGGCGTCCTCCATGGCCCTGATGAAGTCGTCACAGGTCACCGCCTGGCCGTCGTGACGCTCGAAGTAGAGGTCCGAGCCTCTGCGGAAGGC
>DATGNS010000319.1:0-2762 GCA_035306625.1 Pseudomonas sp. | reverse complement strand
GCTGTAATCGGCAGGGCGGTCGGCGTTTTCCCGGCCGCCGATGACGGGGTGCTCCGACGCCGAGCTTGGTGGCCAACGCATTCGCGTTGACCACCCTACGAAAAGCCCGCGCCCTTTGGTTGCGGGCTTTTTTGTTTGCTTGCGGTAGGGCAGTCGGCGCTTTTCCGGCCGCCGATTGCGGATTGCCGACGCCACGCTTGGTGGCCAACGCATCTGCGTTGACCACCCTACGAAAAGTCCGCGCCTTTCGGTTGCGGGCTTTTTTGTTTGCTTGCGGTAGGGCAGTCGGCGTTTTCCCGGCCGCCGATTGCGGATTGCCGACGCCACGCTTGGTGGCCAACGCGTCTGCGTTGACCACCCTACGAAAAGCCCGCGCCTTTTGGTTGCGGGCTTTTTGTTTGCTGTTGCGGTAGGGCGGTCGGCGCTTTTCCGGCCGCCATTTGCGCTGTGCACTGATGCTGCGCCCGGTGCTGTCCGCGCTAGTTCAGCATCTCCTCCAGCAAGCGCTGCTCGTTGCGCAGTTCCTGCTGGCGGGCCTCGATACGCGCGGTCAGCGGGTAGTTGCCGATGATGCGCCGCTTGGCGTAATCCAGCTGATTCAGGGCCTGCCCGTAATCGCCCACCAGGGCGAAGAACTCGGCGCGGGCCTGGTGGACGCCGATGATGTTGCCGGACAGGCCGCGCACCTCGGCCACCTGGTACCAGATGTCCGGGTCCTTGGGTCGCTCGCGCACCAGGCGGTCGAGCACGGCCTCGGCCTCCGCCGGACGCGACTGGGCCAGCAGCAGCTCCACCTGCATCTGCTGCAGGGGGAAGCTGCCGGGGTGCAGCTTGAGCAGGCGCTCCAGCCGCTGCCGGGCCTGGTCGTAGCGATGAGCATCCATGTCCAGTTCGATGCGCGCCAGATTGTAGACGATATCGTCCGGCTGCCTGTCCAGCAGCGGGCGCAGGGTCTGCGCCGCTTCCTCCAGCTGGCCGGCGCGACGCAGGCTGAGCACCAGGCCGTAGCGGGCGGCGTCGTTCTTGGGGTTGTCCTCCAGCTGGGCGCGGAAGCGCTTGGTGGCCAGCCCCGGCGTGCTTTCGAACTGCAGCTGGGTGCGGGCGCGCATCAGCTGGTATTCCAGGCTGTCCACCTTGCCGCCGGGCGGCGTCTGCTCGGCCCGGTTGCGGCTGTCGGCGATGCGGGATTCGGACAGCGGGTGGGTCAGCAGGAACTCCGGCGGCTTGGCATCGAAACGGTACTGGCGGACCAGGCGCTCGAACATGTTGGGCATGCCGCGCGGGTCGTAGCCGGCGCTGCGCAGGTTGGCCAGGCCGATGCGGTCGGCCTCCTGCTCGTTCTGGCGCGAGAAGCTGCGCTGGCTCTGGATGGCGGCCGCCTGCCCGGAGGCGATGGCGGCAATCGCGGCGTCACCGGCGCCGGCCGCGGCAGCGATCACGCCGGCGAGCATCGCGGCCATCAGCGGCAGCTGCATGCGCTGCTGGGCTTCCAGGCCGCGGGCGAAGTGGCGTTGCGAGAGGTGCGCCAGTTCGTGGGCCAGCACCGAGGCGAACTCGGCCTCGGTCTGGGCATGCAGGAACAGGCCGCCGTTGACGCCGATGATGCCACCCGGCACGGCGAAGGCGTTGAGCTGCGGGCTGTCGAGGATCACGAACTCCAGGCGGCGGTCCTGCAGCTGGCTGGTTTCGGCCAGGCGATAGACATGACGCTCCACGAAATCCTTGAGCAGCGGATCGGACAGCTGCGGCACCTGACGGCGCAGCATGCTCAGCCAGGCGCGGCCCAGCTGGTACTCCTGTTCGGGCGCAATGATGGCGGAGCTGGCATCGCCCAGCGACGGCAGGTCGTTGGCCGGCAGCGCCGCCGGGCTGAAGGCCAGGCACACGGCCAGCATGAGCAGGGAAGGGCGCGGAGCGGTCATGCGGGTACTCGCTGCGAAACAGGGCCTAACTGTAGCCCCGTAGCGCTGGCGCTGGCCAGTCGCGGCGAGGCTTGGGTATGCTCGCCCGCTCATGGTGGTCGAGGTGCAAGATGACTGAACAAGGCCAGGCGCCGGCCTGTGACGCGGAACTGGATGCCAGCGGGCTGAACTGCCCGCTGCCGTTGCTCAAGGCCAAGCTTGAGCTCAATCGCCTGCCCAGCGGGGCGGTGCTCAAGGTCACCGCCACCGATGCCGGCTCGCAGCGGGATTTCCGCGCCTTTGCGCGCCTGGCCGGCCACGAGCTGGTGCGCGAGGAGGAAGAGACGGGGGTGTTCCGCTACTGGTTGCGCAAGGGCTGATTCGTAGGCTGGTTCATGCGAACGCATTGGCCACCGGGATGGCCTCGGTGCGCTTGGCATCGGCGGCCGGAAAAGCGCCGACCGCCCTACGGCCGTGCGGCCTGTTCGTAGGGTGGTCAACGCAACGCGTTGGCCACCGAGACGCCGTCTCGGCGCACACCGCATGGGCGCCGGCCGCCGTACGGGGAATCAGCGCCCTTCGTGCAGCGCCTGCGCGGCCTCCAGCACCGCCTCCACATGGCCCGGCACCTTCACGCCGCGCCACTCCCTGCGCAGCACGCCGTGCTTGTCGATCAGGAAGGTGCTGCGGTCCACGCCCATGTATTCCTTGCCATACAGCTTCTTCAGCTTGATCACGTCGAACAGCTGGCACAGCTGCTCGTCCTTGTCGGAGATCAGCTCGAAGGGGAAGCCCTGTCTGGCCTTGAAGTTCTCGTGGGATTTCAGGCCGTCGCGGGACACGCCGAACACCAGGGTGTTG
>DATGNS010000318.1:0-7852 GCA_035306625.1 Pseudomonas sp. | reverse complement strand
TTTCATCCAGGAACAGCCAGCCGGCAATGGCGGCGAACACCGCCTCCAGTGACAGGATGATGGCCGCGTGGGAGGGAATCGCGTCCTTCTGCGCCACCACCTGCAGGGTGTAGCCGACGGCGACCGCGAAGCAGCCGCCATACAGTACGGCCGGCGCGGCGGCGACGATGGATGCCCAGACGATCGGCTCCAGCGCCAGGGCCAGCAGCAGGCTGACCACGGCGCAGACCAGGAACTGCAGGATGGACAGGCGCAGCGGGTCGTAGCGGCTGGCGAAGAAGCTCACCAGCAGCACATGCACACCCCAGACGAAGGCGCCGGTCAGCTGCAGCCAGTCACCCGAGGCCACCTGGAAGTTCTCGCCCACGCTGAGCAGGAACAGACCCACTACCGCCAGCAGGGCGCCCAGCCAGATGCCCAGGCCGGCGCGCTGGCCGATGAACAGCCCCAGCAGCGGCACGACGATCACGTACAGGCCGGTGATGAAGCCGGAGTTGGTCACCGTGGTGAACAGCAGGCCCACCTGCTGCAGGTTGATGCCCACCGTCAGGGCCAGCCCCATCAGCACGCCGCCCAGCAGCAGCGGACGATGGGCAAAGCCCGGTGCCCTGGCCGCGCCCAGTTCACGCCTGCTTATCAGCAGCAGGGGCAGCAGCACCAGGGCGCCGAGCAGGAAGCGCAGGCCGGTGAACAGAAACGGGCCTATGTTATCCATGCCCACGCGCTGGGCCACGAAAGCCGTCCCCCAGATCATGGCGGTGATCAACATCAGCAGGTCGGCGCGCAGGGCTTTGGAGTGCATCTTTCGGTCTCGGATGAAAAAGGCGCAGACTTTGCCGCAAAGTGCGACGCTTGACCACTCCCCTCTGGGGCGGCATGCTTCCTGCCTGCCCGAATCGGCACAATCAACAGGGATATGCAGTGGCTGCCTACGATATTCTCATCGCTGATGATCACCCGCTGTTCAGAAGTGCGTTGCACCAGGCGCTGTCTCTGGGGCTTGGCAACGAAGTCCGACTGGTGGAAGCAGCCAGCATCGCCGAGCTGGAAACCCAGCTGGCGGAGAAGTCCGACTGGGATCTGGTTCTGCTCGACCTGAACATGCCTGGCGCATACGGTTTTTCCGGCCTGGTGCTGCTGCGTGGGCAGTATCCGCAGGTGCCGGTGGTGATGATCTCCGCGCAGGAGGAGGCCGCGGTGGTGGCTCGCGCCCGCGAGTTCGGCGCCAGCGGCTTCATTCCCAAGTCCAGTTCGCTGGAGACCATCCAGGAGGCGGTACGCGCCGTGCTGGACGGCGACACCTGGTGGCCGAATCTCGGCGAGGAGCCGGCGACCGTCTCCGACGAGGCGCGCGAGGCCAGCGCCGGCCTGGCCAGTCTCACCCCGCAGCAGTTCCGGGTACTGACCATGGTCTGCGAGGGGCTGCTGAACAAGCAGATCGCCTACCAGCTCAACGTCTCCGAGGCCACCGTCAAGGCCCACGTGACCGCCATCTTCCGCAAGCTCGGCGTGCGCACCCGCACCCAGGCCGCCCTGCTGCTGCAGCAGCTGGAATCCCTGCCGGGTCAGTGATCCGGCAGGTGCCGCCTCAGGCGATGGTCGGCAACTGGATCAGGTCGCTGCGGGAAACGCCCTGGGTCAGGGCCTGACACTGTTCGATGAACTCCCGCATCGCGGCGCTCTGATGCTTCTGGCGATGCCAGACGAAGCAGAACTGGCGGCGCAGATCCAGCTCCGGCACCTCAACCGGCACCAGGCTGCCGCGGCGGAAGGCGTCGCGCAGCGCCAGGCGCGAGATGCAGCCGATACCCAGGCCGGATTCCACGGCACGCTTGATCGCCTCGGTGTGCTCCAGCTCCAGTCGCACATTCAGCGTGCCGTGCTGCTGGCGCACCGCACGGTCGAAGCTGTTGCGCGTACCGGAACCCTTTTCCCGCAGGATCCAGGCCTCGTCGCGCAGATCCTCCAGCGTGGCCGTGCCCCGCGCGGCCAGGCGATGGCTTGGCGCACAGAACACCACCAGCTCGTCCTCGACCCAGGGGGTGACCACCAGGTCCGGGTGCTGGCAGTCGCCTTCGATCAGCGCCAGGTCCAGTTCGAAATGCGCCACCATCTGCACGATATGGGCGGTGTTGTGCACATGCAGCGCGGCCCGGCATTCCGGATGGCGCTGCAGGAAACGCCCCAGCAGCAGGGTGGCCAGGTAGTTGCCCACCGTCAGGGTGGCGCCCACCTCCAGCGAGCCGAAGCCGGTGTTGCCGTTGAGCAGGCTCTCGATCTCCTCGGCCCGGGAGAGCAGTGCCACCGCCTGGGGCAACAGGGTGTGGCCCAGGGCATTGAGCTTCAGGCGCTTGCCGAGGCGATCGAACAGCTGGCAGTCGAACTGCCGCTCCAGCTCGTTGAGCGAGGTGCTGGCCGCCGACTGGGACAGAGCCAGCGAGGCGGCGGCCCTGGAGACGCTTTCCTGCTGGGCAACCGCCACGAAGACTTCCATCTGACGTAACGTGAATCGCATATCTATATAACCGATTATCCATATCTTGATAATCAATTTATCAGATAACGGAGCGCTCGTTAAAATGCCCCGCATTCATGCCGACCGGCTGTGGGCTGCATTTCTTCTGAGGACTACCAATGAGCAACTTGAACGTAGAGCGTGTGCTGAGCGTCCATCACTGGAACGATACCCTGTTCAGCTTCAAGACCACCCGTGACCCGGGCCTGCGTTTCAAGAATGGCCAGTTCGTGATGATCGGCCTCGAAGTGGAAGGTCGGCCGCTGATGCGGGCCTATTCCATCGCCAGTCCCAACTACGAGGACGAGCTGGAGTTCTTCAGCATCAAGGTGGAGAACGGTCCGCTGACCTCGCGTCTGCAGCATCTCAAGGAAGGCGACAGCATCATGGTGAGCAAGAAGCCTACCGGCACCCTGGTACTCGACGACCTGCGGCCGGGCAGGCACCTCTATCTGCTCAGCACCGGCACCGGCCTGGCGCCCTTCATGAGCGTGATCCAGGATCCGGAAACCTACGAGCGCTTCGAGAAGGTCATCCTGGTGCATGGCGTGCGCTATGTGAGCGAGGTGGCCTATGAGGAGTTCATCACCGGCCAGCTGCCCCAGAACGAGTACTTCGGTGATGCGGTGCGCGAGAAGCTGATCTACTACCCCACCGTGACCCGCGAGCCGTTCCGCAACCAGGGCCGCCTGACCCATCTGATGCGCAGCGGCAAGCTGTTTGCCGACATCGGCCTGCCGCCGATCAACCCGCAGGACGACCGTGCCATGCTTTGCGGCAGCCCGAGCATGCTGGAAGAAACCAGCCAGGTGCTGGACAGCTTCGGCCTGACCGTGTCCCCGCGCCTGGGCGAGCCGGGCGATTACCTGATCGAGCGCGCCTTCGTCGAGAAGTAGGGTGCCCTGGCGGTGGCCGCCTTCGGGCGGCTACAGCGGGGCCCGGGTCAGGAGCGACAACGCCTCGTTCACCTCGAACAGCTTGGCGTTGATCTTCACGAAGCCTTCGGCCGCCAGCCGTTCACGGTGCTTTTCCAGGTACATCTCCGCGGCATCCAGCGTGTCGAACAGGTAGATGCCACCGGCTTCGCCCATTTCGCGGCCTTCTATCCAGATCTTCCATCGCAGCCCCGGCTCGACCGAGATGTTCTCGGCCATGTGGCGGAAGGCGGCGGTCATTCGTTCTCCCCAGGGGCCGGGGTAGGGAAAGTCGAGTTGCAGCAGTACGGGCATGGTGCATCCTCCGCAGGCGAGTTGCCCCACAAGCGTAGACCCTGACCGTCAGCCGGCCGTCGGCACCACTTCCAGCACGCGGATCACATCGGGCCGCGGATAGTGCCAGCGCACCTGGACATCCCAGAACCCCACCCCGTACACCCGCTCCGGTTGCGGCTGCTGATAGGCCGGCCGCGGATCCTGGGCCAGGCACTGCTCGATCAGCTCGACCAGCGGCTCGCCGAGGCGCCGTGCATGGGCCTCGCCCTGCAGGCGGGCCTCGGCGGACCAGTCCACCGCCAGGGTGGCCGGCGCCTCGGCGGCGATGGTGTTGACCGCCTCCGGCCGGCAGTCGGCATAGGGCACGTAGGGCTTGATGTCGAGCACCGGCGTGCCATCCAGCAGATCGATGCCCGACAGCCACAGACGCCCCGGCTCCACCCGGTCCAGGCGTACCACCGACTGGCCGATGCCGTTGGGGCGATGGGTCGAGCGGGTGGCGAACACGCCCAGGCTGCGGTTGCCGCCCAGGCGGGGCGGGCGCACCTTCAGGCGCGGCCGTTCCTCGAGGGTCTGGTGAAAGAGGAACAGCAGCCACACGTGACTGACATGCTCGAGCCCCTGCACGGCCTCCGGCTGGTCGAACGGTGGCAGCAGCTCCAGCACACCCCGGGCGGCCGGCGCCAGGTGCGGCTGGCGGGGAATGGCGAACTTTTCCCGGAAACAGGAGGAGAGGATGCCGATCGGGCTGACCTGATAGGACATGGCGCCGCTCATCAACGGGAGGGGTAGGGGGTTGCGCGGCATGCCGCGTTGCGATAGGGGCCATCCACCTTGCGCCAGGCCGGCCCGGGGCTGATCTGGGCGCAGATGCGCTGCGCACTGGTGGCGCTCGCCCAGACATACCAGGGGGCCGGTGCGGCCAGGGCGGATGTAGCCGCCAGGGCCAGGCTCAGGGACAGGACGATGAGGGCAGGGCGCGACATGGCGGTATCCGGGGTGAGACGGGGCGATGATACCAGTGCCCGGCAACCGTTCGCACCGCGGGGGGAATTCCTGTCCGGGGCGGTGTTCTAGTCTTGCAGGGAACACATCTCCCAGGGGAGAGCGCCATGCGTCCGATCCATGCATTTGCATGGGTGTCCGGGGGCGACCCGGAAGAGCCCGTGCATCCGCCGTTGCCCAATCAGCCGGGGGAGCCCGGTGAGCCGACCCTGCCCGACCGCGCGCCGCCCGATCCGGTGGCCTGACAGGGCGTCAGGACCAACTAGGCTTAGCAGACATTCTGCCGAACCAGGAGAAGCTGCCATGACGCGTTGGGTAATCACCTACAACAAGGACAACAACACCTCCACGCTCGAGATCGAGAGCCCCAACAAGCCCACCATGGAACAGGCCGTGCGCCATACCCTGAAGATGGCGCGCCAGCGTTACGAGGAGCAGGAACCGAGCGAGGTGGACGAGGACCTGCGCGGGCCGGCGGTGCTGCTGGCCGAGCGCTTCGGCATCACCATCACCGGCATAACCCAGGCGTGAGGCGGGTTCGGGCGGTTCCTCGGGGGATCGTCCGCACCGCCAGGCCGGCCCCGCAGACGAGGAGCGCTTCATGTTCGGCCTGGATGCACTCGAGCTTGCGCGAATCCAGTTCGCCTTCACCGTTTCGTTCCACATCCTGTTCCCCGCCATCACCATCGGGCTGGCCAGCTACCTGACCGTCCTGGAAGGGCTGTGGCTGAAGACCGGGCAGACGGTCTACCGCGATCTCTACCACTACTGGCTGAAGATCTTCGCGGTGAACTTCGGCATGGGGGTGGTCTCCGGGCTGGTGATGGCCTACCAGTTCGGCACCAACTGGAGCCAGTTCTCCGATTTCGCCGGCAGCATCACCGGGCCCCTGCTCACCTACGAGGTGCTGACCGCCTTCTTCCTGGAGGCCGGTTTCCTGGGCGTGATGCTGTTCGGCTGGAACCGCGTCGGTCCGGGACTGCACTTCTTTGCCACGGCCATGGTGGCCCTGGGCACGCTGGTCTCCACCTTCTGGATCCTGGCCTCCAACAGCTGGATGCACACGCCCCAGGGCCACGAGATCATCGACGGCCGGGTGGTGCCGGTGGACTGGCTGGCGGTGATCTTCAACCCGTCCTTCCCGTACCGCCTGGTGCACATGGCCATCGCCGCCTTCCTGTCCACGGCCTTCTTCGTGGGCGCCGCCGCCGCCTGGCACCTGCTGCGTGGCCACAACAACCCGGAAACCCGCACCATGCTGTCCATGGCCATGTGGATGGCGCTGATCGTCGCGCCCATCCAGGCGCTGGTGGGCGACTTCCACGGGCTCAACACCCTGCACCATCAGCCGGCCAAGATCGCCGCCATCGAGGGCCACTGGGAAAGCACCCCCGGCGAGCCGAGCGGGCTGATCCTGGTGGGCTGGCCGGACATGCAGCGGGAGGAGACCCGCTTCAAGGTGGAGGTGCCCTATCTGGGCAGCCTGATCCTGCGCCACAGCCTGAGCGAGCCGATACCGGCCCTCAAGGATTTCCCGCCCGAGGATCGCGCCAATTCCACGCTGGTGTTCTGGACCTTCCGCATCATGGTGGCGCTGGGCGTGCTGATGATCGTCGCGGGAGTCTGGAGCCTGCTGCTGCGCCGCCGTGGCCGCCTGCACACGTCGCGTCCCTTCCTGCGCTTCGTGCTGTGCATGGGGCCCTCGGGCCTGGTGGCGCTGCTGGCCGGCTGGTTCACCACCGAGGTGGGACGCCAGCCCTGGGTGGTGCACGGGCTGCTACGCACGGCCGATGCCGTCTCGCCCCACGGGGTGGCGCAGATGAGCCTGTCACTGGCGCTCTTCGTGGTCATCTACTGCGCGGTGTTCGGCGTCGGCACCCTGTACGTGCTGCGCCTGGTGGCTCGCGGCCCGCAGGCGGTGCCGACCCATGGCGAGGAGGAGGGTGGTCCGGGGCGGCAGCGCACGCCGGCGCGGCCCATTTCGGCGGCGGACGAGGCCCTGCCGGGCGGCCGCGATCGACTGGGGCGGGAGGGCTGAGATGGGTATCGACTACTCGCTGATCTGGGCGGTGATCATCATCTTCGGGGTGATGATGTACGTGGTGATGGATGGCTTCGACCTGGGCATCGGCATTCTCTTCCCCTTCGTGCCGGCCAAGGATGACCGCGACCTGATGATGAACACCGTGGCGCCGGTGTGGGACGGCAACGAGACCTGGCTGGTGCTGGGCGGCGCCGGCCTGTTCGCCGCCTTCCCGCTGGCCTATTCGGTGGTGCTGTCGGCCCTGTACCTGCCCATCGTGTTCATGCTCATGGGCCTGATCTTTCGCGGCGTGGCCTTCGAGTTCCGCTTCAAGGCCGATGAACGGCACCGGCCGCTTTGGGACTGGGCCTTCATCTGGGGTTCGCTGGTCGCCACCTTCTTCCAGGGCGTGGTGCTGGGGGCCTTCATCAGCGGGCTGCCGGTGGTCGATCGCGCCTACGCCGGCGGGGCGCTGGACTGGCTGTCGCCCTTTTCGGTGTTCTGCGGCCTGGGCCTGATCGCCGCCTACGCGCTGCTGGGCTGCACCTGGCTGATCATGAAGACCAGCGGCGACCTGCAGCGCCGCATGCACGACATCGGCATTCCGCTGCTGGGAGTGCTGCTGGTGGTGATCGCCATCGTCAGCCTGTGGACGCCCCTGGCTCATGCGCGGATCGCCGAGCGCTGGTTCAGCCTGCCCAACCTCTTCTGGTTCATGCCGGTGCCGCTGCTGGTGCTGCTGTGTGCCTGGGCGCTGTACCGGGCCATTCAGCGCTACGCCCACTATGCGCCCTTTCTCCTCACCCTGGCGCTGATCTTCCTCGGCTACAGCGGCCTGGGCATCAGCCTGTGGCCGAACATCATCCCGCCCTCGATCAGCATCTGGGAGGCGGCGGCACCGCCCCAGAGCCAGGGCTTCGCCCTGGTCGGCGCGCTGTTTATCCTGCCGTTCGTGCTCGTCTACACCGCCTGGAGCTACTACGTGTTCCGCGGCAAGATCACCCCGCAGAGCGGGTATCACTGATGGCCGAGCGGTCGTGGCGCCGACGTGTGCTGTGGCTGGTCGGCCTGTGGACGGCAAGTGTCCTCGGCCTGGCG
>DATGNS010000317.1:0-2250 GCA_035306625.1 Pseudomonas sp. | reverse complement strand
GGCCATGCCCCTACCTTCGTCGGGTCGTTGCGTTGGGGTGATGCAATTCGCGGCATCGGGTTACACCCCGGTTCACGCGGGCGGGGTCGCATGGCGTTCCCGCCTGTAACAGGCCAGTCCTTGGGTTGGGTGGGGCGAATCCGGCAGGGGTGCGGGCCAGAGCCATCGGCCGAAGAGCCCGGGGTGTGGCACGGTTCATGCCCTTCCGGCAGGGCTGATGTGTACAGCCCCGTCACGGGGTGGCCATTGCACGTTGCGCCTCACATCAACCTGTCGCGAGACCGCCCATGAAACGAACCACCACACTGCTGGCTCTGGGGCTGGGTGCCTGCCTGGCAACCGGCGCCGCCAACGCCTCCCTGCTCAGCAAGCTGTTCGGCAAGTCCGATTCCGACTACACCAGGACCCGCTATCCCATCGTGCTCTCCCACGGCATGCTCGGCTGGGACAGCATGCTCGGCCTCGACTACTGGTACGGCATCCCCGGCGCACTGCGCAGCGGCGGTGCCACGGTCTATGTGACCGAAGTGAGCCAGCTGAACACCTCGGAAGTGCGGGGTGAGGAACTGATCGAGCAGGTCGAGGACATCGTCGCCATCAGCGGCAAGCCGAAGGTCAACCTGATCGGCCACAGCCACGGCGGTCCGACCATTCGCTATGTGGCCGCGGTACGCCCGGATCTGGTGGCCTCGGCCACCAGCGTCGGTGCCCCGCATACCGGTTCCGACCTGGCCGACTTCCTCAAGCTGTTCCCGGACGGCTCGCTGCTGCAGACGGTGGTGTCCGAGCTGGTGAACCAGATCGGCAAGATGATCCACTTCGTCTCCGGCAGCCCCAGCACCAATCCGCAGAACGCCCTGGGTGCGCTGGAGTCGCTGCACAGCGAGGGCGCCGCGCGCTTCAACGCCAGGTTCCCGCAGGGCATGCCGCTCAAGAAGTGCGGTGAGGGCGCGTACCAGGTCAACGGCGTTCGCTATTACTCCTGGAGCGGCACCAGCCCGCTGACCAATCCCCTGGACCCGAGCGACGGCATGATGGCCGTGTCTTCCCTGACCTTCATCGGCGGCGAGGAGAACGACGGCATGGTGGGCCGCTGCAGCTCGCACCTGGGCAAGGTGGTTCGCGACAACTACCGGATGAACCACCTGGACGAGGTCAACCAGTTCTTCGGCCTCACCAGCCTGTTCGAGACGGATCCGGTCACCGTCTACCGTCAGCACGCCAACCGGCTGAAGAACGACGGTCTCTGAGTGTCAGGAAGGGGTCGCGATCGACCCCTTTTTCCCTACGGTCAAAGGAGTGACCTCATGCGGATTCTTTCGGCCATTGCCCTGGGCGCCGGCCTGCTGTGTTCCACCCTGGCCCAGGCGACCTGGTTCTCCACGCCGTCCAACTACACCCAGACGCGCTACCCCATCGTGCTCGCCCATGGCCTGCTGGGCTTCGACCGCCTGCTGGGCGTCGACTACTGGTACGGGGTGCCCGGCGCGCTGCGCAGCGGCGGTGCCACCGTCCACGTGGCTGAAGTCAGCCAGCTGAACACCACCGAAACCCGTGGGGAGGAGCTGATCGAGCAGCTGGAGGAAATCATTGCCATCAGCGGCAAGCCGAAGGTCAACCTGATCGGCCACAGCCATGGCGGGCCGACCGCGCGCTACGTGGCCGGCACCCGGCCGGATCTGGTGGCCTCGGTGACCAGCATCGGCGGACCCCAGCACGGCTCGGCCACCGCCGACTTCCTGCGCAAGATTCCCGATGACTCCGCCGCGCAGCACCTGCTGGGCGGTATCGCCGAACAGCTGGCCAGGCTGATCAATGTGTTGTCCGGCAGTCGCAGCCTGGCCACCCAGGACGCCGTGGCCGCCCTCAAGGCGCTGGACAGCGACGGCGCGGCCCGCTTCAACCAGCGCTTTCCCCAGGCGGTGCCCACGCGCCATTGCGGCGAGGGCGAGCACAAGGTCAACGGCATCCGCTACTACTCCTGGAGTGGCACCAGCCCGCTGACCCACCCGCTGGACCCCAGCGATGCGCTGATGGCGGTGACCGCGCTGACCTTCATCGGCAAGGACGCCACCGATGGTCTGGTGGGGCGCTGCAGCTCGCGACTGGGCAAGGTGATCCGCGACAACTACCGCATGAACCACATGGATCAGATCAACCAGGTCTTCGGGCTGACCAGCCTGTTCGAGACCGATCCGCTGACGGTCTTCCGCCAGCACGCCAATCGCCTCAAGGGCGACGGCCTGTAGC
>DATGNS010000316.1:0-5004 GCA_035306625.1 Pseudomonas sp. | reverse complement strand
AAGAGGATCTTGGCGGCAATCTTGGGGAGGATGGAACCGCGCAGGATGAAGAGCAGCTGCAACGCACCGGGGCGCGGGCGAACGATCATTCAGGGGGGATATCCGGGGATGGCGCACGGGGAGGGTCAGGGGGCGCGGATTGTGCGCTTCCCCCGAATCCCCCAGCCAGCGGCTCTCGCCGGCCCGCGTGCGACATCTTGGCGCAGGGGCGGAGCGTGAACTGGCCGGTCCGTTGCTCCGGTCGACGACTCAGCGTCCCTTGGCCGCGCTGACCCCTTCCAGGGTGGCGAACGAGGTGTCCTTGGCGGTGAGCAGGAAGTCGCGCATGAAGGGCGCGTCCAGCATGTCGGCGCGGATCGCCGCGTACAGCGTGGCGAACAGACCGCGTTCGCCCAGACGCTTGGCGGTCACGTAACCCTTGGAGCTGTATTCGTGCAGGGCCCAGTTGGGCAGGCAGCAGACGCCGCGTCCGCTGGCCACCAGCTGCATCATCATTACCGTCAGCTCGGCGGTGCGCACCTGGGCCGGCTCGATGTCGGCCGGCTCGAGGAAGCGGGTGAAGATATCCAGCCGGTCGCGCTCCACCGGATAGGTGATCAGGGTTTCCTTCTCCAGGTCCTCCGGCACGATGTGGGAACGGCCGGCCAGCGGATGCTGGTTGGCCACCGCCAGCAGAGCCTCGTAGGTGAACAGTGGCACATAGGTGATGCCGGACAGCTCCATCGGGTCGGAGGTCACCACCAGGTCCAGGTCGCCGCGGGCCAGGGCCGGCAGCGGGGCGAAGGAGAAACCCGAGGCCAGGTCCAGCTCCACTTCCGGCCAGGCGTCGCGGAACTGGTCGATGGTCGGCATCAGCCACTGGAAACAGCTATGGCACTCGATGGCCATGTGCAGACGGCCGGCGGTGCCGCCGGCCAGGCGGGCCAGGTCGCGTTCGGTGCTGCGCAGCTGCGGCAGCACCTGGTCCGCCAGCTGCAGGATGCGCAGGCCGGCGCTGGTGAAGCGCACCGGCTTGGTCTTGCGCACGAACAGTGGCATGCCCAGGCGCTCCTCCAGCTCCTTGAACTGATGGGACAGCGCCGACTGGGTCAGGTGCAGCCGTTCGGCCGCCTCCACCAGGCTGTCGGCTTCGCGCAGGGCATGCAGGGTTCTGAGGTGGCGGATTTCCAGCATCGACATGTCTCCCGGGCCGTCCGTGCACATGAGCGCTCTTCATGATCGCGGGGCGAGTGTGCGCAGCGTGGGGTGAAAAGTCGAGCGGTACCAATGGCTGAGACGGGTTGAACTATGCTGAAACGGCCCTTCAACACAGAGGCTCATCGCCATGAAAAGCCATGACTCACGCAAGCAAGGGAAGAAGAAAGCGCAGCGAACGCTGATGGAAAAACGCCAGGCCAAGCGGGCCCGCAAGTCCGGGCTGACCCTGCTGGGCAGCCATGCTCCGACGTAATCGCCACCTGGTGGGTCAGGTGCGGGCCGGCTGACGGCCATCATAGGGATTGACCAGAAGTCCGGCCAGCACCGCCTCGTCCTCATCCTGTTGAAAGCTCAGGCGCAACAGGGCTGCAGCGCTCAGCCCCACGATGAGCGCCACGAAACCGCGGGCGTGCAACGAACAGAATCTTCGGAAACAGCACCAGCAAAAAGCGCAGCGCACCCAGCAGCAGCGGTGGCACCTCAGCGATGGGGATGCAGCAGCGTGCTCAGTTCATCGACCACGATGGCCCAGTCGGCATCCTCGAGGATCTCCTCCTTCAGAAACGCAGCCTGGGCTGGCGTCCAGAATGGTGCTTCGCTGATGGCCAGGCCCTCCTGGATGGGGGCATGGCTGGCGATGAAGGCATCGATGTCTTCCGGGCTGGACTTCAGGCCCAGCTGCTCGAACAGGTTGGCCAGGGTATGGATGGACTGTTCCATGGGCACGTCCTCAGAAGGTTACAGCCACAAACATAGTCCATCAGAACCCGGCGAAGCGCAGATAGCCCTCCGTGAGGGTGTCCCCCCAGATCAGGGCGATCCAGCCGGCAATGGCCAGGTAGGGGCCGAAGGGGATGGGCGAGCCGGTCGCGGCGCCCCGCACCCTGAGCATGATCACACCGAGAACCGCACCCACCAGCGAGGACAGCAGAATGGTCACCGGCAGGATCTGCCAGCCGCCCCAGGCGCCGAGCATGGCCAGCAGCTTGAAATCCCCGTGGCCCATGCCTTCCTTGCCGGTCAGCAGCTTGAACAGCCAGTACACCGACCATAGGCTCAGGTAGCCGGCGATCGCGCCCCACAGGGCCTCCTGCAGCGAGGTGAAGAGGCCGAAGGCGTTGAGCCCCAGCCCCAGCCACAACAGGGGCAGGACCAGCGCATCGGGCAGCAGCTGGTGATCGGCATCGATCAGGCTCATGGCCAGCAGCCCCCAGGTCAGCACCAGCATGGCCGCGCAGGGCCAGCCGAAGCCGAAGTGCCAGGCAATGAAGGCGGACAGCAGCCCGCTGGCCAGCTCGACCAGCGGATAGCGCACGCTGATGGCGCCCTTGCAGCTCGAGCACCTGCCGCGCAGCACCAGCCAGCTGAGCAGGGGAATGTTCTCCCAGGGGCGGATGGCATGGCCGCAGTGGGGGCAGCGCGAGCCCGGGGTGAGCAGATTGAAGGCCGCGCCGGTCGGCTCGGCCGGCAGTTCCAGGATCTCCCGGGCCTGCTGTCGCCACTCGCGCTGCAACATCAGCGGCAACCGATGGGCCAGCACGTTGAGAAAGCTGCCGACCAGCAGGCCCAGCACCAGGGTGGACAAAACAAAGGCCAGCGGGTGGCTGGCCAGGTATTCGGCAAGGGACATCGTCAACCCTCGTGTGTTTTTCGCGGGAACGGCGGGCCGGGCGGCCTATACCACGGAGCCCAGCTGGAAGATCGGCAGGTACATCGCGATGATCAGGCCGCCGACCATCACGCCGAGCACCGCCATGATCATCGGTTCCATCAGGGCGGTGAGGCCGTCGACCTTGTTGTCCACCTCATCCTCATAGAAGGTCGCCACCTTGTCGAGCATGCTGTCCAGGGAGCCGGACTCCTCGCCGATGGCGGTCATCTGCAGCGCCATGGCCGGGAAGACGCCGGTGGTGCGCATGGAGAAGTTCAGCTGCATGCCGGTGGACACATCCTGCTTGACCTTCAGCACCGCGTTCCTGAACACGATGTTGCCGGTGGCGCCGGCCACCGAATCCAGGGCATCGACCAGCGGCACGCCCGCGGCGAAGGTGGTGGCCAGGGTGCGCGCATAGCGGGCGATGGAGGACTTGTAGAGGATGTCGCCGACAATCGGCAGCCTGAGCACCGAGCGGTCGACGAAGTCGCGGAATTTCTGCGAGCGCTTGTGTGCTTCCTTGAACACGAAGCCGACGGCGAAGAAGCCGCCCACGAAGTACAGCCAGGATTCCTGCAGCGCCTCGGACAGCCCGATGACCATCAGGGTGAAGGCCGGCAGCTCGGCGCCGAAGTTGGCGAACACCGACTCGAACTGCGGCACCACCTTGATCAGCAGGATCGCCGACACGATGATCGCCACCAGGATCACGGCGATCGGGTAGTTCATCGCCTTCTTGATCTTGGCCTTCAGCGCCTCGGTCTTCTCCTTGTAGGTGGCCACCCGGTCCAGCAGGGTTTCCAGGGCGCCGGACTGTTCGCCGGCGTCCACCAGGTTGCAGTACAGCTCGTCGAAGAACTGCGGCCGCTTGCGCAGCGAGCTGGCCAGGCTGTTGCCCGCCGACACGTCCTGCTTCACGTCGTCCACCAGCTTGCGCATGGCGGGGTTCTCGAAGCCCTCGCCGATGATGTCGAAGGCCGACAGCAGCGGCACGCCCGCCTTCATCATGGTGGCCATCTGGCGGGTGAACAAGGCGATGTCCAGCGGCTTGATCTTCTTGCCGGCGGAAAACAGCGATGCGGACTTCTTGCGCACCCGGGTGGGGTTGATGCCCTGCTTGCGCAGCTGGGCCTTCACCAGGGTGGGGTTGGCCGCGCTCAGCTCGCCCTTCACCCGCGCGCCGCGGCGGTCGATGCCTTCCCAGGTAAACAGGCTGTTCTTCAGTGCTTTCTCGGCCATGACTAATCCTTGGTCACCCGGTTGACCTCTTCCAGACTGGTCACGCCCTGCATGACCTTGAGCAGGCCGGAGGTGCGCAGGTCGTTGAAGCCTTCCTCGCGCATCCTGGCGGCGATTTCGATGGAGTTGCCGTCGGCCATGATAAGGCGCTGCAGGGCGGGGGTATTTTTAACCACTTCATAAATACCGACGCGGCCCTTGTAGCCGTCCTTGCAGTGTTCACAGCCGACCGGACCGTAGAGCTTGAACTTGCCGATCCGCTCTTCCGGGAACCCCTCCCGCAGCAGCGTCTCGCGCGGCACGTCCACCGGCTTCTTGCAGTGGCCGCACAGCTTGCGGGCCAGGCGCTGGGCGATGATCAGGTTCACCGAGGTGGCGATGTTGAAGGGCGCCACCCCCATGTTGCGCAGGCGCGTGAGGGTTTCCGCGGCGCTGTTGGTGTGCAGGGTGGACATCACCATGTGGCCGGTCTGCGCCGCCTTGATGGCGATCTCGGCGGTTTCCAGGTCGCGGATCTCACCCACCATGATCACGTCCGGGTCCTGGCGCAGGAAGGCGCGTAGTGCCTGGGCGAAATCCATGCCCTGGCGCGGATTGACGTTGACCTGGTTGATGCCCTCCAGGTTGATCTCCACCGGATCCTCGGCGGTGGAGATGTTGATGTCCGCGGTGTTGAGGATGTTGAGGCCGGTGTACAGGGACACCGTCTTGCCCGAACCGGTGGGACCGGTGACCAGGATCATGCCCTGGGGCTGCTGCAGGGCCTGCAGGTACAGGGCCTTCTGATCCTCCTCGTAGCCCAGGGCATCGATGCCCATCTGGGCGCTGGACGGATCGAGGATACGCATCACGATCTTCTCGCCCCACAGGGTGGGCAGGGTGTTGACGCGGAAGTCGATGGCCTTGCTCTTGGA
>DATGNS010000315.1:0-17289 GCA_035306625.1 Pseudomonas sp. | reverse complement strand
ACCCGCCGCCTCGAAGCCCTGCACGAGCAGGGCTTCGTCCTGCTCCCCGGGGTGCTGGACGCCACACAGGTCGCCGCCGTGCGCGCGGCGATCGACCAACTGGAACCCCTCCACTGGGACTACCAGGGCCTGGTGGACGACCACTACAAGTGCGTGTTCAACCGCGATCCGTTCTGGCTGCCGTACCTGGACCTGCCGGGTGTCATCGAGCTGGCCGAGGCGGCGCTGGGCGCGGACTGCCACATCATCGGCCAGACCGCCTGGCGCAGCCATCCGGGCTTCGTCGGCGCCGAGCTGCATGTGGACCATCTGGTGATGGAGTTGCCGGAAAGCCTGCTGACCGACCCGGCATTCGTGCTGCCGATGCAGATCTGCACGGCGATGATCTACCTCGACGATATCGACCCTGATCTGTGCCCGACCCTGGTGATTCCCGGCAGCCACAGGTCCGGGCGCAGGCCGCGACCCGGCGAAGCCCACTGGCGGGGCCGCAGCGCCGAGCCGGTGCTGTGCCGGGCCGGCGACGTGCTGATGCTGCGCAGCGAACTGTGGCACGCCGGCAGCCGCAACCGCACGAAGGACCGCAGCCGCTACCTGCTGCAGGTGCATTACGGGCGGCGCATGGTGGCACAGAAGTTCTCGCCCTACCTGCACTTCCGGTTCAACCCGGCGGTGCTGGCCGCCGCCACGCCGCGCCAGCGGCGCCTGCTCGGCGAGCATGAGCCGGAGGAGTATGACTAGGGCCTTTGCGCATACTCCGCGGTGATAAACGCGTTGCGTTGACCACCTACATCGGGCGCCGCCAAACACCGCCACGACACTTCCCGCTCCGCTTGTGGTCCAATCGCCACTTTCCAACCCGCGGAGCCGTTCCATGGCCGTTATCACCCGACTGCTCGCCAGCCTTGCGCTGCTGGGCCTGCTGAGCGCCTGCGCCTCGATGGCGCCGCGCGATCCCCTGAACATCGACCTGGCCGGCCTGGAGCCGCTGCCCAGCCAGGGTCTGGAAGCGCGCTTCAACCTGAAGCTGCGGGTCCAGAACCCCAACGAGCGGGCGGTGGACTATCAGGGCATCGCCCTGGAGCTGGAGGTCAACGGCCAGCCGCTGGCCAGCGGCGTGAGCGACAAGCGCGGCCAGGTGCCGCGCTTCGGCGAGGCCATCATCGAGATTCCGGTGACCATTTCCGCCTTCTCGGCCCTGCGCCAGGCCTGGGGGCTGGCCGGGTACCAGCCGGGGCAGAGCCTGCCCTATGTCCTGCGCGGCAAGCTGGCCAGCGGACTGATCGGCACCACCCGCTTCAATACCCAGGGCCAGTTGCGCTGGCCGGAGCCGGCCGGGGTGCGCTGAGGCGGTAATGACAGCCGCTATCGGATTCCCGGAATCGCGGCTGAAACCGCTCCCACGCAGGAGGCGTTACAGCACCAGCTTCTCGAGATAGGCCGCCAGGGCTTCGATATCCGCCGGCGTCAGCTGCTTGGCGATGGGCATCATCACCGAGCTGGCGCGACGCGGATCGCCCTCGTGGAAACTGGTCAGGGCACGACGCACGTACTCGCCGGGCTGGCCGGCCAGGCGCGGCGCATCCTGCTTGCCCTCGGCGCGCATGCCGTGGCAACCGACGCAGACACCCTGGAACACCCGCTCGCCCTGGCTGCGCAGCTGAGGATCGACCTGACTGGTCGAAGGCTTGACCCGCTGCTGGCTGAAGTAGATGGCGATGTCCACCTGTTCGTCCATGGTCAGCTGCTTGGCCAGCTTGCTCATCACGAAGTCCGTGCGCTGGCCGGTGGCGAAACCGTCGAAGGCATGGAACAGGTAGATGGGGTTCTGGCCGGCCAGGTTGGGTATGTAGTCACGCTTGCTGTTGCCATCCTCGCCGTGGCAATAGCCGCAGAAGCGCACCCGCTCGAATCCCGATTCATAGGCCTGCTGGCGCAGTACCGGATCGTTCATCAGCTGCTGGAAACGGGTCATGGCCGCCTCGTTGGCGGCTGCGAGCGGGGCAATGCACAGGAGCAGGACAAGCAAGGGCTTACGCATGAAGCAGAAACCTCGGCTGGTGGATGGAGGCGTGGCGGCGAGACTAGCGGAACTCGCCCCCTCGCCGACCCGATCCAGGTCAATGAAACGCCTGGGCCGGGGCGACTCGGCGCGCATGTGTATCACATTTTGTCATGCTGGCGGATTGGCATTGCGGCGGGACCAACTGCCGCACGCCCGATCAAAACCCTATACAATCCACGGCTTTTGACTTGACAGGAGAAGCCCGATGAGCGGTTTGCCCCCCTGCCCGCAGTGCGGTTCCGAATTCACCTACGAGGACGGCGCCCTGCTGGTCTGCCCCGAATGCGCCCACGAGTGGGTCCCTGGCGAAGCCGCACCCGCCTCCGATGAACGCGTCATCAAGGACTCGGTGGGCAACGTCCTGCAGGACGGCGACACCGTCACCGTCATCAAGGACCTGAAGGTCAAGGGCTCGTCCGCGGTGGTGAAGGTCGGCACCAAGGTGAAGAACATCCGCCTGTGCGACGGCGACCACGATATCGACTGCAAGATCGACGGCATCGGCGCCATGAAGCTGAAGTCGGAATTCGTGAAGAAGGTGTGATTCCTGCGGCCCGGTGCTTTGGCATCGGGCTCTGGCCCCTCTGAAAAGAAAAAACCCGCCAACCGGCGATTTTTTCTTGCAGGGTGGTCAACACGAAGCGTTGCCAGCGGACGCGGCCCTGGTGCAACCCATCCCATCGGCGGCCGGAAAGACGCCGACCGCCCTGCAGGGTCAGATGCTGATGCGCCGACCGCCCTACTCGGCAAACAGGTCCGGCCCGAACACCTCGTAGTGGATGCGCGCCTCTGGGATACCGAGGTTCTCCAGCGCGTCGTGCTGCTGGCGCATGAAGGGAATCGGCCCGCAGATGTAGTAGTCGGCGTCCGGCAGCAGGATCTGGTCGCGGATCTGCTTCACGTCCACCAGGCCCGGATGGTCGTAGTCACGGCCCTCCACATCCTCGGCCAACGGCTCGTTGTAGAAGACGATCACCCGGAAGTTCTCGTGCTCCCGCTCGGCCTGACGCAGGCGGTTGCGCATGGCCTGCACCCGGCCGTTGCGCGCCCCGTGCACGAACACCACCTGGCGCGCCGGGTCCTGCAGCGCGGTCTTGAGCATGCTGACCATTGGCGTCAGGCCCACCCCGCCGCTGATCAGCACGATGGGCGTCCGTGCGTCCACATCGATGTGGAAGGTGCCGTAGGGCGGCGCCACCAGCAGCTCGTCGCCCGGCTCGATATGGTCATGCAGCAGGCAGGACACCTTGCCGGCCGGCTGGCCCGGTTCACCCTCGCGCTTCACCGAGATGCGGTAGGTCTGCCCGTTGGGCATGTCCGACAGGCTGTACTGGCGGATCTGCTGCAGGCCCAGCTCCGGTACCTGCACCGCCACACTGATGTACTGGCCGGGCAGGAAGTCCGCCAGCGGCCGGCCGTCCGAGGGCGCCAGCACGAAGGAGGTGATCACCTCGCTCTCCTGACGCTTCTCCTGCACCACGAAGGTCCGCCAGTCCCGCCAGCCGCCCTCCCGGCTGGCGCTGCGGTCGTGGAGCTCGCGCTCCATATCGATCAGCAGGTCGGCCAACTGCTGGTAGGCCTCGGCCCAGGCGGCGAGGATGTCCGCGCTGGCCGCCTCCTGCAGCACATCCTTGATGGCGCCCAGCAGATGTTCGCCGACGATGGGGTACTGGTCGGGGAGCACGCCGAGGCTGGCGTGCTTGTGGGCGATATTGCGCAGCATCGCCGCCAGGGTTTCCGGCTGCTCGATGTTCGCCGCGTAGGCATACACCGCCCGCGCCAGCGCTTCCTGCTGCTGGCCCCGTTCCTGATGGGTCATGTTGAACAGGTTGCGCAGCTCGGGATGCGCCTGGAACAGGCGCTGGTAGAAGCGCCGGATGATGCTGTTGCCCTGTTCGGCCAGCACCGGCGCGGTGGCCTTGATGAGCTCTTTGGTGGCTTGACTGAGCATGTCCGCACTCCGCAGGCATTCCGCCTTCTGTTAAGCAAAGTGCGGCACGCAGTGATTGCCAGCCGATCCGACGACAGGGGCGCTCACTCCTCGCCGAGACTGTCACGCGGCTGGGGTGGCGGCTGGCGCAGGGTGCGCCGCGGCGGGTAGGACGGCACAGACGGGAAGCGTGCCGAGGCATAGCGCACCACAAGGATGGACACCGCCAGCAGCAGGATGGCGCCGGAGACGTAGAGCACGCCCACATCCGGGCGGTGGTGGTGGGAGATGTCGGAGATCATCAGGCGGGTCAGCGCGGTGATCGCCACGTAGATGAGGAAGCGCACCGGCATGTGGTTGGTCTTGAAGTAGATGCCGACCATGGCACCCAGCTCCAGGTAGATGAACAGCAGCAGGATGTCGTCGATGCTCGCCGCCCCCTTGTCCACCATGTCCAGGAAGGCCACCACCGCGGCCCAGGCGGTGATCGCGCCGATGGCGAACAGGGCCAGGTAGTGGAACGCCTCGGCCAGCAGGTTGCCCACCGACTCGGCCAGTTCGTGCAGGTTGTCGCGCAGGCGGTTGGCCCAGTTGTGTTTCACGGTGCGGCTCCCCAGGGATTAGACCAAAGTTGAATGCCGGCAGCATGCCATGCCGAAACGGCATTTCACCAGTGGGGGATTGCACGGTAGTGGCAAAAACATATACTGTATATCCACACAGTATCCAGCAACCTTGGGAATGAAGGCAGGAGTGATGAATGGCCGTCGAAGTGGTGTACCGCAGCTCTCGGGATCCGGAGCGCCTGTTCATGGATAAGGCCGAAGCCGACCGTTACGACAAGATGCTGGAGCTGGCCGAAGCACTGGCCGAAGCCCTGGAAAGGGCGGTTCCCTCGCTGAGCGAGGAGCAGCGCGAGGAAGTGGGCATCTTCATGGCTCGCAACCGCGACGTGTTCGCCAAGGCCTTCAAGGGTCCGGTCGACCTTTCCGAGCTGAACTTCGACAAGGCCTGAGCGCAGTTTTCTGCAGGAGGGCATCAAGCCCACCCGTGATACCCCCTCTCTGTCACGGGCGATGTGTCTCCTGCACTTTATTGCATGGCGTGGCGCCCCCGGCGGTGGCCAACGCTGCGCATTGACCGCCCACATTCAGCCTCCTCCGGTCGGAGGTGATGGGGGCGGTCGGCGCTTTTCCGGCCGCCGGTGCGGACCGCACCGACACCCTGGTGGCCAACGCCAGGCGTACGACTGCAAGCCGACCTCGGGTCGTAACGCACCAACGCTCAGGGCTTCTCCAGCGCCTCCACCAGCGCCTTGAGAAAGCGCGCCGCCTCGCCGCCGGTGACCACCCGGTGGTCGAAGGTCAGCGACAGCGGCAGGATCGGGTGCACCTCCACCTCGTTGCCGCCGGCCACCGGCTCGCGGCGAATGCCGCCGGCGCCGAGGATGGCCACCTGGGGCGGCACCACCACCGGATTGGCATAGCGGCCGAACAGGGTGCCGAAGTTCGACAGGGTGAAGGTGGCGCCCATCATCTCCTGGGGCGGAATCGAACGAGCCTGCACATCGGCGCGCAGCCGCGCCATGCCCTGCTTCAGGTCTTCCGCCGAGCGATTGCCCACGTCACGCAGCACCGGCACGAACAGGCCGTCCGGGGTGTCCACGGCGATGCCCAGGTCCAGCTGCTCGTGGGTCCTGAGCAGCATGCGCTGGCCATCGAACCAGGCGTTCAGTCCCGGCTCCACGCGCGCCGCCACGGCGATGGCCTGGGCCAGGCGCACCAGCGGATTGCGCGGCTCGGCCCAGCGGCACAGGTCGGCGTCGCCGAAGATGGTCACCGGCACCACCTCGGCATGGGCGCGCGCCATGTTCAGCGCCATGCTGCGCCGCACGCCGCGCAGCTTTTCGCCCTCGAAGGCCGCCGTGGCGCCCTGGGCGGCGGCTTCCACGTCGGCGCGGATGATCAGGCCGTCCGGCCCGCTGCCCTTGATGTCCTCCAGACGCACCTTCAGCCGGCTGGCCAGCTGACGCACCGCCGGGCTGGCCCGCGGCGCCAGGTGCTCGCGGCTGGAAGGCGCGGCGCCGATGAAGAAGCTGTCCTCCTGCGGCCCTTCCGTGCCGCCTTCCAGACGTCCCACCACCGTGCCGCTGTCCTCCTCGCCCTCGTAGGCCAGCAACGGCTCGCCCACATGCAGGATGTCGCCCGGCGCGCCGAAGGTCTTCACCACCACCCCGTCATAGGGCGCGGGAATGTCGACGATGGCCTTGGCGGTTTCCACGGAAACCAGCAGCTGGTCGGCCTTCACCGTGTCGCCGGCCTGCACGTGCCATTCGACGATTTCCGCTTCCTGCAGACCCTCGCCCAGGTCGGGCAGCTTGAAGTGCTTCATTGGTGATTCTCCCCGTGGTCAGGCATGGTCCAACACCGTTTCGCTGGCGGCCAGGATGTCCTCGACGCCCGGCAGGTACAGGGACTCGAGGCGGTAAAGAGGTGGCGGAATGTCCGGCGCGGTAACCCGCTGGATCGGCGCCTGCAGGTCGAGCCACACCCGCTCGTACAGGCTGGCGGCAATCTCCCCGCCCAGCCCGCCACTCTTCGGCGCCTCGTGGACGATCACGCAACGGCCGGTCTTGCGCACCGAGGCTTCCAGGGTGTCCAGGTCCAGCGGCTTGAGGCAGGCGACGTCGATCACTTCGGCTTCCACCCCGCGCTCGGCCAGCGCGGCGGCGGCCTTGAGGGTCTCGTGGATGCTGGCGCCCCAGCTGACCAGGGTCAGGTCGTGGCCCTCGCGCAGGGTGAAGCAGCTGTCCAGCGGCAGGCGCCGGCCATCGTCCGGCAGCGGTTGCGGGTTCATGCGGTACAGGCGCGTCGGCTCCAGGAAGATCACCGGGTCCGGATCGTCGATGGCCGCCAGCAGCAGGCCGTAGGCGCGCGCCGGCGACGAGGGCACCACCACGCGCAGGCCCGGGATATGGGCAAACAGGGCCTCGGTGCTCTCGCTGTGGTGCTCCGGGGCGCGGATGCCGGCGCCCATGGGCGCGCGCAGCACCATCGGGCAGGCCAGGCGCCCCCGGGTGCGGTTGCGCAGGCGGCTGGCGTGGGACACCAGATGCTCCATGGCCGCATAGATGAAGCCCATGAACTGGATCTCCACCACCGGCTTGAGGCCCTGGGCGGCCATGCCCACGGCCAGCCCGCCGAGCATGGTTTCCGCCAGCGGCGTGTCGATCACCCGCTTGCGCCCGAAGCGCTCGCGCAGGCCCAGGGTGGCGCGGAACACGCCGCCGTTGACGCCCACGTCCTCGCCGAGCACCACCACGTTCTCGTCCTCTTCCATGGCCCGGGCCAGGGCCAGGTTGACCGCCTCCACCAGGCTGTAGCTCTTGTCACTCATGGGCCTGCCCTCCCCGTCGCGCGGCGCGTTCGCGCATCTGCTCGCGCTGCTCGGCCAGCTGTGCCGGCCAGCGGGCGTAGAGGTGCTCGAAGAGCTGGTCCGGATCCGGCTCCTCGATGCGCTCGAAGCGCTCCACCGCCTGCTGGATCTGCGCCTGGCTGTGTTCGATCAGGTCCTGTTCGCGCTGCTCGTTCCAGTTGCCGCGGCTGACCAGGAAGGCCTGCAGGCGCTTGACGGGTTCGCGCTGCCAGGCGGCGGATACCTCCTCGCTGGAGCGGTAGCGGCTGGCGTCGTCGGCGGTGGTGTGGTCGCTGAGGCGGTAGGTCAGGCATTCGATGAGGGTCGGCCCCTTGCCCTGACGGGCCCGTTCCAGCGCCGCCTGTACGCGGGTATAGACCGCCAGCGCATCGTTGCCGTCCACCTGCTCGCCGGGCATGCCGGCGCCGATGGCCTTCTGCGCCAGGGTCGGCGCACCGCACTGCAGCGTGCGCGGCACCGAGATGGCCCACTGGTTGTTGTTGACGACGAACACCACCGGCAGCTGCCAGGCGCCCGCCACGTTGAGCGCTTCCAGGAAGTCGCCCTTGCTGGTGGCGCCGTCTCCGCAGGTGGTGGCCACCGCGCGATGCTGGTCGCGGATGCGCAGCGCCGCCGCCACGCCGCAGGCATGCAGCGCCTGGGTGGCGATCGGCACGCAGATGGGGAAGTCCTCGGCGCACAGCGGGTCGGCGAAGGCGCTGCCGCGTTCGTCGCCGCCCCAGTAGAGCAGCACCTCCTCCATGCGCGCGCCGCGCATCAGCTGCACGCCGGTATCCCGATAGTAGGGCACCAGCACGTCGTCCTTGTGCAGCGCGGCGCCCAGCGCCACGCCGATGGCCTCCTGGCCGAGCACCGGCGCGAAGGTGCCGATGCGCCCGGTGCGCTGCAGCGCCACGGCCTTGCGGTCGAACAGGCGGGTCAGGACCATCTGCCGGTACAGGCGCTCCAGCAGCTCGGCGTCCTCCGCGCAGGGCGGCAGCTCCGCGCAGGGTTGGCCGTCCGGGTCCAGGTAGCGGGTGAAGGGAATGTCGGGGTCGTGCATGCCAGTCTCCTCGGGCGCCTTGTGGGCGCGGTGGTCGGACCGGTTGGCTTGTGGCCGCGGTCCGTGAGCGAAACCTTGTGCGTTATCAGGCTAGCCGTAGAGCAGCCTTTCCGCCTGCTCGTCGGCGACCCGCGCCGGCGAGCGTTTCTCCGCCTGGGCGTGGGCATAGATGTCGGTCAGCCGCCGGGGAATCTCGCGCATCTGCTCGGTGATGCGCTCCGGCGGCGCGCCGGCATGCTGCAGGGAAACATGGATCAGCCCGCCGGAATTGATCACGTAATCCGGGGCATAGAGGATGCCGCGCGCCTCCAGCTCGTCGGCGATGCCGGGGTGGATCAGCTGGTTGTTGGCCGCCCCGGCCACCGCCGCGCAGCGCAGCTGCGCCACGGTGAAGCTGTTGAAGATGCCGCCCAGGCCGCAGGGCGCGAGGATGTCGCAGGGCGTGGCCAGCAGCGCCTCGCTGGGCACGGGATGGGCGCCGAGCTGCTCGACGGCCAGTTGCACCAGCCCCGGGTTGTGGTCGCTGACCAGCAGCTCGGCGCCGGCGGCGGCCAGCAGCTCGGCCAGCGCGTAGCCCACATGGCCCAGGCCCTGGATGGCGATGCGCAGGTCTTCCAGGTCGTCGCTGCCCAGACGCGCCAGGGCCGTGGCGCGAATGCCGGCGAACACCCCCAGGGCGGTGTGCGGCGATGGGTCGCCGGCCTGGCTGGTGCTGGTCACGTGCAGCGTCTGGCGGGCGATGCAGTCCATGTCGGCGCTGGAGGTGCCGCTGTCCACCGCGGTGATGTAGCGGCCGCCCAGGGAATCCACCATGCGCCCGAACGCCTCGAACAGCGCGGCGCGATCGTTCAGTCGCGCCGGCTTCATGATCACCGCCTTGCCGCCCCCCTGGGCCAGGCCGGCCAGCGCGGCCTTGTAGCTCATGCCCTGGGCCAGGCGCAGGGCATCGCGAATGGCGCTGTCCTCGTCGGGATAGTCCAGGAAGCGGCAGCCACCCAGGGCGGGCCCGAGCCGGGTGCTGTGGATGGCGATGACCGCCCGCAGGCCGGTGACCGGATCGCGTGCCAGGTGCAGGGCTTCCAGCCGTACAGCCTCCATCTGGGCAAACATGACGTCCTCCGGGGCCAGGGAGTGTTCTCCGAGCAGTATAGGTCGCCGGCCCGGGACGACTGGACGGGCCGCCAAGCCGCGTCTACAAGAATGGGACTCGCATGGAGACCGATGAATGGATGCACGCACCGCCTGCCTTGGCTGCCTGCGACGGGGTACGGACGCCCTGTTCGAGGCGGCGCTCTGGATTGCCGCCGAGCACGACCCCAACCTCCAGCCCGAGCGCGCCCTCGCCATGCTGGACCGCCTGTGCCGGCGCATTGCGGCCAGCCTGCCCGAGCAGGCCGGGGACGACCGTGCCCAGTCCCTGCTGCGCCTGCTCAATGCCCTGGAGTTTCACGAGGACGCCAGCGGTCCGGACAGCCTGCTGGCCCATCGGCTGCTGCAGCACCGCCGCGGCCAGCCGCTGATGCTCGGCCTGCTGGCCCTGGAGCTGGCCCGCCGGCTGGGCATTCCGCTGCGCGGCATCAACTTTCCCGGCCGCTTCCTGCTGCGCGTGCCAGGCGCCGATCATCTGCTCGACCCGGCCGGAGGACGGCGCCTCTACCTGCGGGACTGCCGCGAACTGCTGGAGCGTCGCTACCGGGGGCAGATCCAGCTGAATTCCACCCACCTGCAGCCCTGCAGCCCGACCGAACTGCTGCAGCGCATCTCGCGCGGCCTGCGCTTCCAGCACCGCAAGGCCGGCCAGCTGCTGGCCGCGCTCAAGGATGCCGACCGGGTGCTGCAGCTCGGCGTACCCACGGTGGCCGATCATCTGGCCCGCGCGGACCTTTATCAGCGCCTGGAATGCCCTCCTGGCGAGCGCTACGACCTGCAGCACGCCCTGCTGCTGTGCGAGGATCCGGGGGAACGCCTGCGCCTGACCGAGCGCCTGCGTGAAACCGCGCCGCCCGCGGTCGTGCACTGATTGGGAAGCGGGGAGCCGAGTTGGCTAGAATGGCCGTTCGTCCCGATCTGGAAGCCTGCCCATGCTGTTCGGCGCCCTGCTGGTTCTCACCTGGCTGATTCTGCTGCTGCGCTATCCCCACAAGGCGCTGCCGGTGTCGCTGGCCGCGCTGTGCGGCATCGGTCTGGTGGCCGCCTGGGTGCTCTGGCAGGAAGCGCGGGATGAGGAGCGCCTGGCCCGCCTGGAGCTGAGCCTCGCCTACGCCCCCGGCCCATGCCCGAACCATCGCCCGCTGCGGGTCACCCTGCGCAACACCAGCGACCGGCCGCTGCACGAGCTGACCTGGCGCATCGCCGCCTACCCGGCCGAGGACGACCTGAATCTGGTGCGTTCGGATATCACCGCCCGCTATCACGGCGCCGCCCCGCTGGCCCCCGGGGCCCAGTGGCACGACTGCCTGCCGCTGCCGGCCCTGCGTCCCGGCTACCGCCCCGAATCCCTGGTGTATCGCGCCGAACGTCGCCGCGGCCATTTCGCCGATTGAACCGTCAATCGCCGCCATAGAGATTGCCAAGTTCCTCCCCGGCCGGTTCACGGGCACAGTAGCAGCCAACGAAACACCGACCCTCAAGGAGGACCCCCATGCATTTGATCGCCCGCCTGCTCAAGCCCACCCATCAGCACCAGGACAGCCGTGCCATCTGCCAGGAACATCCGAACTTCTGGATGTACCGCTGCCAGTAACTTTTCCCACACAAGAGGTGGCCCGCCTCTTGTGTTTTTAATAATAAGAATTATTCTCATCTCTCTTTCTACAGGAGAGATGCTCAATGACCTATCTGATCGACGCCTGGCTGGACCGCCCCAATCCCCATCTGCGCGTTCTGGACCGTACCACCGGCTCGGTGTGCGTACACCTCGAAGGGGCGGAACTGGACGAACTGCGCGAGCAGGGCGAGCTGGATCCGGCCGTGCTCACCTCCGACCGGCCCGGCGAGCACAAGGAGCTGGTGCGTACTCTCTTCCTGTTCAGCTACTCCAGGGCCTTGCGCACCTGAGTCACAGTGGGGGCGACCGGTGCATTCCCCGGCCGCCCATGCAACCCTGTCGACCCCTGCTGCGCCTTGCCCCCCAGGCGGTCGGCATTCTCCTGAGCGGAACAGGGCGATACGCAGCAAGCCAGCGATCCGCTCGCGGCGGTAGAATCGCGGCCTCTTGCCAAGCCATTTGCCCCTCATGTCGCATCCTGCCCTTCCCGTTGCCATCATCGGCGGCGGTCCCGCCGGCCTGATGGCCGCGGAAGTCCTGGCCCAGGCCGGGCTGTTCGTGGACCTGTACGACGCCATGCCCTCGGTGGGCCGCAAGTTCCTGCTCGCCGGCGTCGGCGGCATGAACATCACCCATTCGGAGCCGCGCGAGGCGTTCCTGTCCCGCTACCGGGAGGCGCGCCCGGCGCTGCAGCCGCATATCGAGGCCTTCGACGCCGACGCCCTGCGCGCCTGGATCCACGGCCTGGGCATCGACACCTTCGTGGGCAGCTCGGGGCGGGTGTTTCCCACCGACATGAAGGCCGCGCCGCTGCTGCGCGCCTGGCTGAAGCGCCTGAAGGACAGCGGCGTGCGCATCCACACCCGCAGCCGCTGGCTGGGCTGGAACGACGCGGGGCAGCTGCGCATCGCCACTGCCGACGGCGAACGCGTCATTGACGCGGCCGCCACGCTGCTGGCCCTGGGCGGCGGCAGCTGGGCACGGCTGGGCTCGGACGGTGCCTGGGTGCCGCTGCTGCGCGAGCGCGGCGTAGAAGTGTCCCCGCTGCGCGCCAGCAACTGCGGCTTCGAGGTGCAAGCCTGGAGCGAGCTGCTGCGCGACAAGTACGCCGGCGCGCCGCTGAAGAACGTCACCCTGGCCCTGCCCGGCCGGCAGCCCCGCCGCGGCGAGTTCATCCTCACCGCCAGCGGCATCGAAGGCAGCCTGGTGTATGCCCTGTCCGCCGAGATTCGCGGACAGATCGAGCGAGAAGGAGCGGCGACGGTACTGCTGGACCTGCTGCCCGACCGTTCTCCGGAACAGGTCATCGCCGCGCTGAGCAAGCCGCGCGGCTCGCACTCCATGGCCAAGCACCTGCACCGCCAGCTCAAGCTGGATGGCGTCAAGGCGGCGCTGCTGCGCGAGCTGACCGATGCGGCCACCTTCCAGGCGCCGGAACAGCTGGCACAAGCCATCAAGGCCCTGCCGATTCGCCTGGTGCGCACGCGCCCGCTGGACGAGGCCATCAGCAGCGCCGGCGGCGTGCCCTTTGCGGAGCTGGATGAGCGGCTGATGCTGCGCAAGCTGCCCGGCGTGTTCTGCGCCGGGGAGATGCTGGACTGGGAAGCGCCCACCGGCGGCTACCTGCTGACCGCCTGCTTCGCCACCGGACGGGCGGCGGCGCGGGGGGTGATCGAGTGGCTGGGTGGGGCGGTCAACGCATAGCGTTGGCCGCCGACATGGCTTCGATACACGCCGCAATGGCGGCCGGAAACAGCGCCGATCGCCCTACGAACCGTGCCCTGCCGTAGGGTGGTCAACGCAACGCGTTGGCCACCAAAGCGCAGCATCGCGCACACCGCAACGGCGGCCGAAAAGGCGCCGACCGCCCTGCCAGAACGAACCCTACGGCTTCTTGCGCGCCGGCTTGCCGCCGAAGCTGGGGACCTTGCGGACCGGCCTGGCGGCGGGCTTCTCGCTCTCGTCGAACCAGTTGCCCAGATGGATGCGGCCCTTGCCGGCGGCCGGTGCGGCCTTGGGTTGCTTGGGCTTCTTGGGTTTCTTCAGCACCAGGCCGCCGAGGGCGGTCTGCGGCACGCGGTGGTCGGGAATGAAATCCGGCTCGTCGCGACGCGGCAGCACCTGGCCGATCAGGTTCTCGATGGCGGCCAACTGGTCCACCTCGTCGGCGCACACCAGGGAGATGGCCTCGCCCGAGGCGCCGGCGCGGCCGGTGCGGCCGATGCGGTGCACGTAATCCTCGGCAACGATGGGCAGATCCAGGTTCACCACCCGCGGCAGGTCGTGGATGTCCAGGCCGCGCGCCGCCACGTCGGTGGCCACCAGCACCTGCACCTCGCCGGCCTTGAAGCGCTCCAGGGCGCGCAGGCGCGACGGCTGCGGCTTGTCGCCGTGGATGGAATCGGCGGCGAAACCGGCGGCCTGCACGGCCTCCACCAGTTGGTCGACACCCTTGCGGGTCTTGGCGAACACCAGCACCTGGCCCCAGCCCCGTTCGGCCAGCAGGTGCAGGAACAGCTCGCCCTTGCGCTTCTTGTCCACCGGGATCAGCCACTGCTTCACCGTTCTGGCGGCGGTGTTGCGCGGCGCCACCTCGATGTTCAGCGGGTCGCGCAGCAGCTCGCCGGCCAGTTGGCGGATCTCGTCGGAGAAGGTGGCGGAGAACAGCAGGGTCTGACGCTTCTTCGGCAGCGCGGCGAACAGCGCGTCCAGCTCGCGGGCGAAGCCCAGGTCCAGCATGCGGTCGGCCTCGTCCAGCACCAGCACCTGCAGCTGCTCGAAGCGCACGGCGTTCTGCCGGTACAGGTCGAGCAGCCGGCCGGGAGTGGCCACCAGCACATCGACACCCTTGCGCAGCGCCATCATCTGCGGGTTGATGCTCACCCCGCCATACACCGCGTAGCTGCGCAGCGGCAGGTTGGCGCCGTAGCGCTGCACGCTCTGCAGCACCTGCTCGGCCAGCTCGCGGGTCGGCGCCAGCACCAGGGCGCGCACCGAGTTGCTGGCCACCCTGGGACCTTCCAGGGTCAGCTTCTGCAGCAGCGGCAGGGCGAAGCCGGCAGTCTTGCCGGTGCCGGTCTGCGCGGCGGCCAACAGGTCGCGGCCCTTGAGCACGGCGGGAATGGCTTCCTTCTGCACCGGCGTCGGCGTGCGGTAGTCGAGGTCATCCAGGGTCCGCAGCAACGGATCGATCAGGCCGAGGGAAGCGAAGGTCATGGCAGGCTCGTGGCGCGGGGGGGAAGGGCGCGGATTCTACAGCAACAGCTCGCCCGCCACCGGCACGAACGCATCGGCGGCGCGGATCAGCGACTGCGCGGTAAGCGCCGGCACGCCGTACACGCAGCTGGCCACGCCCAGGGTGCGCAGGCGCTCGAGCAGCAGGTCGAAGTCGCCGTCGCCGGAGGCCAGTACCACCTCGTCCACGCGGCCGGCGGCATCCAGCACGTCGATGGTGATGCCCACGTCCCAGTCGCCCTTGGCCGAGCCGTCGCTGCGCTGGATGAAGGGCTTGAGCTTCACGGTGAAGCCCAGGTTGCGCAGGATCTGCTGGAACTGTTGCTGTTTCGGATCGCCCCGGTCGATGGCGTAGGCATAGGCTTCCACCACCTCGCCCCGCTCGCGCAGCTGGCGCAGGAACACCCCGTAATCGAAATGCCGGCCATGGGCCTGGCGCACCGTGTAATAGAGGTTCTGCACATCGACGAATACGGCAAGTTTCTTCAAGAACAACTCCGATTTGCTGTAGGCGGACACTTTTTTTGGCCGCCGTTACACCGGTGCCAGGGTTGGCGCCCGGCGGCCGGAAAAGCGCCGACCGCCCTACGCGCGGACTTCATGCCTACCCCGGCCTGGGCTACAGTGGCGCCCCCGTTGTTTGTGGTACGGACCGATGAACGCAGCCACCATCCTGCGCGATGCCTGGTATTTCTTCCACCGGCATGCCATTCACCTGGCCACGCTGTGCCTGCCCCTGCTTCTGCTGGAAGCCCTGACCGGCCAGCTGCTGGCGCCGCACCTGGACGCCTGGAACGGCGCGGCCGAGCTGGTCGCCGGCCTGGTGTTCTACCCCGTCTACGGTGCCGCGCTGATTCTCTACCTGGACACCCGCACCCGCGGCCAGACTCCCGGCCACGCGGCGCTACTGGCCATGGCGCTGCGCCTGTGGCCGTCGCTGGCCCTGCTGACCGCGCTGAGCAACCTGGCGATCATGCTGGGCGCCTCGCTGTTCATCCTGCCCGGCCTGTGGCTGATGGTGCGCCTGGCCTTCGCCGACTTCCTGCTGGTGCTGCAGGGTTTCACGCCCCTGGCGGCGCTGGGCGACAGCATGGCGCTGACCCGCGGCCAGTTCTGGCGCATCTTCACCCTGATCATGGTGATCATGCTGCCGCTGTGGGGACTGGACGCCCATGTCGCCGGCCGACTGGCAGAAGCCGACCTGCTGCTGCGCGTGCTGGCGGATGGCCTGATCGGTTTCGCCCAGCTGTTCGTCGGCGTGGTGCTCTACCGCTGCTTCATGCTCACCGTCGACGGGCCGGTCGACGACACTCCCTGAGCCCGATCAGCCCTGCGCGGTGCGGGCCAGCACCAGACGCTGGAACAGCCGCGGGAAGCAGCGCGCCAGCAACTGGCCGCGCCAGCCGACGTTGGACAGCACCAGTTGCCGGCGCCGACGCAGGGCGGCCTGGAAGATGGCCTCGGCCACATCCTGCGCCGAGGCCACTCGCCCCACCGCCTTGAGCACCGGCGTGCCGTCCCCGGTCAGGGCATCGAGGTGCATGTCGGTGGCGGTGAATCCCGGGCACACCAGCAGCACGTTCACGCCCGCCTCGCTCACCTCCTGGCGCAGGGTGTCGAACAGCCCGTGCAGGGCATGCTTGCTGGCGTTGTAGGCGCAGCGCAGGTGCAGCGGCACGAAGCCGGACAGGGAGCTGAGCACGATGATCTGTCCCTGGCGCTCCAGCAGGCTGGGCAGCGCCGCCTGGGTGGCATAGACGGCGCCGAAGTAGTTGACCGCCATGATGCGCTCGATCAGTTCGCGGGGCGTGTCGATGAAGCGGCTGCGGTGGTTGATGCCGGCGTTGTTGATCAGCAGGTCGATGCCGCCGCACTGCTCGATGATCTCCCCCAGCACCCGGTCCACCGCCTGCGCATCGGACACGTCGCAGACGCGACCGATGGCATCGCAGTTGAGGTTTTCCCGCAGGTGCAGCAGCAGGCTGTCCAGCGGCTCCTGGTGCAGGTCGAGAATCACCGGGCGCGCGCCGGCCTGGGCGAAGCGCTGCACCAGCGCGCGACCGATGCCGGAGCAGCCGCCGGTGACCAGCACCACCTTGCGCTCGAATACCTTGCTGGCGAAAACCTTGCGGTACATGGCACGCCGCCTCTGGTGTTGGCTTGCCAGCAGCATAGCCAAGCGCGCTCCCGGCGCGGGCGGCTCACGCTTCATCGGCCACCGTGCACACCGCAGCGCGCCGTGTCCGACGCGTTGGTGCCCAAGGACAGCGTTGGCCACCCTACGTGGGCGGGTGCGGTGCACGCAGGGGTTCACGCTTCACCGAGCCACCGTGCACACCGCAACGCGCCGAGTCCGGCGCGTTGGTGGCCAAGAACAACGTTGGCCACCCTACGTGGGCGGGTGCGGTGTACGTAGGGTGGCTCACGCTAGACCGAGCCACCTGCACACCGCAGCGCGCCGAGTCCGGCGCGTTGGTGGCCAAGGACAACGTTGGCCACCCTACATGGGGTGCGGTGTACGCACGGTGGTTCACGCTTCACCGACCCATCGTGCACACCGCAGGCGCGCCCCGCCGGCGCCCTCTGGTGGCCAGAGGAAACCCTGATGTCCGTGCTTCTAGCGCCGCGGCTTGGCCCGGGCGGTGGGTTCGGCGATCAGCGGGTCGTCCGGCCAGTAGTGCTTGGGGTAGCGGCCCTTGAGGTCCTTCTTCACCTCGGCGTAGGTGTTGGCCCAGAAGCTGGCCAGGTCCTGGGTGACCTGCACCGGCCGGTGCGCCGGCGAAAGCAGGTGCAGTTTCAGGCCCACCCGGCCGCCG
>DATGNS010000314.1:0-5813 GCA_035306625.1 Pseudomonas sp. | reverse complement strand
CGGTGCTGCTGGGACGCGCCACCCTGTTCGGCGTGGCGGTGGGCGGCCAGGCCGGCGCGGCCCATGCCCTCGGCCTGCTGGAGCAGGAATTGCGCCGGGTGCTGGGCCTGGTGGGTACGCCGAAGCTGGCGGACCTGGATCACAGCAAGCTGGTGGCGCTGCGCTCGGCGCTGGTGGAGTAAGCCTTTCACCCGCCGTGCGGCGGGTGGTGACCAATGCAGATCACCCTACGCTGGGCCGTCCGTAGGGTGGTCAACGACGTCGGCCACCGGTCGCCGCCGTAACAGGGGCGGCCCGATAAAAGCCAAACCCATGAAAAAGCCCGCCGAAGCGGGCTCTTTCATCGAAAGCGGCGGATCAATTACTTGATCTTGGCTTCCTTGTAGATCACGTGCTTGCGCACGACCGGATCGTACTTCTTGATCTCGATCTTGTCGGGGGTGGTGCGCTTGTTCTTGTCGGTGGTGTAGAAGTGGCCGGTACCGGCGCTGGACACCAGGCGGATCAGTTCACGCATGACAGTCTCCTTAGACCTTTTCGCCGCGGGCGCGCAGTTCACTCAGAACAGCGTCGATGCCGCGCTTGTCGATGATGCGCATGCCCTTGGCGGAAACGCGCAGACGCACGAAGCGCTTCTCGGACTCGACCCAGAAGCGATGGTACTGCAGGTTCGGCAGGAAACGACGACGGGTTTTGTTGTTAGCGTGGGAAATGTTGTTCCCGGTTACCGGACCCTTACCGGTAACTTGACAGACTCTCGACATGCCTCAGCCCTCTATAAACCACATGCCCAACCCGGCATGGGTTGGCCGCTTTGATCTCTGCTTCTTTCGGCGCGCTCGCGCCAGATTCGCCGGGGTCGTTCGGCGGCCACTGCGCGAGCAGGAACCGGGCCCCCAGAAAAGAGCGCTGCTTTATACCAGAAGGTCTAGTGGCTCGCAAGAATCGCCATGCCGGGCGCCCCTCACAACCAGCCCCGTTCGGCCATCGACAGCGGCTCGCCATCACCGATGATGAAGTGGTCCAGCACCCGCACGTCCACCAGGGCCATCGCCTCTTTTATACGCTCGGTGAGCACCCGGTCGGCCTGACTGGGCTCGGCCACGCCCGACGGATGGTTGTGGGTGAGGATCAGCGCCGCTGCGTTGTGGGCCAGCGCGCGCTTGACCAGCTGGCGCGGGTAGACGCTGGCGCCGTCGATGGTGCCACGGAACAGCGCCTCGTAGGCCAGCACCCGATGCCTGGCATCCAGGAACAGGCAGCCGAACACCTCGTGAGGCTCGTGGCGCAGCTGCGCCTTGAGGTAGTCGCGCACCGCCTGCGGACTCTCCAGCGCCGACTCGCGACGCAGCCGCTCGGCCAGGTGCCGGCGCGCCATCTCCAGCACCGCCTGCAGCTGAGCGTACTTGGCCGGCCCCAGGCCCAGGTGGGCGCTGAAGCTGGGCAGATCCGCCTCCAGCAGCGCCCGCAGGCTGCCGAACTCGCTGAGCAGCTGCCGCGCCAGATCGACGGCGCTGCGCCCGGCCACCCCGGTGCGCAGGAAGATCGCCAGCAGCTCGGCATCCGACAGGGCCGCCGGCCCCTGCTCCAGCAGTTTTTCCCTCGGCCGCTCGGAAACCGGCCAATTCCGAATGCTCATGACCTCTCCTTGTCGCAACTTCCGTCCTACAACCGCTCCGATGCCCCGCAGGGGCTGTGCTATCGTAGCCCACCTCGCGCGCGGCGGCCGGGCCGTGCAATTCATTCTTATCCACAAGCAAAGGCAGGCTATGCAGCGGCTGTATCGGAAACGCATCGTCCTGGGCGTGGGCGGCGGCATCGCCGCCTACAAGAGTGCCGAACTGGTACGCAGACTTCGCGATCAGGGCGCGGAAGTGCGCGTCGTGATGACCCAGGGCGGACGCGAGTTCATCACCCCCCTGACCTTGCAGGCGCTGTCCGGCCACCCGGTGCATCTGGATCTGCTGGATGCCGCCGCCGAAGCCGCCATGGGCCATATCGAGCTGGCACGTTGGGCCGACCTGGTGCTGATCGCCCCGGCCACCGCCGACCTGATGGCGCGCCTGGCCCAGGGCATCGCCAACGACCTGCTGACCACCCTGGTGCTGGCCACCGACGCCCAGGTGGCGCTGGCCCCGGCCATGAACCAGGCCATGTGGCGCGACCCGGCCACCCAGGCCAATGCCACGCTGCTCGAACAGCGCGGCATTCGCCTGTTCGGTCCGGGCAGTGGCAGCCAGGCGTGCGGCGACATCGGCCTGGGCCGCATGCTGGAGCCCGACGAGCTGGCCCGACTGAGCGCCGACTGCTTCCAGCGCAACGTGCTGGATGGCGTGCGCCTGCTGATCACCGCCGGTCCCACCCAGGAGAACATCGATCCGGTGCGCTACATCACCAACCACAGCTCCGGGAAGATGGGCTTCGCCCTGGCCGAGGCGGCGGTGGAAGCCGGCGCCCAGGTGACCCTGGTCAGCGGCCCGGTGTTCCTGCCCACCCCGGATCGCGTGCAGCGCATCGACGTGGTCAGCGCCCGTGACATGCTGGCCGCCTGCGAGGCCAGCATGCCGGCCGACATCCTGGTCGCCGCCGCCGCCGTGGCCGACTACCGCCCGGAAGTGGTGGCCCCGCACAAGCTCAAGAAGGACCCCAACAGCGGCGACGGCCTGTATCTGCAGATGGTGCGCAACCCGGACATCCTGGCCACCCTGGCCGGCCGACCGGATCGCCCGTTCAGCGTCGGCTTCGCCGCCGAGACCGAGAACCTGCTCGAATACGCCGCGGGCAAGCTCAAGGCCAAGAACCTGGACCTGATCGTCGCCAACGACGTCGCCAACCCCAGCATCGGTTTCAACAGCGAAGAGAACGCCATCACCGTGATCGATCGCGCGCTGCGCCAGACCGCCTTCGCCCAGACCAGCAAGGGCAAGATCGCCCGCCAGCTGATCGCCTTCATCGCCGACCGCTACCACGCCCGCTGAGACCCTTCATGCACGCCCTGCAAGCCAAGATCCTCGATCCCCGACTGGGCAGCGAATTTCCGCTGCCCAGCTACGCCACGCCCGGTTCCGCCGGCCTCGACCTGCGCGCCATGCTGCAGGAAGACCTGACCCTGGAACCCGGCCAGACGGTGCTGATTCCCACCGGCCTGGCCATCCACATCGCCGACCCGGGCCTGGCCGCGCTGATCCTGCCGCGCTCGGGCCTGGGCCATAAGCACGGCATCGTGCTGGGGAACCTGGTCGGCCTGATCGACTCGGACTACCAGGGTGAGCTGATGGTCTCCTGCTGGAACCGCGGCCATGACAGTTTCACCCTCAAGGTGGGCGAGCGCCTGGCCCAGCTGGTGCTGGTGCCGGTGGTGCAGGCCCGTTTCGAACTGGTCAACGACTTCGACAACAGTGAACGCGGCGCCGGTGGCTTCGGCCATTCGGGCAGCCATTGAAGGGATTTCGACATGCAAGCACCCAACCTTCCGGCCAGCATCTTCCGCGCCTATGACGTGCGCGGCATCGTCGGCCAGACCCTCAACGCCGACACCGCCTACTGGCTGGGTCGCGCCGTGGGCTCGGAGAGCCTGGCCCAGGGCGAGCCGCGCGTGGCCGTGGCCCGCGACGGGCGCCTGTCCGGCCCCGAACTGCTGGACGCGCTGATCCGCGGGCTGGTGGACTGCGGCTGCCAGGTCAGCAACCTGGGCATGGTGCCGACCCCGGTGCTCTACTTCGCCACTAACACCCTGCCCGGCCGCACCGGCGTGATGATCACCGGCAGCCACAACCCGCCGGACTACAACGGCTTCAAGATCGTGGTGGCCGGCGACACCCTGGCCAACGAGCAGATCACCGCCCTGAAGACCCGTATCGACACCGGCGACCTGGCCAGCGGCCAGGGCAGCGTCGAGGCAGTGGATATCCTGCCCGCCTACGTGGACTACATCCGCAACGACGTGAAGCTGGCACGCCCCATGAAGGTGGTGATCGACTGCGGCAACGGCGTCGGCGGCGTGGTGGCCCAGCAACTGTTCGAGGCCATCGGCTGCACCGTCGTCCCCCTGTACTGCGAGGTGGACGGTACCTTCCCCAACCACCACCCGGACCCCAGCCACCGCGAGAACGTGGAGGACCTGATCGCGCGCGTGCGTGCCGAGCAGGCCGACCTGGGCCTGGCCTTCGACGGCGACGCCGACCGCGTGGGGGTGATCACCGAAAAGGGCAACATGATCTTCGCCGACCGTCTGCTGATGCTGTTCGCCCGTGACGTGCTGTCGCGCAACCCCGGCGCCGAAGTGATCTACGACGTGAAGTGCACCCGCCACGTCGCCGCGCAGGTGCGCCAGCACGGCGGCCAGCCGCGCATGTGGAAGACCGGCCACTCGCTGATCAAGAAGAAGATGCGCGAGACCGGCGCCCTGCTGGGCGGGGAGATGAGCGGCCACATGTTCCTCAAGGAACGCTGGTTCGGCTTCGACGACGGCCTGTACAACGGCGCGCGCCTGGTGGAGATCCTCAGCCATGAGGCCCAGGGCGCCGACGCGCTGTTCGCCGGCTTCCCGGGCGACCTGGCCACCCCGGAACTCAACGTCACCGTCACCGACGAGAGCAAGTTCGGCATCATCGCCGCCCTGCAGGCCGAGTCCGACTGGGGTGCCGATGCCGAGGTGGCCACCCTGGACGGCGTGCGCGTGGACTACCCGCGCGGCTGGGGCCTGGTGCGCGCCTCCAACACCACCCCTGTGCTGGTGCTGCGCTTCGAGGCGGAGGACACCGAGGAGCTGGCGCGCATCCAGGCGGTGTTCCGCGAACGCCTGCAGCGCGTCGCCCCGGACCTGGTGCTGCCCTTCTGAAGGGCGGCACCGCTGACTTTTCCCATGGTCCTGGCGTCTAATTGCCGTTTCACCCCACCCCTGATTGGTTCCACCGGAGTACTCCATGCTCAGCCGTGATGATGCCGCCCAAGTCGCCAAGGTCCTGTCCGAGGCGCTGCCCTACATTCGCCGCTTCGTCGGCAAGACCCTGGTGATCAAGTACGGCGGCAACGCCATGGAGAGCGACGAGCTGAAGACCGGCTTCGCCCGTGACATCGTGCTGATGAAGGCGGTGGGTATCAATCCTGTGGTGGTGCACGGCGGCGGCCCGCAGATCGGCGACCTGCTCAAGCGCCTGTCCATCGAGAGCCGCTTCGTAGACGGCATGCGCGTCACCGACAGCGCCACCATGGATGTGGTGGAAATGGTGCTCGGCGGCCAGGTGAACAAGGACATCGTCAACCTGATCAACCGCCACGGCGGCCAGGCCCTGGGCCTGACCGGCAAGGACGCGAACCTGATTCGCGCCCGCAAGCTGAAGGTGGCCCGCCAGACCCCGGAAATGACCCAGCCGGAAATCATCGACATCGGCCAGGTCGGCGAGGTGGAAAGCATCAACGCCGAGCTGATCAACCGCCTGGTCAACGGCAACTTCATCCCGGTGATCGCGCCGATCGGCGTGGGCAAGGACGGCGAGTCCTACAACATCAACGCCGACCTGGTGGCCGGCAAGGTGGCCGAGGCGCTGAAGGCCGAGAAGCTGATGCTGCTGACCAACATCGCCGGCCTGATGGACAAGTCGGGCAAGGTGCTGACCGGCCTGTCCACCGAGCAGGTGGACGCGCTGATCGCCGACGGCACCATCTACGGCGGCATGCTGCCGAAGATCCGCTGCGCCCTGGAAGCCGTGCAGGGCGGCGTGAACAGCGCCCACATCATCGACGGCCGCGTGCCCAACGCGGTGCTGCTGGAGATCTTCACCGACACCGGCGTCGGCACGCTGATCACCAAC
>DATGNS010000313.1:0-13632 GCA_035306625.1 Pseudomonas sp. | reverse complement strand
GGCGAGGAGCGCGTGGTGGTGTACGACCAGGCCGGCACCACCCGGGACAGCATCTACATCCCCTTCGAGCGTGACGGCGAGAAGTACACGCTGATCGACACCGCCGGCGTGCGCCGGCGCGGGAAGATCTTCGAGGCCATCGAGAAGTTCTCGGTGGTCAAGACCCTGCAGGCCATCCAGGACGCCAACGTGGTGATCTTCGTCATGGATGCCCGCGAAGGGGTGGTCGACCACGATCTCAACCTGCTCGGCTTCGTGCTGGAGACCGGGCGCGCGCTGGTCATCGCGCTGAACAAGTGGGACGGCATGGAGCCTTCCGAGCGCGACTACGTGAAGAAGGAACTGGAGCGTCGGCTGTTCTTCGTCGACTTCGCCGACATCCACTTCATCTCCGCGCTGCATGGCACCGGGGTGGGGCACCTGTACAAGTCGGTACAGGCCTCCTTCCAGTCGGCGGTGACCCGCTGGCCGACCAGCCGCCTGACTCGCATCCTCGAGGATGCCGTGCAGATGCACCAGCCACCGATGGTCAACGGCCACCGTATCAAGCTGCGCTATGCCCACCTGGGCGGTGCCAACCCGCCGCTGATCGTCATCCACGGCAACCAGGTGGACGAGGTACCCAAGTCCTACACCCGCTACCTGGAGAACACCTACCGCAAGGTGCTCAAGCTGGTGGGCACGCCGATCCGCATCGAGTACAAGGGCGGCGAGAACCCCTACGAGGGCAAGAAGAACAAGCTCACCGACCGCCAGGTGAACAAGAAGCGGCGCCTGGTGGCCTTCCACAAGAAGGCCGAGAAAAAGCGCAAGAAAAAGTGAGTCAAGCGCAACGGTAGGGCGGTCGGCGTCGTTCCGGCCGCCACCAGGGTGTGCCTGGTGCTGCGTTCGGTGGCCAACGCATTGCGTTGGCCACCCTGTTTCCACGTCTGGCCCATGGGCTTCCGCTTGCACCTTCCCGTTTTCCGCTTCTATGCTCGGTGCCCCGTCTCACTGGCATCGAAGCCCATGATCGACAGCAAGCTGCCCAACATCGGTACCACCATCTTCACCACCATGTCCCAGCTCGCCGCGCAGGTGGGGGCCATCAACCTCTCCCAGGGCTTCCCCGACTTCGACGGGCCGGACGCCCTGCGCGAGGCGGTCGGTCGCCATGTGCTGGCCGGCCATAACCAGTACGCGCCCATGACCGGCCTGCCGGCGCTGCGCGAACAGGTGGCCGCCAAGGTGCAGCGCCTCTATGGCCGGCCGGTCAATCCCGACAGCGAGGTGACCATCACCCCCGGCGCCACCCAGGCCATCTTCTGTGCCATCCAGGCGCTGGTGCGCGCCGGCGACGAGGTGATCGTCTTCGACCCCTGCTACGACAGCTACGAGCCCTCGGTGCAGCTGGCCGGCGGTCGCTGCATCCACCTGCCGCTGAGCCTGCCGGACTTCGCCATCGACTGGCAGCGCCTGGAAGACGCCCTGACCCCGCGTACCCGGCTGATCATCCTCAACAGCCCCCACAACCCCAGTGGCGCGCTGCTGGAGCGCGCCGATCTGGAACGCCTGGCCAGCCTGCTGCGTGGCCGCGAGGACATCTATCTGCTCAGCGACGAGGTCTACGAGCATCTGGTGTACGACGGCCGCGAGCATGCCAGCCTGCTGCGCCATGACGAGCTGTACGCGCGCGCCTTCGTGGTCAGCTCCTTCGGCAAGACCTACCACGTCACCGGCTGGAAGACCGGCTACGTGGTGGCGCCGCCGGCGCTCAGCGCCGAACTGCGCAAGGTGCACCAGTACGTGAGCTTCGCCGGGGTCACTCCGCTGCAGTGGGCGCTGGCCGATTACATGGCGGCCTATCCGCAGCACGTGGACGAGCTGCCGGACTTCTATCAGGCCAAGCGCGACCTGTTCTGCGGTCTGCTGGCCGGGTCGCGCCTGCGCTTCACGCCGACGCCGAGCACCTATTTCCAGCTGGCCGACTACTCGGCCATTCGCCCCGACCTGGATGATGTGGCCATGAGCCAGTGGCTGACCCGCGAGCACGGGGTGGCCTGCATTCCGGTGTCGGTGTTCTATCAGACGCCGCCCGAGGATCTGCGCCTGGTGCGCTTCTGCTTCGCCAAGCGCGAGGATACCCTGCGCCAGGCGGCGGAGCGGCTCTGTGCCGTATGAACCCGATGGTGAGGAGTCCCCATGACTGACAAACCCGACCTGCGTCTGGCCCTGGTGCAGACCGATCTGGCCTGGCATGAGGCGCAGGCCAACCGCGCGCGTTTCACCGACCTGCTGGAGCAGGCCCGAGGCGCCGATCTGGTGATCCTGCCGGAGATGTTCACCACCGGCTTTTCCATGGACTCGGCGGCGCTGGCCGAGCCGGAGGAGGGCGACACCTGTCGCTGGCTGAGGGAGCAGGCCGCGCGACTGCAGGCAGTGGTCACCGGCACGCTGATCGTCCAGGCCGCGGATGGCAGCTATCGCAACCGCCTGCTCTGGGCGCAGCCGGACGGTCAGGTGCGTCACTACGACAAGCGTCACCTGTTCCGCATGGCCGGCGAGCACGAGCATTTCACCGCAGGCGACGAGCAGGCGCTGTTCGAGCTCAAGGGCTGGCGGGTGCGCCCGCTGATCTGCTACGACCTGCGCTTCCCGGTATGGAGTCGCGACCCGCAGGGCACCGACCTGCTGTTCTACACCGCCAACTGGCCGGCGGCCCGGCGCAATGCCTGGAACCGCCTGCTGCCCGCGCGGGCCATCGAGAACCTCTGCTACGTGGCCGGGGTGAACCGGGTCGGCACCGATGGCCATGGCTACCCCTACAGCGGCGACAGTCAGGTGCTGGACTTCCTCGGTGACAGCCTGCTGGACGCGGGTGACGGGGACGGCGTGTTCCAGGTCAGCCTGAATGCGGAAAAGCTCGACCGCTTTCGCGAGCGCTTCCCGGCCTGGCGGGATGCGGACCCCTTCGAGCTGAAAGGGTAGGTCGGTCGGTGGCCAAGGCGCTGCCTTGACCGCCCCCCTACGGTCTAGCCAGCGCCAGGCCGGGCTTGCGACCCATTCGGTTCACCCATAGGGAACCCACGATGATCAGGCCGCCCACCGCCAGGCGCAGCAGGTCTTCCTCGGTGTTCCAGAACAGCAGGTTGATGACCAGTCCCACCGGTACGCTGAGATTGTTCATCACCGCCAGGGTGCCGGCGTCCACCAGGGTGGCGCCCTTGTTCCACCAGAACTGGCCCAGTGCGGTGGCCAGCAGCCCCATCCACAGCAGCACGCCCCACTGCGCGTCGGTGGTGGGCAGGCGCTGCGGATTGCCCAGCAGCAGCCAGGCCGGCAGCACGACGATCAGGGCGCCCAGGAAGAAGTAGCCGAAGCGGCGGAACAGCGGCACGTCGCTGGGGTGGCGGGCCACCAGCCGCTTGTACAGCACCTGCCCGGCGGCGAAGGTGAAGTTGGCGATCTGCAGCAGGACGAAGCCCAGCAGGAAGTCGCCGCTGACCTCGTCATAGCGGATCAGCGCCGCGCCGAACACCGCCAGGGCCGCGGCCAGCAGGGCCCAGCCGTTGAAGCGGCGATTCAGGGCATCGTCGATCAGGGTCACGTGCAGCGGCGTGAGCACGGTGAACAGCAGCACCTCCGGCACTGTCAGCACGTTGAAGCTGAGATACAGGCACAGGTAGGTGACGCCGAACTGCAGCGCGCCGACCAGCATTACCCCGCCGATGAAACGCAGGGGCACGCCGCGCCACAGGGTGAAGGGCAGGAAGGCCAGGGCGGCGAGCACCACACGGGTCAGCACCGCGAAGTAGCTGTCCACCTGGCCGGCCAGGAAGGCGCCGATCAGGTTGAAGGAAACCGCCCAGAGGAGGGTGACGATCAGGAGGTAATGCATGATGGGCTCCGTGCAGGAGCCACGACATTACCCACAGCGGCCGGCGACCACAACAGCCGGCTCAGCGGCGAGCGAGCGGCCCGCAGGTGGACAGGTCCACCTCGCCCACGTAGGGGTTGGCATTGCCCTGCACGCAGGCGATCTTGCGATTGCGCCACTGCTCCCACTCGCTGACCGGGTACTGCCGGTTCCAGATGTCGTACAGGCGCTGGTCCTGCCGCGACAGACGCAGGTGATAGCGCTCGCTCATGTACAGGTAGATGCGCGCGATGGCGCCGCGCGTGTTCTCCGGCGGCATGGCGGTGCGCTGCTTGAAGTCCACCACGAACGGGCAGGCGCCGTACTGGTGGGGCTTCTGGGTCAGCATGCCGAAGCCGTAGTTGCTGCGGTCGCCGTTCACCTCGCCGATCGCCGGTACCAGGTTGTGCAGGTCCGCCTCGGCACGGCTGAACACCGGATCGTTGGCGGTGCAGTTCCTGCGTCCGCCCTCCTGCCAGCACTGGCGCTGGTGGCCGATCACCCAGGCGGGGACCACATGTTCCCATTCGATGCGACTGGCGCGCTGGGCATTCTTGCGGGGCTGGTAGCCGCAGCTGTCCAGGTCCACCCGGTTGCCCTGGTAGCGGCAGCCGCAATAGAACTCCACTGGCCGTTCGGCATACAGCTTCCAGGCGATCTTCTTGGCTTCGGCGAAGGTCCGTGGCGCGTCGGCGAAGGCCGGGTTGACGGGCAGGATGACGAACAGCAGGGCAAACAGCAGGCGCATGGGAACTCTCGACAACATGACTGAGAGCGCATCCGTGCGCGTGGGTGGCCGATTCTAGCCTGCCGCTGGTCGGGCGTTGCAAGAAATACAAGGGCTTGCGGGCGGGCCTCGGCGGGTGGGTATCGTTCGCCACGGGAGCGGCGGCGGCCGGTGGTGGCAGAGAGCGGGAGTCCTTCGTTTGGCGCTGCCGCCGAGCCGGAGGGGGCTCCGCGGCGAACCGGCCAGGAATGACCGTTTTGCCTAAGTGTTTGTTCTGCTGGCAAAAAAAAATCGCTTCCGAACAAAAATTATGTTGACACGCCGTCGGTGCGAACCTAATATGCGCCCCGTCCTGAAGCACGGGGCTATAGCTCAGCTGGGAGAGCGCTTGCATGGCATGCAAGAGGTCGACGGTTCGATCCCGTCTAGCTCCACCAAACCTCTCTTGAGGTGCGGTTCAGAAGGTTTCGTCCCCTTCGTCTAGTGGCCTAGGACACCGCCCTTTCACGGCGGTAACAGGGGTTCGAGTCCCCTAGGGGACGCCATATTCAAGCGGGTCGCCACAAGGCGGTGCGCAACGTCGAAAGACGCAGGATTTTGGGGCTATAGCTCAGCTGGGAGAGCGCTTGCATGGCATGCAAGAGGTCGACGGTTCGATCCCGTCTAGCTCCACCAAATTCCACGGCAATCCGGTAGATGGCCGGTTTGCTCCTCGAAGGTTTCGTCCCCTTCGTCTAGTGGCCTAGGACACCGCCCTTTCACGGCGGTAACAGGGGTTCGAGTCCCCTAGGGGACGCCATTTCTTGCCCGCGAAGCTTGCGGGAATACAGGGTCGCCCATGTGGCGGCCCTTTTGTTTTGGGTCAAAAAAATTGCGCGGCGGAGCGCTGTCGGCCAGGCGGGATTTGCCCGTTTCGTCTGGCCATGATCGAGGAGTATTGCGATCATGAGCAGGCTCCGGACCTTCATTGCCGGGGCGTCTTTTTCTACCCGAAACAGCGGAGTGCGTGCCATGAACCTGACGATGGAAGCGATCCTGCAACAGGCCCGTCCGGTTCTGCCGGTGCTGGTGATCGAAGAGGTTGGCAGCGCCGTCGAGCTGGCCCGCGCGCTCCAGGCGGGCGGCATCCGCGTGCTGGAGGTGACCCTGCGCACGCCCCGCGCCCTGGAGGCCGTGTCGCGCATCCGCGAGGAGGTGCCCGACCTGCTGGTGGGCGCAGGGACCCTGATCCATGCCGAGCAGTTTCTCGAGGCCCGGGACGCCGGCGCCCAGTTCGCCGTCAGCCCCGGCTGCACCGAGCGCCTGGCGCTGGCCGCGGAAAGCGTGCAGATGCCCTACCTGCCGGGCGTGCTGACGCCGTCCGAGGTGCTGGTCGCCCTGGAGTTCGGCTATCGCTCGCTGAAGCTGTTTCCGGCCAACGGCACCGGCAGCGTGAAGATGCTCAAGAGCCTCAAGGGGCCCTTCACCGGCATCCGCTTCTGCCCCACCGGCGGCATCAACGCCGACAACCTGCTCACCTTCCTGAGCATGCCCAACGTCGCCTGTGTCGGCGGCACCTGGATCGCCCCCGCCGAGCTGGTCAAGGCGCGGGCGTGGGATCAGATCACCCAACTGGCCAGCGAGGCCTGTGCGCTGGCCGCCAGTCTGGATGCGCAACGATGAATTGGGATCTGCCGAGCCCCTACCTGCTGGAACTTGAAGTAACGGCCGAGGACATCGACGGCCTCGGCCACGTCAACAACGCCGTGTATGTGAGCTGGATGGAGCGCTGCGCCTGGAACCACTCCCAGCACCTGGGGCTGGACCTGGCGACCTATCGCCGGCTGGATCGGGCCATGGCGGTGGTGCGCCACGAGGTGGACTACTTGGCCGCCGCCTACCAGGGCGAGCGCCTGTGCATGGGCACCTGGATCGTCGAATCCGACCAGCGGCTGCGGATGCTGCGCCGCTTCCAGCTGATCCGTCCGGCCGATGGCGCGACCCTGCTGCGCGCCCACACCACCTTTGCCTGTATCGAACTGTCCAGCGGCCGTCCGCGGCGCATGCCGGCGGAATTCGTCGAAGGGTACGGCAAGGCCCTGCTGGCCTGAGTCTCGCAAAGTAGCGGCGCGCCCCCTTGGCGCGCCGCTTTTGCAATTCAGGCCCAGCTGGCGCTGTCGTTGATCAGGTCGACCAGCTCGCGCAGGCGGCCGTGGTCGCGGGCGTTGAAGGTGAACACCAGACGCGGCAGGTCGCACAGCTCAGCGTCGTCCTCTCCCGTCTGGCAGCAGGGATGCTGGGTGAAGCCGCCATGCAGGCACAGGTCGGCGTACTCCTCGTGCAGCCTGCCCAGGGTCGCGTCGTTCAGCGGATGGTTCATGCGCAGGATGTATTCGCCCTTCAGCCAGCGGCTGGAGTGGTAGTTGCCGTAGAAGCGGGCGATCTCCGCAACGGCGTCCTCCGCGCTGTGCACCAGGCGCATCAGGTGCATGTCGCTGGGCAGGATGTAGCGGTGGCCGAGCAGTTGCCGCTGCATGAACGTCATGGCGTCCTGCCAGTAGCTGCCACCCGGCTCGTCAAGCAGGATCACCGGCACCAGCGGGCTCTTGCCGGTCTGGATCAGGGTGAGCACTTCCAGCGCCTCGTCCAGGGTGCCGAAGCCGCCGGGGCAGAGCACCAGGGCGTCCGCCTCCTTGACGAAGAACAGCTTGCGGGTGAAGAAGAAATGGAACGACAGCAGGTTGTCGGTGCCGTCCACCGTGGCATTGGCATGCTGCTCGAACGGCAGGGTGATGTTCAGGCCGATGCTGTTCTCCAGGCCGGCGCCCTCGTGGGCGGCGGCCATGATGCCGCCGCCGGCGCCGGTGATCACCATCAGGTCGCGCTTGGCCAGCAGTTCGCCCAGCTTTACCGCCATGGCGTACAGCGGATGGTCCACCGGGGTGCGCGCCGAACCGAACACGGTCACCTTGCGGCGGCGCTTGAAGCGGTCCAGCACGCTGAACGAGCGCTCCAGCTCGCGCAGGGTCTGGGCCATGATCTTGGCGTCCCAGCGGTTGCGGTCGGCCTGGGCCATGCGCACCACCGTGGTCAGCATGTTCTGGTACAGCTCCCGGTTGGGGCTGCCCTGGGGTACCACCAGGTCGGTCAGTTCCTCGACCTTGCTGCCCAGGTCGATACCGCCGGCGCGGAAGGGGCGGGCCAGGTAGTCGTCCGATTCAAAAGCCATTGAAACTCTCCGTTGCGAAATCGATGGGGCGTGAGCCTAGAGGGCGATGCGGTCGCCCGGCTCGGGGATGTTTGCCTCCCAGCCCAGGCGGTGGCGCAGCGCGCTCTGCAGGGCAAGCATCTTCTCCAGCTCGCCATGCACCAGATGCAGGTCCGGCCGGCCGGAGAAGCGGCTGACCCAGTCGAGCAGCTGCGACTGGCCGGCGTGGGCGGAGAAGCCGCCCAGGGTGTGGATGCGGGCCTTGACCGCGATCTGCTGATGCAGCAGGCGAACGCGTTCGGCGCCTTCGACGATGGTGCGTCCCAAGGTGCCACGGGCCTGGAAGCCGGTAAACACCACATGGCATTCGGGACGCCAGAGGTTGTGCTTGAAGTGATGCAGGATGCGTCCGCCGTTGCACATGCCGCTGCCGGCGATGACGATCGCGCCGCTGGTGATGCGGTTGACGGCCATCGACTCCTCGGGCGTGGGGGTCGGCCGCAGGATCGGCAGCAGGTCGGCGACCTTGTGGATGCCCAGGCCGCGCATGCGCTCCAGTTCCTGCGGGTCCAGCTGTTCGAGGTAGCGACTGTAGATGGCATTGGCGCGGATCGCCATGGGGCTGTCGAGGAATACCGCCTGCTGAGGCAGCCTGCCCTCATGGTAGAAGCGCCCGAGATAGTAGATCAGGTCCTGGGTGCGACCGATGGCGAACGCCGGGATCAGCACGTTGCCGCCATCCTCGTGGGCCTGCTGCAGGACCTTGACGAATTCTTCCAGAGTGTCCTCGCTGCAGCGATGGTCACGATCACCGTAGGTGGACTCCAGCAGCACCACGTCGGCCTGGTCGACCACATCGGGGTTACGCATCAGCGGCGTGCAGTCGTTGCCCAGGTCGCCGGAGAACACCAGGCGGCGGGTGCGGCCGAAATCCTCCACGTCCAGCTGGACGATGGCCGAGCCGAGGATATGTCCGGCGTTGTGCATGGTCACATGCACGCCGGGCACGATCTGTTCCCGTTGGCCGTAGCTGATCGGCTGGCACTGGCGCAGGACCTGATCAGCATCTTCGCTGGTATACAGCGGGGCGATCGGCTTCTTGCCGCGACGGGCGCGCCACTTGTTTTCCCATTCCGCGTCCTTTTCCTGCAGGTGCGCGGCGTCGTGCAGCATCAGGTCCAGCAGCGCGCAGGTCGCCTCGGTGGCGAAGATGGGGCCGCGATAGCCCTCCTTCGTCAGGCGCGGCAGCAGCCCGCTGTGGTCGATATGGGCATGGGAGATGACCACGGCGTCGATGTCCCGGGGGCGGAAGGGGAAGGCCCGGCGGTTGTTGCTTTCCTCCTCGCGCCGTCCCTGATGCAGGCCGCACTCCAGCAGCACGCGCCTGCCATCGTGGGTCTCCAGCAGGTAGCAGGAGCCGGTAACTTGCCGGATGGCGCCGAGAAATTGGAGTAGAGCCATGATGAATGAACCTTTTCCTGAACTGGGAGCAAGTCTGCGCCGGGCGCGCCCGGAGGGTCTTGATGCATATCAGCACCGCCGGAAGCGCAGCACCTTACACTAACCGAACTGAATGACATGACGGAGCCTTGTTGCCATGCACCAACTTCTGCCGAGCCCCGCCGAGCTGGCCGAGCACGCCCGCCAAGAGCCGGAATTTGCCCGCTGGAGCGAGGGTTATGGTCCTTTCGTCCATGCCGATGAAACCCGCGCGGCCGCCTACCGGATGGCCCACCAGGTGGTGCAGGCCGGCCTGCAGCCGGACCTGGCCAGCGTCTATCGGCTGCTGCAGGCACTGGACCGTCTGAGCGCCGCGGGGCTGTGGCTGGTGGTGCACATGACCTACGCCCGTCGCGTGCGCCTGGATGGCGCGCCGCTCGAGCAGGACGATTTCAAGGTGCAGCCCGAAGGCCACACCGGCGGCGCCCTGAACATGGTGCCCGCCTATGCTGGCTACCTGGCGCTCAACGCCCTGACCGGGCAGACCCGCGCCTGGATGATGGGCCAGGGGCACTGCGTGGCGGCCATCGAGGCCATCAACCTGCTGGTCGGCAACCAGCATCCGGAACAGGCCGAACGCTACACGTTCGACGAGGAGGGCATGAGTCGCCTGGCCGCCGACTTCTACAGCTATGCCCAGACCCCTGACGGGCTGCCGGGCGTGCCCCTGGGCAGCCATGTCAACCCGCACACCGCCGGCGGCATTGCCGAGGGCGGCTACCTGGGCTTCGCCGAGCTGCAGTACGCGCACATGCCGCTGCCGGGCGAGACCCTGGTTACCTTCCTGTCCGACGGCGCCGCCGAGGAGCAGCGGGGCAGCGACTGGATTCCGCGCTGGTGGCGCGCCGAGGACTGCGGCGTGGCCCTGCCGGTGATGATCGCCAACGGCCGCCGCATCGAGCAGCGCACCGAGCTGGGTACCCTCGAGGGCCTGGAAGGTTTCGTCCAGCACCTGCGCCGCTGCGGTTTCGATCCGATCCGCATGGACGGCCGCGATCCGGCCGCCTTCGTCTGCACCCTGTGGGAAATGGAGCAGCGCCTGGGCCGCCGCGTGGACGAGAAGAACCGCGGCATCCTCAAGTATCCGCTGCCGATTCCCTATGCCATCGCCGAGACCACCAAGGGCTTCGGCTTCTACGGCGCGGCCAGCAACGCGGCCCACAACCTGCCACTGCCCGGCAGCCCGTACAGCAGCACGGAGGCGCGCGAGCTGTTCAACAGCCACGCGGCGCCGCTGCATGTGCCCTTCAAGCAGCTCGCCGAGGTGCGCGAACTCTTCGCCCGCCGCGGTGAGCGGCCGCTGGAACGCGACAACGCCCTGGCCGTGCGCCGTTCCGATGCGCCGGCGATGCCCGAGCTGCACTACCGTGACGATGCCTGTTCGCCCATGGCGGCGCTGGACCGCTTCTTCGTCGATCTGACCCGCGCCAACCCGAACTTGCGACCCCGCGTGGGCAACCCGGACGAGCTGGCCAGCAACCGCCTCGGTGGCGTGCTCAAGGCGCTCAGGCACCGGGTCAGCGAACCGGAAGGCGAGCTGGAGGCGGTGGACGGCAAGATCATCACCGCCCTCAACGAGGAGGCCGTGGTGTCCGCCTGCCTGGCCAACCAGGGCGGCCTGAACCTGGTGGCCAGCTACGAGGCGTTCTGCGTGAAGATGCTCGGCGCGGTCCGCCAGAGCCTCATCTTCGCCCGCCAGCAGAAGGAGGTCGGTCGGCCGGCCGGCTGGCTCGGCTTCCCCGTCGTGGCCACCTCGCACACCTGGGAGAACGGCAAGAACCAGCAATCCCACCAGGACACCACCTTCTGCGAGGCGCTGCTGGGCGAAATGAGCGACGTGTCGCGGGTGCTGTTCCCGGCCGATCACAACAGCGTCCTGGCCCTGCTGCCGGGCATCTATCAGGCCCGGGGACAGATCGCCTGCATGGTGATCCCCAAGCGTGACCGGCCCTGCTACTTCACCCGGGAGCAGGCCGAGCAGCTGGCGCGCGACGGCGCCATCCTCGTCGAGGAGGTGCAGGGCCCCGATCCGCTGTTGCTGATCGCCAACGGCAGCTACCAGCTGGGCGAGATGCTGCGCGCCTGCCAGCGCCTGAAGGAGGCCGGCTGCGCCTATCGGCTGATCTATCTGCAGGAACCGGGGCGCTTCCGCGCGCCGCGCGACCAGTGGGAGCTGGAGGCGATGGCCGACCCGGAGGTCACCGAGCGGCTGTTCCCCGACCACTACCCGCGCCGCGTGCTGCTGACCCACATGCGCCCGGAAGTGGCGCGTGGGGTGCTCTGGCCGCTGTTCCCCGACACCCGTCTCAGCGGCGTGCTGGGCTACCGCAACCGCGGCGGCACCTTCGACGAGTCCGGCATGCTGTTCGCCAACCGCAGCACCTGGGCCAACGTGCTGGCCGCCTGCGCACGGGTGCTGAACATGCCGCGCACGGCGCTGCTGACCGTCGACGAGGCCGCGACCCTGGCCGGCCGGGGCGATCCGCAGGTGCTGCGCTGAAGCGGATTGGCTCTGCCAGGTGATGCAACCGTAGGGCGGTCGGCGTTTTCCCGGCCGCCATGGCGGTGGGAACCTGAGCCACGGCCAACGCTGTGTGTTGGCACACCCTGCGGTGTGCACAGGCCTCTGGTGTATCGACGCCGGGTTCGCCGAGGGAGCCTAGAGCTCCGCACAGTCCTCGGCGATAAAGCTCTCGCTGGTCACCGGCCAGTCGCTGCCGGCTTCGGTGAACTGGTAGCGCAACACCGCGCCCCGCTCCAGCAACTGGCGAAAGCCCGCGTTGCCGCACACGCTGGCGGTGAGCTGCCGGCGCACCGCACCGGGGTTGCGGCGCATGTCCTCGGCGTGTTCGGGGCGCACGCTCAGGTGATTGATCAGGGTGCGTCGATCCACGGTGAAGCCGCGATCGACGATATCCGCGCTGATGGCGCGCGGGGTGTCCTGGTTGCTGTTGCGCGCGATGCGCTGCAGGTCGCGGATCAACTGTTCCTCGCTGGCCGAGGCGGCGAACGCCGGCAGGCCGATGGCGGACAGCAGAAGCAGCAACAGGACAGGCATCGGAAAAACCTCCGTTGAACAAAGGTATTCGACCCGGACCGGCGGTGGCCGTTCGCCCCTTGCCTCGACGACCCCTCTGGTAGACTGCGCACCCCTGTACACGCGGTGACCTGATCCATCCATGCATGCCGTAGCTCGACTGCGCGCCGAACGCCTGGCGCGCAGCCTCAAACCCTTCGTTGCCCGAGGCTCCCGCGTGGAGCGTTGCCCCCGCTGCCGGATCGCGCCGACCTATTGCCTGTGTCCCTGGACCGCGCCGGTCGCCACCCGGGCCGGCGTGTGTCTGGTGATGCATGACATCGAGGCCCTCAAGCCGACCAATACCGGCTGGCTGATCGCCGACGTGGTGCCCGACACCCAGGCCTTCGGCTGGTCGCGGGTCACGGTGGATCCGCGTCTGGAGGCCTTGCTGGCCGATCCGCAATGGCAGCCGTACCTGGTGTTTCCCGGTGAATACGCCGCACCGGAGCGGGTGGTCGACAGGGTGGCGCCGGAATCGGGCAAGCGGCCGCTGTTCATCCTGCTCGACGCCACCTGGACCGAGGCGCGCAAGATGTTTCGCAAGAGTCCCTACCTGGATCACCTGCCGGTGCTCAGCCTGCAGCCGGAGCAGGTGTCACGCTATCGCCTGCGTCGTTCGACCCGCGAGGATCACCTGTGCACCGCCGAGGTGGCGGCGCTGTGTCTGGAGCTGGCTGGCGAGACACAGGCCGCCGAGGCGCTGGGTGACCATTTCGAGCTGTTTACCCGGCATTACCTGGCCGCCAAGCACCGGCAGCCCCTGGACACCGGCGATGAGCTGCATCGCCGGCGGCAGGTTGCCCTTCAGGCCTGACCGGTGGCCGGCGCGGTCGCGGTCTTGTTCTGGGGCCACAGCTGGGCGAGCAGCATGCCGGCCAGCATGATGCCGGCACCGACGTAGCTGCGCAGGGACAGACTCTCGTCCAGGAACAGCCAGCCGGCGATGGCGGCGAACACCGCTTCCAGGGACAGGATGATGGCGGCGTGGGAGGCGATGGCGTCCTTCTGCGCCACCACCTGGAGGGTGTAGCCGACGCCCACGGCGAAGCAGCCGCCATAGAGGATCGACGGCGCGGCGGCGACGATGGCCGACCACTCGATGGGTTCCAGGGCCAGCGCCAGCAGCAGGCTCACCAGGGCACAGACCAGGAACTGCAGGATGGACAGGCGCAGCGGGTCGTAGCGGCCGGCGAAGAAGCTCACCAGCAGCACATGCACACCCCAGACGAAGGCGCCGGTCAGCT
>DATGNS010000312.1:0-7723 GCA_035306625.1 Pseudomonas sp. | reverse complement strand
TGGCCGACGGTATCTTTGACCTGGACGACATCGGCCGCTACCTGAGCGAGGTCTGTCAGTAATGGATGTCCTCAGCCTGATCGGCGTCCTGCTGGCATTCATCGCCATCCTCGGCGGCAACTTCCTGGAGGGGGGCAGCCTCGGCGTGCTGCTCAACGCCCCGGCCGCGCTGATCGTGGTCGGCGGAACCGTGGCGGCCTGCCTGCTGCAGACCCCGCTGCGCACCCTCAAGCGCGCCGTGGTCGTGCTGCACTGGGTGCTGTTCCCGCCGGCGATCCGCATGGAGGAGGGCATCGAGAAGGTCACGCGCTGGAGTCTGGTGGCCCGCAAGGAAGGCCTGCTCGGCCTGGAGCCGCTGGCCGAGCGCGAGCCGGATCCCTATGCCCGCAAGGCCATGCAGCTGCTGGCCGACGGGGTGGAGACGGAGAACATCCGCACCATCCTGGAAGTGGAGATGCTCAGCCAGGAGGAAAGCGACCTGCAGGCCGCCAGGGTCTACGAGGCCATGGGTGGCTATTCGCCCACCATCGGCATCATCGGCGCGGTGCTCGGCCTGATCCAGGTAATGGGCAACCTCACCGACCCCTCGCAACTGGGCACCGGCATTGCCGTGGCCTTCGTCGCCACCATCTACGGCGTGGCCTTCGCCAACCTGCTGCTGCTGCCCATGGCCAACAAGCTCAAGGCGGTGGTGCGCACCCAGACCCGCTACCGGGAGATGCTGATCGAGGGCGTGCTGTCCATCGCCGAGGGCGAGAACCCGCGCTCCATCGAGCACAAGCTCCGGGGCTTCCTGGTCTGAGCCATGACACGCCGTCGCCGTCGCATCCCCGAGGCCCCCGAACCCAGCAACGAACGCTGGCTGGTGTCCTACGCGGATTTCATCACCCTGATGTTTGCCTTCTTCGTGGTCATGTACGCCACCTCGTCGATCAACGAAGGCAAGTACAAGGTGCTGGCCGACACCCTGGTGGGCATCTTCAACCAGAGCGAGAAGGCCATCCGGCCAATCCCGGTCGGCCAGGAACGTCCGCGTACCCGCGACTATGACGCCAGCATGGAGGACGACGGTGGCCCCATGCCCATGGAGGACGGCGACCCCCTGGCGCAGATCACCCGCAACATCGAGCGGGCCTTTGCCGGGCTGATCGAGGAAGGCCAGCTGATCGTGCGCGGCACCGAGTCCTGGGTGGAGATCGAACTCAAGTCGAGCCTGCTGTTCCCCAGCGGCGACGCCATCCCTCACGATCAGGCGTTCGACATCATCGAGAAGGTCGCCAGGATTCTGGCACCCTTCGACAACCCGGTTCAGGTGGAGGGCTTCACCGACAACCTGCCCATCAGCACACCGCTGTATCCCACCAACTGGGAGTTGTCCGCGGCCCGCGCGGCCACCATCGTGCGCATGCTGAACATGGACGGCGTGGCCGCCAAGCGCCTGGCGGCGGTCGGCTACGGCGAGCATCACCCGGTGGCCGACAACGCCACCCCGGAAGGTCGCGCCATGAACCGTCGCGTGGTGCTGGTGGTGTCGCGCTTCCTGGAAACCCGGCGCAGCGGCGCCACCCGGGTGGAAAATCGTCAGGGGTATGCTGGCACGCAAACTGCAAAGGCGCCGGAATCAGGCGCCCGGGTCGAAGGTGCTGTCAAAGCGCCGGCATTGATGGTCGGTAGTGGTTCGCATTGAGCGTGCGGACAAGAAGGAGCAGTGGATGAAAATCTGGGCAGTAGCCAATCAGAAGGGCGGCGTTGGCAAGACCACGACGAGCGTGGCCCTGGCCGGCCTGCTGGCCGACGTCGGCAAGCGGGTGCTGGTGGTCGACCTCGATCCCCATGGTTCCATGACCAGCTACTTCGGCTACAACCCCGACAACCTGGAGCGCACCGGCTTCGAGCTGTTCCAGCATGGCGGCCAGGTGCCCGAGGGCCTGCCGGCCCAGTTGCTGCAGAAGACCAGCCACCCGCGGCTGACCCTGCTGCCGGCCAGCACCGCGCTGGCTACCCTGGAGCGCCAGACTCCCGGCAAGAGCGGCCTGGGCCTGGTGCTGTCCAAGGCGCTGGCCCAGTTGTGGAACGACTATGACCATGTGCTGATCGACAGCCCGCCGCTGCTCGGCGTGCTGATGGTCAACGCCCTGGCGGCCTGCCAGCAGCTCATCGTGCCGGTGCAGACCGAGTTCCTGGCGGTCAAGGGCCTGGAGCGCATGGTGCATACCCTGAACATGATCAACCGCTCGCGGCGCCAGGCCCTGCCGTACCTGATCGTGCCGACCCTGTTCGACCGCCGCTCGCAGGCCTCGCTGACCACCCTCAAGCTGCTGCGCGATCGCCACAAGGAACACATCTGGCCGGCCTACATCCCCACCGACGGCCGCCTGCGGGACGCCAGTCGCGCGGGCCTGGTACCGTCGCAGTTCGATCCCGGCTGCCGCGGCGTGATCGCCTACCGGGCGCTGCTCAAATCCCTGCTGGCCCGCCATCCCGGCCAGCCGGCCTGACCAAGCGCTATCAAGCTGTCGGCCACCTCGGCCGATAGCTATTCAGAGGACAGACTTACGGATGCAGGACATGAGCCCCCAGGACGCCCACCGGATCGGACCGCAGGAAGCCCTGCAGGCCTATCTGGAAGATCTGCTGTTTGAGGCGCCCGCGCCGGCCCAGCAGCCGCGGCCCGACGAGGCTGCCGAGCGCGCACGGCCCGAGCCGGCGGTCGCGTCCGCGCCTGTTTCCCGGCCGGAGCCGGCCAGCACGCCCGTGACCGCCCCCCAGGCGGAGGCGGCGCCCGCCCATCCCCAGCCCATGGCCCACCAGCCGCAGGTGCTGGAGCCGCGCCCGCTGGTCCTGCCGACCATCAAGCTGACCGATATCAAGCGGGTGGAAACGCCCGTGGACGAAGAGGCCGCGCCCATTTCCAGGGCGCTGGCCGAGCCCGCCCCCGCGCCCGCTCCGGTGGTGGAGGTGGTCAACGAGCCGCAGCCGGTCGCCGTATCCCTGGCCGTGGATGTGACGGTGTCGATGGCCTCCTCCGCGCAGGACCCGCATCAGGAGGCGGCCGCTCCCGTGGCCGAGCGCGCACCCTTTCCCGAATCGCAGCCGCTGGAGCCGGTGGCTGAGCAGCCTGGGCAACTGGCTGCGCCGGCTGCGTCCGCGCTGACGGAAGGCCTGCAGGCAACGCTGCGCGACGCCCTGCTTCAGGTGCAGCCGGAACCTCAGGTCCAGGCGAGCGCGCCCGAGCCTGAGCCCGTAGCCGTCTCCGCGGCGCCGGAGCCCGCGCCGAGTCGCGCCCAGCCCGGTCCGGTCGAGCCGCAGCCGGCGCCCGCCAGGCCCGCGGTCGAGCGCCGCGAGCCGGTTGCCGAGCCGGCTGCGCTGCTGATGCCCCAGGTGCTGAAAGTGGCCGACCCGGTACCCGAGGTGGCCGAGCCGGTGCAGGCACCGCCGCAGGTGCAGCCCGAACCGCCGGCCGCGGTGCCGCCGTTGCCGCCCAAGGTGATTTCCGGGCGGCCGCAATGGGGTGAGAACCGTTTCGAGTGCCTGCTGTTCGACGTGGCGGGGCTGACCCTGGCGGTGCCGCTGGTATGCCTGGGCACCATCCATTCGCTGGAGGGGCAGACCCTGACACCGTTGTTCGGCCAGCCCGACTGGTTCCTGGGCATGCTCAAGACCCATTCCGGCAACATCAAGGTGATCGACACCGCGCGCTGGGTGATGCCCGAGCGCTACCGCGACGAGTTCCGCGACGACCTGGCGTTCGTCATCACCATCCAGGGCTTCGACTGGGGGCTGGCGGTGCACAAGGTGGACCGTTCCATCCACCTGCATCCCGACCAGGTGAAATGGCGCAGCTTGCGGACCCAGCGTCCCTGGCTGGCGGGCACGGTGATCGAACACATGTGCGCGCTGCTCGATGTGGCCGCGCTGGCCGAACTGATTGAAAGCGGCGCGTTGAAGAAGACGCGCTGAAGGGGGCCCGCCGCTGCGGGCTGAAAAGGACACGCGCCAGGGTCGGCCCGGGCGTTCGACGACGAGGTGAACTAATGAAGAATTCGACAGCGCAAAGCTCCGACGATCCGATGCTGCAGTGGGTAACCTTCCGCCTGGACAACGAGACCTACGGCATCAATGTGATGCAGGTGCAGGAGGTGCTGCGCTACACCGAAATCGCCCCGGTGCCGGGCGCGCCGAGCTATGTGCTGGGCATCATCAACCTGCGCGGCAACGTGGTGACGGTGATCGACACCCGCCAGCGCTTCGGTCTGGAGCCCACCGAGGTCACCGACAACACCCGCATCGTGATCATCGAGGCCGACAAGCAGGTGGTCGGCATCCTGGTCGACAGCGTTGCCGAGGTGGTCTACCTGCGCCAGTCCGAGATCGAGACCGCGCCCAACGTCGGTAACGACGAATCGGCCAAGTTCATCCAGGGCGTGTGCAACAAGAACGGCGAGCTGCTGATTCTTGTCGAGCTGGACAAGATGATGACCGAGGAAGAGTGGTCGGAACTCGAGAACTTCTGATGATGCAGGGATTTGCGGTGATTGGGCTGGCGGTCGCCTGTCTGGTGCTGGCGATCGCCTGCGTGTGGCTGGCCGCACGCATCAAGCGCCTGAACAAGAGCATGGAGTTCCAGTTCAGACAGCATGCCGAGCGGCATCTGAAGCGGGATCAGAGCATCCAGGAGCTGATGCGCCGGCTCGATACCTACATGGGCGTGTGCGTGAAGATGGGCGAGGAGCTGCAGGCCCTGCAGCAGCTGGCCGCGCCGCTGCCCGAGCGGCTGAGCAAGCTGGAGCAGAGCGACCCGACGATGATCTCCTACATCCAGGCGTCGCGGCTGGTCACCCTGGGTGCCAGCGTCGAGGACCTCACCCAGTCCTGCGGCCTGACCAAGGGCGAGGCAGAGCTGGTCAGCAAGCTGTACAAGGCCCGCGCGGCCAAGCAGGAGGCGGACTGACGCCGCCTCTCACTCGTCGTCATCCCGGCGCCTGAAACCCTCCGGCGCCTTGCCCTTCAGATACCAGGCGAAGGCGATGATGGCCGCCACGCTGCGGTACAGCGCCTCGGGAATCTCATCCCCCACCTCCAGCTCGGCCAGCAGGCGCAGCAGGTCGGCGTTCTCATAGATCGGCACTTCGTATTCCCGGGCCAGGTCGAGAATGGCCTGGGCGATCTCGTCGTCGCCCTTGGCGACCAGGGTCGGGGCGCTCTGGCCGTCGTAGCGCAGGGCGATGGCGCGTGGCTCGTTCATGCGGTCACGTGTATCCAGTGGGTTTCCAGGGGAGGAGCGGGGGGTGTCGGCGGGCTGCCGCGATGGCAGTCCAGGGCACCGATCTCCAGGCCGGCCTCGGTCAGCGAGCGGCGCAGTTCCCCCAGTTCCCGCTCGATGAGTTCCGCCGTGGCGGGACGCTCGGCCCACAGCCGGGCGCTGAACTGCCGGCGGCACAGCTCGGCGCGCACCTCCAGAGGGCCGAGGTCTTCCAGGTCGAAGGCCAGGTCGATGTGCCACTGCCGCTCGCGCTGGCGGGCGTTGCGCCTGTCGCGCGCCTGCTCCTCGCCGCGGATGCGCAACTGGATGGGCGTGGGCAGCTCGCGCACCGGAATCTCCATCTGCAGCACGGTGGTCGGCTGCTGCCCCTCGGCACTGTTCTGGCCCTGCACCAGGCTGGCCAGCTGGTGGCTCTGCAGGCGGGCCACGGCGCCGGCGGCCAGGCGCAGCAGCAACTGCAGGCTGGGGTTTTCCAGGCCCTCCAGGCGCTGGGCCGGCAGCGGGAAGCGCAGGCCCGGCTGGCGTTCGGGGCGCTGGCCGAGGGCGCCCAGCACCTGGCGGGCCAGAACGGGGAGGGTGGCCAGCAGGCCGGCGGAAGGGGCCAGGGACAAGCCAGTGGATTGCTGACTGCCGGCCAGCTGGCCCAGCAGGCGCAGCAGGTTGGCCTTCAGGTCACTGGACAGGCCATCGGTCTGCCCGGTCAGCAGGCGGTTTTCCAGCCCGATGCCGGCGTTGCGCAGGATCGCCGCCAGCTGGCGGGGATCGCTGAGCTGCGCCGCGCTGGGCTGGTTGCCGAGCAGGCGCTCGATGCTCTGCGCGAGGTTCGGGGGCAGGGGCTGGCCCTGCATGGCCCGCAGGGCGCTGAACAGGGTCGATAGCGGCGATTGCTGAGCAAACTGGTTGGACAGCTGTTGCAGCAGCTCAAGCTGCTGCACCCGTGCGTCCGGGCTGATGAAGCGCAGGCTCCGGTCATCGAGCACCCGGGCGTTGAGCAGGCTGCCGACGGGCAGCGGGTGGGCGCTGGACAACAGCATCTGGCGGCCATCCGGCAGCTGGGCGAGCACCTGGAACTGGCCGCCCAGCGGCGTGCTGGACAGCACCCGCGCCTGCAGCAGGGTACCGGCCGGCAGGTCGAGGCGGGTCAGGGGCGCGGCCGGGGCGGCGGGCGTCGCGACGGGCGAGGCCGGTTGCAGCGGGGTGGCCAGCAGGCGATTGCCGGGCAGCACCGTCAGCTGCAGGCGCGCGCCCACGGCGGGTTCGGCCTGGCGGCCGGCGGCCACGTCCAGGTTCAGGCTGCGACCGTCGGCCAGGGCCACGCGCAGGTTCAGTTGCGAGCCTTCGGCGCCTGGCGCACGCTGGCGCACCTCGGCCTGCATCTGCTGGCCGGGCTGCAGGCGCAGCACCTCCAGCGAGGCCAGCGCGCGAAACACCTGGGGCTGGGTGCCTCCGCCGCTGCCTGAAGGCGGGCCGGGCGGTGGTGCAGGCGGCGCAAAATTGATCTCGCTCATGGCTTCCGGAAATGCCTTACAACCTGTCGTAATTACCCGTCTTGGTGGCAAGGGCACCTATGTATAATGCCGAGCCATTCGCCGGGGCGGTCTGTTCTAGATAACGGCTGCCGTTGGTCCGACTTAAGGCGGATCGTCGATTTTCTGAAGCGTTCCGTCTGGCCCTGATTGCATACTGAAGTGGATACGCATGTCGTGAGCCGTCCATTCCTCGAAGCCGTCGCGTTGACCTGCGAGCGTGACTGGCGGCTGTTGTTCGAAGCCCTGGACCTGCGCCTCGTGCCTGGTGACATGCTGCAGATCGTCGGTCCCAACGGCAGTGGCAAGACCAGCCTGCTGCGTCTGCTCTGCGGCCTGATGCAGCCGACCGCCGGCGAGGTGCGCCTGCATGGCCAGCCGCTCGCCGCGCAGCGTGCCGAGCTGGCCCGCAACCTGTTGTGGATCGGCCATGCCGCCGGCATCAAGGGTCTGCTGACCCCCGAGGAGAATCTGGCCTGGCTGTGTGCCCTGCATCAGCCGGCCGAGCGCCAGGCGATCTGGCAGGCGCTGGCCGCCGTCGGCCTGCGCGGTTTCGAGGACGTGCCCAGTCATCGGCTGTCCGCCGGCCAGCAGCGCCGCGTGGCCCTGGCGCGCCTCTATCTGGATGCGCCGCCGCTGTGGATCCTGGATGAACCCTTCACCGCCCTGGACAAGCAGGGCGTGGCCCAGCTGGAAGCGCATCTGGCGGGGCACTGCGAGCGTGGCGGCATGGTGGTGCTGACCACTCACCACACGCTGGAGAACAAGCCCTCCGGCTACCGCGAACTGGACCTGGGGCAGCGTGCCGCATGAGTAGCGTCTTTACCCTGTTGCTGGCCCGCGAGAGCCGCCTGCTGTTCCGGCGCCCGGCCGAGCTGGCCAACCCGCTGGTGTTCTTCGCCATCGTCATCGCCCTGTTCCCGCTGGCGGTGGG
>DATGNS010000311.1:0-2714 GCA_035306625.1 Pseudomonas sp. | reverse complement strand
GCCTGACCGCTGTTCATGGTCTTGGCCCAGCGCAGCGCCGCCACGGCGATATCCAGATTGGCATCGGCCAGCACGATCGACGGGGCCTTGCCGCCCAGCTCCAGGCTGACCTTGGTCACGTTCTGTGCGGCGCCGGCCATGATCGCCGAGCCCGCCGCCGAGCTGCCGGTGAAGCTGATCATGTCCACGTCCGCACTGGCCACCAGCTGCTGGCCGACGGTGTTGCCGGCGCCGTTGACCAGGTTGAACACGCCCGGCGGCACTTCCGCCTGCTCGACCAGGCGGGCGAACTCGTAGGCGCAGAAGGGCGTTTCCTCACTGGGCTTGATGACAATGGTGTTGCCGGTAAGCAGCGCCGGGGCCACCTTGCGCACGATCATGAAGAACGGGAAGTTCCACGGCAGGATGCCGGCTACCACGCCCAGCGGCCGACGGAACAGGAGCATGTTCTCCCCCGGCCGGTCGCTGCTGATGATCTCGCCCTCGATGCGGCGGGCCCACTCGGCGTAGTAATCCAGGTATTCCGCCGCCAGCCCGACCTCCAGCTGGGCCAGGGACAATACCTTGCCCTGCTCCCGGGCAATGATCTGCGCGATGTGCGGCGCCGCTTCGCGGATACCCGCAGCGATACGGCGCAGATACTGCGCCCGGGCAATCGCCGGCTGCGCGGCCCAGGCATCCTGCGCCGCCCGCGCCGCGCCGATGGCTGCAGCGGTCAGCTCGCTGCCGGCGTCCGACGCCGCGCCCAGGCTCTGCTCGGTGGCCGGGTTGATCACCTCGATGGGGTTGCCGCCGCCCTCGACAAAGCGGCCGTCGACATAATGTTGAAAGTGCAATGGACTGGTCATGAATAGGCTCCTGAGCGCGATGCGCCAGTGGATACGAGTACAGGCCGCTGGATGGGCTGCGACTCAAGATGGGTTAGAAAGCTGCGGTCCAGACCATCGATATGCGCCACCCCGATCAACCCCAGGGTGCGCTCGGTTTCCCGCCGCAACAGGTCCAGCATGCGCGCCACGCCCGGTTGGCCGTAGGCGGACAGCGCATAGAGATAGGGACGCCCGACCAGGCAGGCACGCGCGCCCAGGGCCAGCGCCTTGACAATGTGGCTGCCGCGGCGCACCCCGCCATCGAGCACCACCTCCAGCTGATCACCGACCGCATCGACCACATCGGCAAGCAGGTCCAGCACCGCCGGGCTGCCGTCGAGCTGGCGACCGCCGTGGTTGGACAGGATGATGCCGCTCACGCCCGCCGCCACCGCATCCCGCGCATCGGCAACCGACTGCAGGCCCTTGATGATGAAGGGTCGCCCCCAGTATTGCTGCAGTTGCTCCACCCGTTCCCAGGTGATGTTCTGCTCCATCTTGGTGGCGAAATAACTGGTCAGCGTGCCCAGCGAACTGGAACCGTCCGGCGTCGGCAAATTGGGCAGCGTAATGCCGCCATGGGCCAGGTAGCGCAACCCCCACATGGGACGTTGCAGGAATGACAGAATATTGCGCCGGTTGAGCTGCGGCGGCACCGTCAGCCCGAAGCGCAGGTCCCGCTCGCGGTTGCCCGCCACGACGCAGTCCACGGTCAGGCAGATGGCATCGTAGCCGGCCGCCTTGCAGCGGTCGATGATGGCCCGGTTCAGGCCATCGTCATTGAGCAGATACAACTGGAAGATCTTCGGGCCAACCGAGCTGGCCGCCACCTCCTCCAGGCTGGTGGTGGCCATGGTCGACAGCATGTAACCGGCCCCCAGCCGTGCGGCCTCACGGGCCACCGCCCGTTCGCCATCGGGATGGAACAGGCGTGTCATACCGGTCGGCGCCATGAATACCGGCCATTGCAGATCGCAGCCGAATACCCGCCGGCGCATGTCCACCTGGCGGATATCCCGCAGCTGCCGGGGCACCAGGTGATGGCGCTCGAAGGCTCGGGTGTTGGCGCGGACCGTCAGCTCATCATCGGCGCCGCCTTCGATGTAATGGTACAGGGAGCCCGGCAGCCGACTGCGGGCGACCCGGGCAAAGTCCTGCGAATTGAAGCAATCATCCAAGCGAGTCATGGCGCGTCCCCGGACTGGCAGACCCGCTCAGCGGGCCTTGAACCGCACCGGCAGCGTCTGCGGGCCACGGGCGAAATAGGAGTCCAGCCAGACCACTTCATCGGCCTCGGCAATCGGCTCCACCGTCTCCAGACGCGAGAACACCACCTCCAGCGCGACCCGGGCTTCCATGCGAGCCAGGAAACTGCCCAGGCAGAAATGCGGGCCCTGACCGAAGGACATCATCGGCGCCTCGGGCTTGCGGTCGATATCGAACACATCCGCGTCGGTGTACTTGCTCTCGTCCCGGTTGGCTGAGCCGAGCAGCGGCATCACCGCCTTGCCCTTGGGGATCTTCACACCGCACAGCTCGGTATCCTCGACGGTGTGACGGAACAGCATCTGCACTACCGGGTTGAAGCGCAGGGTCTCTTCCAGCAGCGGTGGAATCAGGCTGTGATCGGCGCGCACCCGGGCATACACCTCGGGGTGACGACGCAGCTCGACCATGGTGCAGCCCAGCAGGTTGGTGGTGGTCTCCACCCCGCCGATCAGCAGCAGGGTCGCCATCTGCAGCACTTCCAGACGGGTCATGGTCTCGCCATTGACCTCCGCGCTGATGAAGGTGGAGATGAGGTCATCCTGGGGATTCTGCTTGCGCTGATCGTAGATTTCCTCG
>DATGNS010000310.1:0-12780 GCA_035306625.1 Pseudomonas sp. | reverse complement strand
GACGGCTATGTGCCGACCCACAACACCGTGTTCAACCAGCCGCTGACCGGCGACCCGGCCATCGACCATGTGCACAACCGCAGCAAGCGCATCTTCAACGACCGTACCGGCATCCGCTGCGGCAGCCACGAGCGCAACCTGCTGCTGCAGACCTACAGCCGCGACACCGGCGAGCTGATGCATGACCTGTCGGTGCCGATCCATGTGCAGGGCCGCCATTGGGGCGGCCTGCGCCTGGGCTATCGGCCGCAGCACGCGGAGGATCAGGCGCCCAGGTAGGCCTCGCGCACCCGCGGATCGCGCAGCAGCTCATCGCCACTGCCCTGCATGACGATGCGACCGTTCTCCAGCACGTAGCCGCGATCCGCCAGCTTGAGCGCCTGGTTGGCGTTCTGCTCGACCAGGAAGATGGTCACCCCTTCGCCGCGCAGCTGCTCGATGATCTCGAAGATCTGCTGGATGACGATCGGCGCCAGCCCCAGCGAAGGTTCATCGAGCAGCAGCAGCTTCGGTTTGCTCATCAGCGCACGGCCGATGGCCAGCATCTGCTGCTCGCCGCCGGACATGGTGCCGCCCCGCTGGCTGAAGCGCTCCTTCAGTCGCGGGAACAGCGTCAGCACATGCTCCAGCTCGCGCTGGTATTCCTCCTTGCGGGTGAAGAAGGCGCCCATGGCCAGGTTCTCCTCCACCGTCAGCCGGGCGAAGATGCGCCGCCCCTCGGGCACCACGGCGATGCTCTTGCGCATGATGTCGCAAGTGTCCTGACCGACCAGCTCCTCGCCCTCGTAGCGGATGCTGCCACTGGCGGCGCGCGGGGTACCGCACAGGGTCATCAGCAGGGTGGACTTGCCGGCGCCGTTGGCGCCGATCAGGGTGACGATCTCGCCGCGCTCGACGTTCAGGCTCACGCCATGCAGGGCCTGGATCTTGCCGTAGAAGGTGGAAACGTTGTCGAACTGCAGCATCAGGTTTCCCCCAGGTAGGCCTTGATCACATCCGGGTTGGCGCGCACCTCCGCGGGCGTGCCCTCGGCCAGCGGCGCGCCCTGGTTGATCACCAGGATGCGTTCGGAAATGCTCATCACCAGCTTCATGTCGTGTTCGATCAGCAGCACGGTCACGCCGTGCTCGTCGCGCAACTGACCGATCAGCGCCTTGAGGTCTTCGGTCTCGCGCGGGTTCAGACCGGCGGCCGGCTCGTCGAGCATCAGCAGGCGCGGCCGGGTCATCATGCAGCGGGCGATCTCCAGGCGGCGCTGCTGCCCATAGGCCAGGGTGCCGGCCGGCCGGTTGGCCACCTCGGTAAGGTTCATGCGCTCCAGCCATTCGGCGGCGCGGCCCATGGCCTCTCGCTCGCTCTGGCGGTAGCCGGGGGTCTTGAACAGCCCGGCGAAGAAGTTGGTCTTCAGGTGCTGGTGCTGGGCCACCAACAGGTTTTCCACCGCGGTCATTTCCTTGAACAGGCGCACGTTCTGGAAGGTGCGCACCACGCCCTTGCAGGCGATGCGGTGGCCGGGCAGGCCCTGGATCGGCTCACCATCCAGGAGAATTTCTCCGGAGGTGGGCCGGTAGAAGCCGTTCAGGCAGTTGAACACGGTGGTCTTGCCGGCGCCGTTGGGACCGATCATCGACACCACCTGCCCTTCCCGCACGGTGAGATCCACGCCATTGACGGCCAGCAGACCACCGAAGCGCATGGTCAGGCCGCGGACTTCAAGCAACGGTCGGCTCATGGCTTCAACTCCAGGTGCGGGCGCTGCATGGGCAACAACCCCTGCGGACGCCAGATCATCATCACGATCATGGTGAGGCCGAAGATCAGCATGCGGTACTCGTTGAACTCGCGCATTTCCTGCAGCAGCACCATGACCACGGCGGCGAGGATGATGCCCAGCTGCGAGCCCATGCCGCCGAGTACCACGATGGCCAGGATCATCGCCGACTCGATGAAGGTGAACGACTCCGGTGTCACCAGCCCCTGGCGCGCGGCGAAGAAGCTGCCGGCAAAGCCGGCGAAGGTGGCGCCGATGGTGAAGGCCGAGAGCTTGACGATCGTCGGGCTCAGGCCCAGGGAACGGCAGGCGATCTCGTCCTCGCGCAGGGCTTCCCAGGCCCGGCCGATGGGCATGCGCATCAGGCGGTTGATGACGAACAGCGCCAGCAGGACCAGCAGCAGGGCGATCAGGTACAGGAAGATCACCTTGTAGCTGGAGTTGTAGGCGATGCCGAAGTACTCGTGAAAGGTCTGCAGGCCCTCCGGGGCACGGCGATCGAAGCTCAGGCCGAACAGGGTCGGCTTGGGAATCTGACTGATGCCGTTCGGCCCGCCGGTGATCTCGGTGAGGTTGCGCAGCAGGATGCGGATGATCTCGCCGAAGCCCAGGGTGACGATAGCCAGGTAGTCGCCACGCAGGCGCAGCACCGGGAAGCCCAGCAGACAGCCGAAGGTGGCGGCCATCAGTCCGGCGATGGGCAATGACAGCCAGAAGCCGAAGCCGGCGTACTCGGCCAGCAGCGCGTACGTGTACGCGCCCACCGCGTAGAAGCCCACATAACCCAGGTCGAGCAGGCCGGCCAGGCCGACCACGATGTTCAGGCCCAGGCCGAGCATCACGTAGATGAGAATCAGGGTGGCGATGTCCACCGCCGCCCGACTGCCGAAGAAGGGCCAGACCAGCGACACCAGGATCAGCGCCAGGATGATCCAGCGCTGGGTGGACGGCAGGGTCAGCCAGTGCTTCACCTGCCCCGGCACCGAGGGCACCAGGCCGGCCAGCTGGCCGGAGCCCGGCAGACGATCACGCAGCAGCTGCCAGGTGAACATGGCAACGGCGGCCAGGCCGATCGTCCACAGGGTGGAAGCATCGGCACCCTCCACCTGCAGGCCGATGCCAACCACGCTGAGCTTCAGCCCGAGGATCGGATAGGAAACCAGCAGCAGCAGGACGGTGCTGAACAGGGCGGTCTTGAGATTGCGCGTCATACCTTCTCCACCTCCGGACGGCCGAGAATCCCGGTGGGGCGGAACAGCAGCACGAGAATCAGCAGGCTGAAGGCCACCACGTCCTTGTACTGGTCACCGAACAGGTCGGCGCCGAAGGCCTCGGCCACACCCAGCAGCAGGCCGCCCAGCACGGCGCCGGGAATGCTGCCGATGCCGCCCAGCACCGCGGCGGTGAACGCCTTGATGCCGGCCAGGAAGCCCAGGTGCGGGTTGATGACCCCGTACTGCATGCCCAGCAGCACGCCGGCCACCGCGGCCAGCGCCGCGCCGATGACGAAGGTCAGGGCGATGATCTGGTTGGTGTTGATGCCCAGCAGGTTGGCCATCTTCAGGTCTTCGGCACAGGCGCGACAGGCGCGGCCGAGGCGCGAGCGGGAGATGAACAGGCTCAGGCCCAGCATGGCCACGAAGGTGACCACGAAGATCAGTACCTGCATGTAGGAAATGGTAACGCCGCTCATGGCGCTCTCGCCCAGCACGAAATTGCCGGGCAGCAGGTTGGGGATGGCCTTGTCCTTGGAGTCCTGGGCCAGCATCACGGTGTTCTGCAGGAAGATGGACATGCCGATCGCGGAGATCAGCGGGATCAGTCGGTTGCCACCGCGCAACGGCCGGTAGGCGACCCGTTCGATGCTGTAGCCGTAGGCACTGGTGACGATCATGCTGGCGGCGAAGGCGACGAACATGATGGGTATCAGGCTGTCGACGCCGGCCATGGCCAGCAGGGTAATGGCGATGAAGGCGATGTACGAACCGATCATGTACACCTCGCCGTGGGCGAAGTTGATCATGCCGATGATGCCGTACACCATGGTGTAGCCGATGGCGATCAGCGCATAGGTGCTGCCGATGGTCAGGCCGTTCACCATCTGTTGCAGGTAGTGGTAGAGCTCGGGCATTGCGGATTACCTCGCACCGGCCGACCGCCCGCAAGGCGGCCGACGGGTCCGTATGGCGCATGCACGGGCAGCCCGCCGCGCAGGCGGTGGGCTGCCCGTCATGACGGACTTACTTGGTGGCTTCGCTCTTGGTGCCGTCCTGGTGCCACTCGTAGACGACGAAGCTGAAGTCCTTGAGGTCGCCCTTCTCGTCGAAGGCCAGGGTGCCGGTGGGGGTTTCGAAGGTATTGGCGCGCAGGGCTGCGGCCACTTTCTCGGTGTCGGTACTGCCGGCGATCTTGATGCCTTCGGCGATCACCTGCACGGCGGCGTAGGCCGGGAACACGAACGGACCGCTCGGGTCCTCCTTCTTGGCCTTGAAGGCCTCGACCAGCGCCTGGTTCTTCGGATCCTGGTCGAAGGAGCGCGGCAGGGTCACCAGCAGACCTTCGGAAGCCGGGCCGGCAATGGCGGAGATTTCCTTGTTGCCGACGCCTTCCGGACCCATGAAGCGCGCGTCCAGGCCACGCTCGCGGCTCTGGCGCAGCAGCAGGCCGAGCTCGGGGTGGTAGCCGCCGTAGTAGACGAAGTCGACATTGGCGCGCTTGAGCTTGGCGATCAGGGCGGAAAAATCCTTGTCGCCGGCGTTGATGCCCTCGAAGGCCACCACGTTGATGCCCTTGGCCTGCAGGGTGTCGCGCACGGCGGTGGCGATGCCCTCGCCATACTGCTGCTTGTCATGCACCACGGCCACGGCCTTGGGCTTGACCTTGTCGGCAATGAAGTTGCCGGCGGTCGGGCCCTGCAGGTTGTCCAGGCCGATGGTGCGGAAGATCAACTGATAGCCACGCGCGGTGATATCCGGGCTGGTGGACGCGGCGGTGATCATCAGGATGCCTTCGTCCTCGTAGATGTCCGAGGCCGGCTGGGTGGAGCTGGAACACAGGTGGCCGACCACGAAGGAAATGCCATCGTTGACGATCTTGTTGGCCACGGCCACGGCCTGCTTGGGATCGCAGGCGTCGTCATAGATCACGCCTTCGAGCTGGGCACCGTTCACGCCGCCGGCCTTGTTGATCTGCTCGATGGCCATGCGCGCGCCAACGAACTGCATTTCGCCATACTGCGCGACGGCACCCGTCACCGGTCCGGCGAGGGCGATCCTGATGTTGTCTGCGGCCAACGCCTGGCTGGCGCAGCCGGCCAGTGCCATCGCGGCAATGAGCTTGCGCAGGTGCTGTGTCGACTTGGTCATAATTGCTCCACTCTTGTTGATTGTTGTCATCCGGATGACTGAAACCACAGGCAGTGCCCAGTGAGTGTAGAAGCCTGTTTCCCGGCATGGGAAGCGCGCACCGACTCCTGAACGGGCCGAAGTGTTTCGAATTGGCAACGATACCTGCCCCAAGCCCCCGACTTCTTCCGAGTCCGCTGTGACAAAGCGTCACGCTCGAAGCCTTTTCCCCGGCTGCGGGACAGGTATCATGGCCGCCCCTTCTACCCGGTGAGCGCCATGTCCGAGGAAACCCGAAGCATTCTTTATGCCAAATTGCTGGGCGAGACCGCCACAATACGTTGGCAGGAGTTGCAACCCTTCTTTGCCAAGGGCAGTCTGTTGTGGATCGACACCAGCCTGGACCTGGTGGCAGTGGCCGAGGCGGTAGCCGAGGACAATCAGCAGAAGGTCGCCGCCTGGCTGGCCTCCGGACAGCTGGAACGCATCAGCGTCGAGCACGCCGAGGACTGGCAGCGCCGCGATCCGCACCTCTGGGCGGTGGTAGTCGCCCCCTGGGTACTGGTTCAGGAGCGGGCCGGCAGCGCAGCAATGCACTGAAAAGGTGCAACCCGTGAGCGCTGATCGCGGGAGCCCTCTCCGGCAAAACGTGGGATCGCGCCTAGGCTGAGAGAGTCCCTCCCCCGCTTTGCGAGGCGCTCATGTTCGAACCGGGCCATCTGCATCGCGCCAGCCTGCCGGGTGATTCACCCGCCTGGCATCTGGACCTTCACTACGATGTGCAGCAGGACGCCCGGGAGGGGCCGATGCTGCACCTGCGTCTCTCCGGCGAACTGGATGGCAAGCCCTTTGTCGAGGAGCTGCGCCTGCATCGCGACACCGCCCCGAACTTCGCCAGCCAGGTGGCTCGCCTTGCCGAGCGCCACGGCCTGCCGGTCGCCGCGCACAGCCCCATCCTGCCGGATCATGAGGAATATGACCGGATGTTCGAGGACATCCGCGAGCGGCTGGCCCTGCAACCCGGCGAGCCGGTGGACCTGGAGCACGTGCAGCAGGACAGGCCGCCGACGGTGTGAAGCAGTGTTACTGACTTACCCAGCGCTGGCGCACCCAGCCGCTCAGTGCATCCACCCCCAGCACCAGTAACAGCATGGCCAGGATCAGGGTGGCGGCCTGGGCTTCCTGGAACAGGCTCAGGCTGATGTAGAGCATCTGCCCCAGCCCGCCGGCGCCGACAAAGCCCAGCACACTGGCCATGCGGATGTTGTTTTCCCAGCGATACAGACTGTAGGCCACCAGTTGGGGCCAGACGCCCGGCAGCGTCCCGTAGCAGAACGCGGCGACCCGCCCGCCGCCGGCCAGGCGCACCGCGTCCGCCGGCTCGGATGGCGTGTTCTCCAGCGCCTCGGCGAACAGGCGACCCAGCACACCGGCGGTGTGCAGCGCCAGCGCCAGGGTGCCGGCATTGGGCCCCAGCCCGGCGGCCAGCACCATCAGCGCCGCCCACACCAGTTCCGGAATGGCCCGCAGGGCATTGAGTACCAGGCGCGAGGCGTGCAGGGCCAGCGCGCCATAGCGACCGGATGCCGGCAACGCCAGCGCCAGCCCGAGCAGCGCGGCCAGCAGGGTGCCCAGCGCCGACATGGCCAGGGTTTCCAGCGCGCCGCGACCGATGGCGGCCAGGTGCGCGGGGGAAAAGTCCGGGGACAGGAAGCCGCGGGCGTATTCGGCCATCTGGCTCAGCCCGTCGGCGCTGGCCAGGTTGGCGAACTCCAGATCGAGGAAGCGGAAGGACCAGACGACCGCCAGCAGCAGGGCGGCCAGCAGCAGGCCATTGACCAGGCGCGTCATGTGTAGCGCTCCCGCAGCAGGCGGCTGAGCCGGTCGGCCAGCAGCACCAGCACCAGGAAGGTGAGCAGCATGCTGGCCACTTCGCCGCCGGCGAACATGCGCAGCGACAGGTCGATCTGCTGGCCCAGCCCGCCGGCGCCGACGAAGCCCATCACCACCGAGGCGCGCACCGCGCATTCCCAGCGGTACACGGTGTAGGAGAGCATCTCGGACGCGGCATTGGGCAGCACGCCATAGGCGAACGCGGCCAGGCGTCCGCTGCCCGCCCCCAGCAGCGCGCGGGTGGGCCGCGGGTCCACCGACTCGAAGATTTCCGCATAGACCTTGCCGAGCATGCCGCTGTAGGTGATGGCGATGGCCAGCACCCCGGCGGTCGGCCCCAGGCCGACGGCACGCACGAACAGCAGCGCCCAGACGATTTCCGGCACGCTGCGCAGCACGATCAGCAGGCCGCGCACCGGCCAGCGCAGGGCCTGCGCCCACCAGGCCGGGCGGCCGCCGCGCGGCAGTGCCGACAGCGACAGGGCGCGACTGGCCAGCAGCGCGCAGGGCATGGCGATCAGCAGCGCCAGGCACATGCCGGCCGTGGCGATGGCCAGCGTTTCCAGGGTGGCCTGCCAGAGCAGCTGCAGAAAGGATGCGTCATGGGCCGGCGGCCAGAAGCCGGCCAGGAAGCCGCCCATGACGCTGGCGTTGTCCGGACGGAACAGCGCCGTCAGGTCCAGCTCGCTCAGGGACAGCCCGGGCCAGAGCAGCGCCAGCGCCAGGAGCGTCAGCAGCAGCCGCGGCAGGGCCGCCGGATCACGGGGCACGGTGTTCATCAGCAGCGCGGCATGAGCGGTTGCGGCGCCATGGCCGGCGCGGGGGCCTGCTGCAGTTGCGCATTGGCGTACAGGGCCTGCAGCTCGGCGGCGCTCACCTCGGCGGCGGGGCGATCGAACAGGATGCGACCATCCCGTACCCCGACGATGCGCGGAAAATGCTCCAGGGCCAGTTCCACCGCGTGCACGCTGGCCAGCAGGCTGATGCCGCGCTGCGCCGCCTCGCGGTTGAGCAGCGCCAGGGTATGCCCGGCCAGCACCGGGTCCATGGCCGAGACCGGTTCGTCGGCCAGGATCAGTTGCGGCGACTGGTAGAGCACCCGGGCGATGCCGACCCGCTGCAGCTGCCCTCCGGACAGCTGGTCGCAGCGCTCGAACAGCTTGTCGGCCAGGTCCAGTCGCGCCAGCTCGTCGCGCACACCGCCGCTGTCCAGCGGATGGACCAGGTTCAGCAACGCCCGCAGCGTGGACCAGTACCCGATGCGCCCGGCGCTCACCGCCGTGACCACCCGCTGGCGTGGCGGCAGCGGCGGACTCTGGTGCACCAGGCCGATGCGCGCGCGCAGCCGCTGGCGCGCCCGGACCGACAGCGTCCAGGGTTGCTCGCCAAGCAGTTCCAGGCGTCCCTGGCTGGGGCGCAGCCGGGTGGCCAGCAGATGGAGCAGCGTGGTCTTGCCGGCCCCGGACGGCCCGATGATCGCCAGCCGCTCGCCGGCGGCCACCTGGAGGTCGATGTCGGCGAGGGTCTGCACGCCGTTGGCGTGGACGAAGCCCACGCCATCCAGTCGAATGCTCACTCCTTCAGCAGCCCCGCGGAACGAGCGGCCTGCTCGATGCTCTGGTAGTTCTCCGGCCGGGTCTCGATGAAACGGCTGGCGGCCTGCAGGTCGAGGATTTCCTTGTGCTCGGGCCTGGCCGGATCCAGGGCCAGGAAGGCCGCCTTGATGCGCTCGGCCAGTTCGGCGTCCAGGCCGCCGCGCACCGTCCAGTTGTAGTCGTAGTAGGTAGGCGTGGTGGCAAACACCCGCACCTTGTCGAGGTCGACCTTGCCGCTGTTCACCAGCTTTTCCCACACCGAGGCATTCAGCACACCGGCATCGGCGCGCCCGGCCTGCACCCAGGCGACGGTGGCGTCGTGGGCGCCCGAGTAGGCCACCCGACTGAAATGCTCTTCCGGCACCACCCCCTCCTGCAGCATGAAGTAGCGCGGCATCAGGCTGCCGGAGGTGGAGGAAATGGAACCGAAGGCGAAGGTCCTGCCCTTGAGGTCGGCCAGGGAGTTCACCTGCGGATCGGCGGTGACGAACTTGCTGGTGAACACCTCGTCCTGCTCGCGCTGCACCAGCGGACGGGCCTCGGGGTCCTTCAGGTACAGCTGCACGAAGGTGAAACCGCCCAGCCACGCCAGGTCGATGCGGTCGCTGGCCATGGATTCCACCACGGCGGCGTAGTCGGAAACCGGCACGAACTTCACCGGCATGCCCAGCTGCTGCTCCAGGTAGGCGCCCAGCGGCTTGAACTTGCGCAGCAGCTCGGTGGGCGCCTCGTCGGGGATGGCGGATACCCGCAGTACCTCGGCGGCATGGGCAAGGGTGGCGGACAGCGAGAAGGCGATGCTGGCCAGCAGCGTCAGGAGGCGTCTGAGCATGGGGGGGTTCTCCGGTTCAATAGCGGAAAAATGGGCGGCCCGAGGGCACGGATTATAGGGGCGCACCGAAGCCGTGCAAGGCAGTCAATGAGTCTAGGCTCATTGGTGTCACCCGATGGAGATCGCCGCGATGCTCACGCCCGCACTGCCGCGTCACCTTCTCTTGCTGCTGCTCGCCCTGCTGCTCGGCGGTTGCGGCATCAACAATATCCCCAGCTACGACGAACAGGTGAAATCCGCCTGGGCCCAGGTGGAGAACCAGTACCAGCGGCGCGCCGACCTGATCCCCAACCTGGTGGAAACGGTCAAGGGTTACGCGCGCCAGGAGCAGGACACCCTGACCGCGGTGGTCGAGGCCCGCGCCAGGGCCACCTCCATCCAGGTGGATGCCTCCACGCTGGACAACCCTGAGCAGCTGCGCCGCTTCGACGAGGCCCAGCAGCAGCTCAGCGGCGCCTTGAGCCGGCTGATGGTGGTGGTCGAACGCTATCCGGACCTGAAGTCCAACCAGAACTTCCTCGCCCTGCAGTCCCAGCTGGAGGGCACCGAGAACCGCATCGCCGTGGCGCGGCGCGACTTCATCACGGCGGTGCAGCGCTACAACACCGAGATCCGCACCTTCCCGGGGCGCATCTGGCACACGCTGCTGTACAGCGACATGCCGTTGCGCGAGACCTTCGAGGCCACGGCACCGGATGCCGAGCAGGCGCCCGAGGTCCGCTTCTGATGTGCCGTCCGCTGCTCGGGGGCTGCCTGCTGTTGTGGGCGGTGCTGGCCGCCGCCCAGGTGCAGGTGCCGCCGCTGACCGGTCGGGTGGTGGATCGGGCGGAGCTGCTCAATCCCGCCCAGGAGAGCGAACTCACCCAGTTGCTGGCCGGTCATGAGCAGGCCACCGGCAACCAGCTGGTGGTGGTCACCCTGCCGGATCTGGGCGGACGCAGCATCGAGGAAACCGGCTTGGCCCTGGGCCGCCAGTGGGGCATCGGCCAGAAGGGCAAGGACAACGGCGCCCTGCTGATCGTGGCCCAGGCCGAACGGCGCATCCGCATCGAGGTCGGCTATGGCCTGGAGGATCGGCTGACCGATGCGCAGAGCGCGCTGATCATTCACAACCTGATTGCCCCCGCCTTCCGCCAGGGGGATTTTCCCGGCGGCATTCGCGCCGGCGTCGAGGGCATGATCCAGGTGATCGGCGGTGAGCCCATGGAGGGCTATCTGCCGGCTCTCGGCGGACGCCCCACGCCGGAGCAGCCACCGCTGCTGATCTTTCTCATCGTGTTCGCCGTGATGCTCCTGGTGGTCGGCATCTCCGGCCGTGGGCCGCGGGGCCGCCAGGGACGCGCGGTGCTGACCGGCGCCCTGCTGGGTTCCCTGCTGGGCCGGGGTGGCGGTGGTGGAGGCTTTGGCGGCGGCGGATTCGGCGGGGGCGGCGGCGGCTTTGGTGGTGGCGGTGCCTCCGGTGGCTGGTAGAGGGAGACGACATGTGTCTGCTGAGTGAAGAGGAACAGCGGCAGGTGGCCGAGGCCATCGCCCGGGTTGAACGCGAAACCGACGCGGAGCTGGTCACTGTCCTGGCGGCCCGGGCGGATGACTACCACTACATTCCGCTGCTCTGGGCGGGGATCCTCGCCCTGCTGCTGCCCGGGCTGCTCGACCTGTTCGGCCACTGGTGGAGCGCCCGGCAGTTGCTGCTGGCCCAGTGGCTGACCTTCGTGGTGCTGGCCCTGCTGTTTCGCCTGCCCGCGCTGCGCATCCACCTGATCCCCCGCGGGGTGCGCCACTGGCGCGCCGCCAACCTCGCCCGCCGGCAGTTCCTGGAGCAGAAACTGCACCACACCGAGGGCGCTGTGGGCATGCTGATCTTCGTCAGCGAGGCCGAACATTACGTGGAGATTCTCGTCGACCAAGGCATCGCCAGCCGCATCGAGGATGCGGTCTGGCAGGCGCTGGTGGATCGGTTCACCAGCCAGGTTCGTCGGGGCCAGGTGCTGCAGGGTTTTCTCGACTGCATCGAGGGCTGCGGCGAGGTGCTGCGCGAACGGGTGCCGCCGCGCCACTCCCACAATCAGCTCGCCAACCGCCTGATCATCCTGCCCTGAAGCGTCGCACCAGGCGCCAGGCCAGCCAGCCGGTCAGCAGCGCCAGCAAGCCGATCAGCAGCGTGGCCGTCCATTGCAGCCAGCCGGCATGGCGCAACAGCTCCGCCGGTGCCAGGCTGGCGACCCGCAGCATGCGCTGCTCCGCCGCGACGCCCTGGTCGGTCAGCAGCGCCAGTCCCTGCTCATCCCTGGGCAGGGCGGCCACATGGTCGAGGAAAGCCTGCCATTCCTTGTACTCCTGCACGCCCGGCGTGTCGGGGTCACGGTCCAGCACCGCGTCACGAATGGACGCCAGGGGACGCCCCTGGGCATCCTTGGGCACCACCTCGAACAGGCCCCAGGTCAGTTGGGGAATCAGCCAGGTGAAACTGCCCACGTAGCTGGTGGCCCCCATGCTGATCAGCCCGGGAGCATCCGGATCCAGTTCGCGGTAGCCCTGCTCGGGGTCACCGAGCCAGATGCGACTGATGCGGTCGAAGGGCATCCGCCAGGGGTTGTAGGTGAACTTCAAGCCGGACAGGCGCGGGTAGTAGCTGTCGCTGTCGCGCATCTGGTAGGCCAGCAGCAGCACCTCCAGGATGTGGCGGATTTCCCGGGGCGTGAAATACACCCGGATCAGCGGATAGCCGGGCTCATCGTCGAACTCGCCGATGCCCAGCGGCGCGACGCGGAACAGGTCCGCCACGCTCTGCACGCCCTCGCGGCCCCGGTACAGGTCGTCGCGCAGGGTGCCGTTGCCGGTGAAGGCGATGTCGCTGCCGGCGCCGCGCCGCAGCGCATCGGTGACCAGGTTACCCAGCACCGGATCGTCGTGGGCGCGGGTCAGGGTACGCTCCACCCGCGCCAGGGGCTGCTCGAAGCGGTAGCCGTGCGGCGCCAGCAGCCGCTCGCTGACCCGTTGCCGCAAGGCATCCACCCGCTGGCTGACGGCGGGATCACCAGGGATGCGGTCATCGATGAGGTGCAGGTGGTAGTCGGCGATCCGCGCCCGGCCCCGGTCATCCAGCGCCATGTGCAGTTCGCCCAGGTACTGGATCTCGGAGCCCACCTGCACGATGGCGGTATCCCCGACCCGCAGCGGCTCGTGCAACAGGCTGTGGGAGTGCGCGCCGACCACCAGATCGATGCCCGGCACCTGCTCGACCAGCTCCACATCCTCGCCGCGCCAGCTGCCGTCGGGCTGCTGGCTGACGCCCATGTGGGACAGCAGGATCACCACATCGACGCGCTCCCGGTCGCGCAGCAG
>DATGNS010000309.1:0-3034 GCA_035306625.1 Pseudomonas sp. | reverse complement strand
GTTCATGTTGCTCTGGGTGCCGCTGCCGGTCTGCCAGACCACCAGGGGAAACTGGTCATCATGCTGGCCCTCCAGCACCTCGTCGGCGGCCTGTTCGATCAGACGGGCCAGGTCGGCCGGCAGATCGCCGATGCGGCTGTTGACCCGGGCCGCGGCCTTCTTGATCAGGGCCAGGCCGTGCACCACGGCCAGCGGCATGCGCTCCTGGCCGATGGCGAAGTTGATCAGCGAACGCTGCGTCTGGGCGCCCCAGTAGGCGTCGGCGGGAACATCGATCGGGCCCAGGCTGTCGGTTTCGGTACGGCTCATCGGTGATCTCCGTGGGTGATTTCCAGGGGTTAGGCCGGCGTGTCGAGGGCCGGGTTCCGCCGTGCATTCTGCACCCCTGCAGCAATAACCACACGTTCCGGAAGGTTGAGTGGGGCGTCCGTGAGGCGCAAAATCGCCGGCCGTACTCTTCGGCAGGTAATTCCAATGAACATGCGCGAGCGTATCCGCACGGCCCTGGAGGCGTTGCAACCCCAGCATCTGGAGGTGGTGGACGAGAGTCACATGCACCACCGTGGAGAGGAAAGCCACTTCAAAGTGGTGATGGTCAGCGAGCGTTTCGCCGGGCTCAACGCAGTCAAGCGCCACCAGATGGTGTACGCCGGCCTGGGCGAGCTGATGGGCCGCTTCCATGCCCTGGCGCTGCACACCTACAGCCCCGCGGAGTGGGCCGAGCAGGGCAGCGCGCCGGCCTCGCCCGCGTGCCGGGGTGGTGGCCTGCACTGAATCGAATGTCCGGGCAGTCGCTAGACTGCCCGTTGTGTTCTTGCCTTTTTTCGAGCTGCCCGGGGCAGCCCAACCGCGTCAGGAGATTCCGATGGCCCGGCTGGTCTATGTCATGGATCCCATGTGTTCATGGTGCTGGGGCTTCGCCCCGGTGGTGGAGGCGCTGGCCGGGCAGGCCCGTCAGGCCGGCGTGGCCATGCACCTGGTGGCCGGCGGTCTGCGCCGGGAGTCACAGGTGCTGGATCAGCGCGGGCGCGACCGCATCCATACCCACTGGCAGGCGGTGCACGAGACCACCGGCCAGCCCTTCGACCTGCAGGGCGGCCTGCCGGACAACCTCATCTATGACACCGAGCCGGCCTGTCGCGCCCTGGTCACCGCCCGCAGCCTGGCCAGCGATTGCGCCACGCGCCTGCTCGGCCTGATCCAGCAGGCCTTCTACGTGAAGCGCCAGGACGTGACCCGGCCGAAGCTGCTGGTCGAGCTGGCCGAGCAGGCCGGCCTGGATCGCCGGGCCTTCGCCGAGGGCTTCGACAGCCAGGAGCTGCGCGCGGCCACCGAGGCGGACTTCGCCTGGGCCGAGAACCTGGGCATCGCCGGCTTTCCCACCCTGCTGGCCGAGCGTGATGGCCAGTACGCCCTGCTGACCAATGGCTATCAGCCGCTGGACAGTCTGGCGCCCCTGCTCGATCGCTGGCTGCAACGGGGCCTGCGTGGCTGATCGCCTGACCTGGGCCGATATCCGGCGTCTGGCGCTGGCGCACCGCAAGTCCCTGCTGCTGGCCAACCTGTTCGCGGTCGTCGGCACCCTGTGCAGCGTGCCCATTCCGCTGCTGTTGCCGCTGCTGGTCGATGAGGTGCTGCTCGGCCAGGCCGGCGCCGCGCTGGATTTCATGGACCGGCTGCTGCCGGCGGGCTGGCGCACCGCCGCCGGCTACATCGGCCTGATGCTGCTGTTTTCCCTGACGCTGCGCCTGCTGGCGCTGCTGTTCAACGTGCTGCAGGCGCGGCTGTTCGCCGGGCTGTCCAAGGACGTGGTGTACCGCCTGCGCACTCGGCTGATCGAGCGCCTCAGGCGCATCGCCCTGGGCGAGTACGAGAGCCTCGGTGGTGGCACCGTCACCGCGCACCTGCTCACCGATCTGGATACCATCGACAAGTTCGTCGGCGAGACCCTCAGCCGCTTCCTGGTGGCGCTGCTGACGCTGGCCGGCACCTCGGCGATCCTCTTGTGGATGCACTGGCAGCTGGCGCTGCTGATCCTGCTGTTCAACCCGCTGGTGATCTACGCCACCGTGCAGCTGGGCAAGCGCGTCAAGCAGCTCAAGAAGCTGGAAAACGATAGCACCGCACGCTTCGCCCAGGCGCTGACCGAGACCCTGGAGGCCATCCAGGAGATTCGTGCCAGCAACCGCCAGGGGCACTTCCTCGGCCGCCTCGGCCTGTATGCCCGGGAGGTGCGCGACCGGGCGGTGGCCACCCAGTGGAAGACCGATGCCTCCAACCGCGCCAGCGGCCTGCTGTTCCAGTTCGGCATCGACATCTTCCGCGCCGCGGCCATGCTCACCGTGCTGTTCTCCGACCTGTCCATCGGCCAGATGCTGGCGGTGTTCAGCTACCTGTGGTTCATGATCGGCCCGGTGGAGCAGTTGCTCAGCCTGCAATACGCCTTCTATGCCGCCGGCGGCGCGCTGGCGCGCATCAACCAGTTGCTGGCCCGCGCCGACGAGCCGCGCCACGCCGGCGGCCAGGACCCGTTCAGCGGGCGCCGCACGGTGGGCATCGAGGTCCGCGGGCTGAGCTTCACCTACCGTGACGAGCCGGTGCTGGACGGGCTCGACCTGACCATCGCGCCGGGCGAGAAGGTCGCCATCGTCGGCGCCTCGGGCGGCGGCAAGAGCACCCTGGTGCAACTGCTGCTCGGCCTGTACCAGCCACAGGCCGGCGTCATCCGCTTTGGTGGCGCCTCGCTGGAGGAGATCGGCCTGGAGCGGGTGCGCGAGCAGGTGGCGGTGGTGCTGCAGCACCCGGCGCTGTTCAACGACACGGTGCGCGCCAATCTGTGCATGGGCCGCGAGCGCGGCGACGCCGAGTGCTGGCGGGCGCTGGAAATCGCCCAGCTGGCCGACACCGTGCGCCAGTTGCCCCAGCAGCTGGACAGCGTGGTCGGGCGTTCCGGCGTGCGCCTGTCCGGCGGCCAGCGTCAGCGCCTGGCCATCGCCCGCATGGTGCTGGCCGACCCCAGGGTGGTGATCCTCGA
>DATGNS010000308.1:0-3130 GCA_035306625.1 Pseudomonas sp. | reverse complement strand
GGCGGGCTCCGTGGGCGCCTCGGCCTGCTGGCGGCGCAGGCGGTTGATGCCCTTCACCAGCAGGAACACCGCAAACGCCACGATCAAAAAGCTGATCACGTTGTTGACGAAGACCCCCACGTTGATGGTCACCGCCCCGGCTGCCGCGGCATCGGCCAGGGTGGCGTAGGACCCCTCGCCCTTCAGCACCAGGAAGATGTCGGAGAAATCGACGCCGCCCATCAGCAGGCCGATCGGCGGCATCAGCACATCATTGACCAGGCTCGAGACGATGGTCCCGAAGGCCCCGCCGATGATGATGCCCACCGCCATATCCACCACGTTGCCGCGTACGGCAAACTCCTTGAACTCCTTGAACATCGCTCGCTCTCCCCGGCCATGACGATGGCCATCCCCTCCGGTGCCCCTTGCGCCGGTGCCGGCCGGGCCGGTCGGATGAAGTGTAGTTCGGAATCGGGTGAAGGGTCGGCCACAACGCAGCAGGCCGCCGATCGATGATCGGCGGCCTGCTGGGTGCCTGCGTGATTCCGGCCGAAGCCGGGGGGACTTCACGCCTTATTTGGCGGTCTTGACGGTGCTGACGGCCTTGGCGGTGGTCTCGGTGGCCGCCTTGGCGCTGGCCTGGGCCTGCTTGACGCTGCCCTGGGCAAGCTTCTGGCTCTCCTGCACGAACTCCTGCTGCAGGGCCACGAACTTCTCGGCATCACCCTTCAGGCGCTCGCTCAGCTCTTGGGCGACCTGCTGCTGGCCTTCCAGGTAGCCCTTCAGGCCTTCGGCATCCTTGACCTGCACCAGGTTGCGCAGCTGGGCCAGGCTGGTGTCGGTGTAGGCCTTGGTGGCCTCGAGCTGGGTGTTGACCAACTTCTCGGTATAATCGACCGAGAGCGCGGCGAAGGCGCGGGCCGGAGCGAAGAACAGCGACTCGAGCTGGGCGGTGTCGAACTGCTTGGCGTCGAATGCGAATGCGTTGGTCATGATGTGAACCTCCAGGGCTCTGAATGTCAGGGAACGAGGTTTCGTTGTGAGCCTCGTTCTGCTGCAATGCACAATAGCACCCCTGATGGTGCAGTGCAACATCGAGGTTGACGCCCCCCCAGATTGGCAACACCACCGGGGCGCCTGGCGGCGCCAGTCGCGAGGCGAAGCCTCCCTCCTACAATGATGTCGCCACCCCGTGGGAGGCCAGGAAGATGCTGGCCTCCCACAAGCCAACTTCACGCTGATCTGCGAAGAACCAGGGCTATCGCAGTTAGCCATGCGGCGATAGCGAAAGGCGCCGGGGACAGGTCGAAGAGGGGGTCCTATGCCAGGGATGGCATCGGTAGCGCCCAGGGACGGGTTCACAGCGCCCCCTCGAAGGCCTGTCGCCGGAGAAGCCTTGAGCGGTGTTTCTATCTGCGATAGCCCTGTGCGAAGAACCCGAAAATTCGCCTTGGGTAAGGTGAAATGATAGATTGATGGAGAGGAATTGTTTCAATACGTAACCGCCAAGGACACCAAGGTTAGCATGCCGGCAGGAGCCCGTGCCGGCATCACGAGGGCCTGAGGGGCACACGATGTTTAAATGGCTATTCGCCAAGAAGCAACCGATTCGCTGCTGGACGATCAAGCAGGTCGATTCCGGCATGCTGCACTTGTGCGGGATTGGCACCCTGCAGACGGATCTCAAGCCCGAGCAGGCCCTGCACCAGGTGCGCACCGGCCAGTTCCAGGGCCCGGTGCAGATGGGCGACACCGGCATCGTCCTGCATAGCCAGATGTTCGCCGCCCTGATTCCCGAAGAGGAACTCACGCTGGACGACCAGTACAACGCCCACTGGCAGGGGGTAGACTGGGAGGTCGCCAAGGTACCCCAGCGCTGCTGGACCTGGAGCGGCAAGCTGGAGGCCGTGCGCAACCCCGCCGGCCCCGTGCCGCGCTGGGTCAGCGTGGAAGATGTCAGCGACCTGCGCCAGAAGGCCAGCACCCAGTTCTCTCCCGGCACCGAAACTACCTTCCGCGCCGAGAACGACCTGGAACCCCCCGACAAGGATGTCAAGGCCGCCGTACGCGATGTTCAAAACGAGCGCCAGCGCCAGGTGAAGGATGCCTGGGGCTGGCGCAACGACGACTGAGCTCGTCGACGCCGGCGCTCCGTGACGCTTCCCCGCGAGGCTAACCATGACCGACCCCAACGATACGCTCCCGCTGACTGCCACCGACCTGCGCCTGCTGACCATAGAGAGTCGCGCCAAGGCGCTGTTCGCCTATCACCCCATGCCGCTCTTCGAGCTCGACCCGGAGGGGCGTTTTCGCCATGCCAACCTGGCCGCCGCCCGCTTCGCCGATCTCAACGAGCAGGAGGGCAAGGGCGTGCACTTCTCGCGCTTCATCGCCCCGGCGCACCGCGAGCGGGTCGAGCGCAACTTCCAGCGTGCCCTGGGCGGTCGTCCCAGCCGCTGCGAGGCCGAGGTGATCAACCTGGCCAGCCAACACCGCCAGGTGCAGCTGGATATGCTGCCCATCGCCTGCGAACGCGGGATACTGGGGGTCTATGTGCTGCTCACGCCGCAGCCCGAGCCGGTACCGCCCAGCGCCGAGGTAACCCAACTCCTGGAGGCGATCCCGGTAGGCACGGCACTGCTCGACCTCACCCAGCAGGATTACCCGGTCTTGTTATGCAACCAGGCGCTGTGCCGGCTGCTGGATATGCCCCGCGACGTGGTCGAGGGCCACCCGCTGCCGGTGCTGCGCGAACGCGAGAGCCTGGCGGTGCGCCAGCTGCACGCCGCCCTCGCCCGCCGCCAGCCGGCCTGCGAGCGCCTCACCCTGACCCGCCGCGGCGGCCAGCCGCTGCCCATCCGGCTCTACCTGCAGCCGCTGGTCCCCGCCGGCGGCGACAGCGAAGCGATCCGACAGATACTGGCGCTGCATGTGCCGCTGCATGATACCGATAGTGGCTCACGGGCGATGGAGCGGGGGGTGGTGCTGTAGGGGTGAGGAGTGAGGAGTGAGGAGTGAGGAGTGAGGAGTGAGGAGTGAGGAGTGAGGGCAGGCTAAGCGATTGTGGCAGGGATTAAAAAAACCGGCCGGGCGATTGCCCGGCCGGTTTATGTTCAGTCATATTGAAGGAAGTGGGGTTTAACTTCCT
>DATGNS010000307.1:0-3189 GCA_035306625.1 Pseudomonas sp. | reverse complement strand
GCCACCGTCGCCATCCAGGCGGCGCTGCTGGCCCGCGAGAAGACTGGCCGTGGCCAGCACTGCGACATGGCGCTGCTGGACGTGCAGGTGGCCACCCTGGGCAACCAGAGCCAGAACTACCTGAGCACCGGTCGCTCCCCGAGCCGCCAGGGCAACGCCCACGTGAACATCGTGCCGTACCAGGTGTTCACCGCCAAGGACATGGATTTCATCATCGCCTGCGGCAACGACACCCAGTTCGTGGCGCTGTGCGATGCCATCGGCCTGTCGCACCTGCCGGTCGACCCGCGCTTCACCAAGAACGCCGACCGCGTGCGCAACCGCGAGGCCATCGTCGGCATCCTGTCCGAGCACTTCCTGACCGACACCGCCGACAACTGGGTTTCGAAGATCCATGCCGTGAAGGTGCCGGTGGGCGTGATCAACGACATCGGCCGCGCCCTGGCCGAGCCGCAGGTGCTGGCCCGCGACATGCTGGTCAACATCCCCCACGCCCTGAATCCCGACTTCAAGATGGTCGGCAGCCCGGTGAAGCTCTCCGACACCCCGGTCGAATACAAGCGTCCGGCGCCCATGCTGGGCGAGCACACCGATCAGGTGCTCAGCCAGCTGGGCCTGTCCGCCGAGCAGCTTGCCACCCTGAAGGAGAAGGGAATCATCGAACAGCTGAAGTAAGCACTCACCGACTGGCTCACTGCCTGAGCTGGTAGTTCACCCGGCCGTGTGGCGACACGGCCGGACTCAGCAACACGCAACCATAAGAGAGACAATATGAACTTGATGAAAAAGCTGATGGTGGCCACCGCCGCCGTAGCCCTTCCGCTGCTGGGTACCAGCGTTCAGGCCGCTGACTGGCCGACCAAGAACGTCACCCTGGTCGTTCCCTACGCCGCCGGTGGCACCACGGACATCCTGTCTCGCCGTGTCGCCGACCTGCTGGGTACCGAACTGGGCGTCACCGTGATCGTCGAGAACCGTCCCGGTGCCGGCACCACGGTCGCCACCGCGCAGCTGGCCCGCGTCTCCAAGCGTGACGCCGACTACCGCGTGCTGATGGCCTCCCCGGGTCACACCGTGGGCGCCAGCCTCTATCCGCTGTCTTATGACCCGGTCAAGGAATTCCGCTTCATCCAGAACGTCATCGACATCCCCAACGTGCTGGTCGTGCCGGCCAAGAGCAAGTTCCAGACTGTCGAAGAGTTCATCCAGGCGGCCAAGACCGAGCCGACTTCCTTCAGCTCGCCCGGCATCGGCAGCTCGATCCACATGTCCGGTGAACTGTTCAAGGCCAAGATCGGTGCCCAGAACATGACCCACGTGCCGTTCCGTGGGAGCGGCGAGGCCCTGCCGGCCCTGCTGGCGGGTGACGTGGACTTCTCGTTCGAGAACCTGCCGACCGTCTATCCGATGATCAAGGCCGGTCAGCTGCGCGTGCTGGCAGTGACCACTCCGGAGCCGTCGCCGTTCCTGCCGGACGTGCCGACCGTGATGTCCGTCGGCGCCGAGGAAGGCCTGGGCGATTTCGCCACTTCCGCCTGGTTCGGTCTGATCGCCAGCCAGACCATGTCCGACGAGGCCTACAGCAAGCTGCAGGCCGCCGTGACCAACGTCATGCAGAGCCAGGAGTTCAAGGAGTTCCTGCCGCAGCTGGGCGCCGTTGCTGGCAAGGAGTCGGGTGACGACTTCAAGGCCATGGTCGAACGCGACATCCAGCAGTGGGCCGCTCTGGTCGAAGCCGCCGGACTCGGCGAATAAGCTCTCGCAGCTCCATGGGACGCCGCCCCCTCCCGGGCGGCGTCCACTGTCATGCCGGATAAGTTATGAACAACTTTGTTTTCCACCAGAAGATGCGCAGGCTCGCCAGCGGCGATGCCGCCATCAGCCTGGCAATGATCGTGGTGGCGCTGGTGTTCCTCCTGCACCTGGTGCCGGAATACATCGTCGAGCCGCGTCGTCTGCAATCCCCGTTGCTGTCCCCCCTGATCCTGCCGCAGATCATGGGCTGGATGGTCCTGCTCCTGAGCATCCTGCTGCTGCTCAGCACCCTGTTCGGCCGGGAGCGCGAGCGTCCGCCGGGCGTTACCCCGCTGCGCGAACTGCCGGTTCGCCAATGGCTGCTGCCGTTTCTGGCCTTCCTGGTCTACTACTTCGGCTTCGAGGCGCTGGGTGCGCCCCTGTGCGGTGTGCTGGCCACGCTGCTGCTGTTCCTGTCCATGGGCGTCAGGCGCATCAGTCTTTATGCGATGGGCATTGTCGTGCCCGTGGCCATCTGCCTGGCGTTCGACTACGGCCTGAGCGTTCCCCTGCCGTACGGCTACCTCTGGGGATACTGATTCCCGCCTGAAGAGACATAGACATGGACCAGATCCTCGAAGTGCTCAGCCTGTTCCTGAGCGTGGAAAACATTCTGATGATCGCGCTGGGCGTGGTCATCGGTGTCGTGATCGGCGCCATTCCCGGCCTGACCGCGACCATGGCGGTGGCCCTGGCCCTGCCGTTCACCTTCGGCATGGAGCCGGTCACCGCCATCCTGCTGCTGGTGGGCATCTACAAGGGTGGCATGTACGGCGGTTCGATCACCGCCATCCTGATCCGCACCCCCGGTTCACCGGCGTCGGCCAGTACCCTGCTGGACGGCTATCCGATGGCGCAGAAGGGCGAGGCGAAGAAGGCCCTGTCCATGGCGCTGTATGCGTCGTGCATTGCCGACTTCATCTCCAACCTGTCGCTGATCTTCCTGGCGGGTTACCTGGCCAAGCTGGCGCTCAACTTCGGGCCGCCGGAATACTTCTGGCTGATCTGCTTCTCGCTGACCATCATCATCTCCGTGTCCGGTGATTCGGTGATGAAGGGGCTGATCGCCGCCGCGCTGGGCGTGACGCTGGCCCTGGTTGGCATGGACCCGGTGTACGGCACCGAGCGCCTGACCTTCGGCAACTTCAACCTGATGGACCGCATCAACTTCATTCCGCTGCTGATCGGCCTGTTCGCCATTCCGGAGATCCTCGAGTTCTACCTGTCCAAGGCCCGCGAGCACATCCAGACCGCCGTGGCGGGTGCCGACATGACCTGGCAGGAACTCAAGCGCTGCATGCGCACCATCATGCGCGGCAGCGTCATCGGTGTGATCATCGGCGCCATCCCCGGCACCGGCGCCACCGCCGCCTCGTTCATCTCCTACTCGGAAGC
>DATGNS010000306.1:0-4830 GCA_035306625.1 Pseudomonas sp. | reverse complement strand
CGCCCCTACGTGCTGGTGGGCTGCTTCGTGGTCGGCATGGTGCTGACCCCGCCGGACGTGTTCTCGCAGACCCTGCTCGCCGTTCCCATGTGGCTGCTGTTCGAGGTCGGCCTGCTGTTCGGCGCAATGATTCGCCGCGAGAAGGAAAAGGCCGAGGCCGCCGAAGAGAAGTCCGAGGACGGCGACCAGCCGCCCAGCGTCCAGCCGTGAACCTGCTGCTGCTCGAAGAGAGCGACTTCCTCGCCGCCGACCGCGTGATCCTGCGCGACCGGCGGCTGGTGCATCTGCACGAGGTGCACCGGGCCGATGAGGGCGACCGCCTGCGCGTCGGCCTCATCGGCGGCCTGATGGGCGAGGGGCGCATCCTGCGCCTGACCCCGGACGAGGCCGAGCTGCAGGTCGCCTTCGACCAGCCGCCGCCCGCCAAGCTGCCCGTCACCCTGCTGCTGGCCCTGCCCCGCCCGAAGATGCTCAAGCGGGTGCTGCAGACCGTGGCCACCATGGGTGTGTCGCGCCTGGTGCTGGTCAACAGCTACCGGGTCGAGAAGAGTTTCTGGCAGACGCCCTTCCTGGAACCCGATGCCATTCGCGAACAGCTGGTCCTCGGCCTGGAGCAGGCCCGCGACACGCGGCTGCCGGAGGTGAGCATCGAGAAGCGCTTCAAGCCGTTCGTCGAGGACCGCCTGCCGGCCCTGGCGGACGGCACCCTGGGCCTGGTCGGCCACCCCGGCGATTTTCCCGCCTGCCCGCGCGGGCTGCCCCACGACCAGCCGGTGACCCTGGCCATCGGCCCGGAAGGCGGCTGGATTCCCTACGAGGTGGACAAGCTGCGCGAGGCCGGCCTGCAGCCGGTGCAGCTGGGCGAGCGCATATTGCGGGTGGAAACCGCCGTCACCGCGCTGCTCGCACGGTTGTATTGACCCCTCGGCCGCCGGACGCAGCTTCGGTGCACTCCGCAATGGCGGCCGGGAAGGCGCCGACCGCCCCACGACGTCGTACACGCGACTCCGATTCACCCCACCCGTAGGGCGGTCAAGGCAACGCCTTGGCCGCCGGACGCAGCTTCGGTGCACTCCGCAATGGCGGCCGGGAAGGCGCCGACCGCCCTACGACGTCGTACACGCGACTCCGATCCACCACACCCGTAGGGCGGTCAAGGCAACGCCTTGGCCGCCGGACGCAGCTTCGGTGCACTCCGCGGCGGCGGCCGGGGAAAACGCCGACCGCCCTGCGAATCCGTGCCCATCCAGCCCCATCAGGTTTCCAGCAGAAAGGTCACCGGCCCGTCGTTGATCAAGTGCACCTGCATGTCGGCGCCAAAGCGGCCGCTGGCCACCTGGCCATGCTGGTCGCGGGCCCTGTCCAGCAGGTAGTTGAACAGCTCCTCGCCCAGCGCCGGCGGCGCGGCGGTGGAAAAGCTCGGGCGCAGGCCACTTTTCGTGTCCGCCGCCAGGGTGAACTGGGAGACCAGCAGCAGGCCGCCCTCCACGTCCTTGAGCGAGCGGTTCATCTTGCCGTCCTGGTCGGCGAACACCCGGTAGTTGAGCAGCTTGTGCAGCAGCTTGTCGGCAGTCGCCGGGGTGTCATGGGGCTCGACGCCGACCAGTACCAGCAACCCCTGGTCGATGGCACCGACCACCTCGCCGGCCACCTCCACGCGGGCGGCCCGTACCCGCTGAATCAGCCCCTTCATGCGTCGCTCCCGTTGCCGGACAGTTTCAGCAGGCGCCGCGCCATGGCGTCGGTGGCGCGCACCAGCGCGTCGATGATGCCCGGCTCGCTGGCCGAGTGGCCCGCATCGCGGATGATCTGCAGCTCGCTGTTCGGCCAGGCCTGGTGCAGCGCCCAGGCGTTGTCCAGCGGACAGATCACGTCGTAGCGGCCATGCACGATGATGCCCGGCAGGTGGGCGATGCGCTCCATGTCGCGCAGCAGCTGGTTGGGCTCCAGGAAGGCGTTGTTGACGAAGTAGTGGCACTCGATGCGGGCGATGGCCAGGGCCCGCTCGTGGAAGCTCTCCACCACCTCCCTGTTGGGCCGCAGGGTCGCGGTGCGCCCCTCCCAGCCGGCCCAGGCCTTGGCGGCCTGCATCTGGGCGATCTGGTCCTCGCCGGTCAGGCGCCGGTAGTAGGCCTGCATCAGCTCGCCGCGCTCGGCGCCGGGAATGGGCGCCAGGAAGTCCTGCCAGTAGTCCGGGAACAGCCGGCTGGCACCCTCCTGGTAGAACCAGTGGAAGTCCTCGGGGCGGCACAGGAAGATGCCGCGCAGCACCAGGCCCAGCACCCGCTCCGGGTGCTTCTGGGCATAGGCCAGGGACAGGGTGGAACCCCAGGAGCCGCCGAACAGCACCCACTTGTCGATGCCCAGGTGCTCGCGGATGCGCTCCATGTCCTCCACCAGATGCCAGGTGGTGTTGTTCTCCAGGCTGGCGAAGGGCGTGGAGCGGCCACAGCCGCGCTGGTCGAAGGTGATGATGCGGTACAGGGTCGGATCGAAGTAGCAGCGCGAACTGGCGTCGCAGCCGCCACCGGGGCCGCCGTGCACGAACACGACCGGCAGCCCGTCGGGCGTGCCGCTTTCCTCGATGTGCAAGGTGTGGACGGCATCCACGCTCAGCGCGTGGGTCGCGTAGGGCTTGATGTCTGGATAGAGGGGTTGCATGCGTGAACTCCCGAGGCGGGTTGGCCGGCGCTGCATCACCGGCGGATCACGGGATGATAGCGGCTCAGCGCAGGCCCTTGCCGGAGAACAGCAGCACCTGGTCACCGGCGAACTGCACGCTGACATAGCGCTCGGTGTCGCCCCAGGTGCAGCTGGACAGCCCCAGCGCACCGGAACACTGGGTCGGCTTGCCCAGTAGCGCCTCCACTTCGGCCCGCGACATGCCGGGCGAGAGCTGGGCGTAGTTCTCCTGGGTCAGCCTGCTGCAGGCGGCCAGCAGCAGGCACAGGGGCAGAATGAAGAGACGGGACGACATGGTCGGCAACTCCTGGCAACGGATGGGCGGCAGCCTAACGGGAAAGCCGGCCGGCGGGGAGCCGGCGGGACGAATGAACCGCTGCGCTCAGAACGAGGAACCGGGCTCGGCGAGAAAGGCCTGCTCCTCGGCCGTGCTCGGCCGACCGAGGATGGCGTTGCGGTGCGGGAAGCGCCCGAAGCGGGCAATCACCCGGCGATGCGCCTCGGCGTAGTCGAGGAAGGACTGGAAGGTCGGGCGATCCGCCCCGGTCTGGCGGGACAGCAGCTCGGCGAAGGCGGCAACGGCGCGGTCCTGGCGGGACAGGTCCTCGGCATGCTCCAGCACCAGATAGCAGAACACCCGCTCCAGGTCGGTCAGCTGCCGCTCCCAGCCCTGACGCAGGCCGTCCTCCAACAGCGCCTGGGCGCGGACATCGCCGGCAAAGGCGCGGGGCGTGCCCCGGTGGATCATGCGGGTGAGCTGGTCCAGGCAGATCAGCTCGGCCAGCCAGCCGCGCGGCTCGCTCGCCCAGTTCAGCTCGCCGCGCAGGGCCTGCTCGACCGGCCCGCCAAAGCGCTCGCGCGCCTCGGCGTCCTGTTCGGGCCGGTAGCCGAACCACAGGCCGTTCTGGCGCGCCGCCTGCTCGCCCGGCGCGGCGGGCGCGCCGAACCACCAATCCAGCAGCGGCTGCCAGGCCGGCATGGCTCAGGCCTCCTTGTGGTAGCCGGTGATGCGCTCGACTTCTTCCTTCGAGCCCAGGAACACCGCCACCCGCTCGTGCAGGGATGCGGGCTGGAGGTCGAGGATGCGCTGATGGCCGTTGGTGGCCGCGCCGCCGGCCTGTTCGATGATCATCGACATCGGGTTGGCCTCGTACATCAGGCGCAGCTTGCCGGGCTTCTCCGGTTCGCGGGCGTCGCGCGGGTACATGAAGATGCCGCCGCGGGTGAGGATGCGGTGCACGTCGGCGACCATGGAGGCGATCCAGCGCATGTTGTAGTTCTTGCCCAGCGGGCCTTCCTTGCCGGCCAGCATCTCGTCGACGTAACGGCGCACCGGGGCTTCCCAGTGGCGCTGGTTGGACATGTTGATGGCGAACTCGGCGGTCTGCTCCGGCACGCGGATGTTGTCGTGGGTCAGCACCCAGTTGCCCATGTGCGGGTCGAGGGTGAAGCCCTTCACGCCGTTGCCCAAGGTCAGCACCAGCATGGTCTGCGGGCCGTAGATGGCGTAGCCGGCGCACACCTGCTCGGTGCCCTTCTGCAGGAAGGCCTCCTCGGACAGGTCGCCCTGGCCACGCAGGTTATCCGCGCAGCGCAGCACCGAGAAGATGGTGCCCACGGAAACGTTCACGTCGATGTTGGAGGAGCCGTCCAGCAGGTCGAACACCAGCAGGTAGGCGCCCTTGGGGTAGCGACCGGGAATCTGGTAGGCCTCTTCCATTTCCTCGGAGGCCATGCCGGCCAGGTGGCCGCCCCACTCGTTGGCTTCCAGCAGGATGTCGTTGGAGAGCACGTCCAGCTTCTTCTGCACTTCGCCCTGCACGTTCTCGGTGCCCATGCTGCCCAGCACGCCGCCCAGCGCACCCAGCGACACCTCGTGGCTGATATGGCGGCAGGCGCGGGCCACCACCTCGATCAGGAAACGCAGGTCGGCCGGGGTGTTGTAGTTGCGAGTCTGCTCGATCAGATAGCGACTCAGGGTGATGCTGGACATGAAGGGCTCCGGGAGGGCGATGGGAAAGTGGGGCATTTTAGCCTGTGTTGAGCCGCCCGCGCGCCCCACCGGCCGGCCTTTTCTCAGTCCCGCTGCCGCAGGGGGATGCGCTTGCCGGCCCGCGCGCCCACCTCGGGCGCCTGCCCGTCGCGCTG